>QIKY01000225.1 GCA_003233175.1 Planctomycetaceae bacterium | reverse complement strand
ACGGCGGCCATTTAACGCACGGCATGCGGCTCAATGCGTCGGGAAAGTTGTACGACTTTCACAGCTACGGCGTCACGCCCGACACGCATCGTATCGACTTCGATCAAGTCGCTCGCTTGGCCAAGGAGCACAAACCCAAAATGATCGTGGCCGGCGCCAGCGCGTATCCACGGGAAATCATGCATGCGAAGTTCGCCGATATCGCCCGTGAGTGCGGCGCTTTGTTGTTTGTCGATATGGCGCACTACGCCGGGTTGGTGGCGGCGGGCTTGCACGATAACCCGACCGAAGTGGCTGACTTTGTCGCCACCACCACGCACAAAACGCTGCGCGGTCCTCGCGCCGGCATGGTGCTCTGCAAGAAGGAATACGCCAAGGATCTTGACCGCAGCGTGTTTCCCGGCGTGCAGGGCGGTCCGTTGATGCATGTCGTGGCGGGCAAGGCGGTTTGCTTTGGCGAAGCGTTGCTGCCGGAGTTCAAGCAATACGCACAAGCCGTGATCGATAACGCCAAAGCGCTGGCCGATACGCTCGCCGCCGGCGGACTGACCTTGGTCAGCGGCGGCACCGACAACCACCTGATGCTGGTCGATGTGACGCCGCTGGGAATTGGCGGAAAAATCGCCGAAGCCTCGCTTGGCGCGTGTGGAATTACCGTGAACAAGAACATGATTCCGTACGATGAACGCAAGCCGGTCGATCCTTCGGGCGTTCGCATCGGCACGCCAGCGCTCACTTCGCGCGGCATGGGCGTCGAGGAAATGCGCCGCATTGGGGGTTGGATTCTCGCCGCGCTGCGCGATCCCGAAAACACCGCCGCAATCGAGACGATCCGAAACGACGTGCGAGAACTCTGCTCCAACTTCCCGGCGCCCACGGCGCTGGCGGCTGTTTGAACGGGAAACGCCTTGAGCGACGCTTGCATGCATCTGTTATCACTTGATCACGATCACTTGATCACTTGATCACTGGCGCGGGCTGCGGATGTTCGAGCACGCCTTGCCGTTTTTCCTCATCGGTATAATGCTTCGGCAAGCTGCGCACCCAAAGCAAAATACTGACGGCCGCCAAGGTTCCCAGAACGACGGTCGTTTTGTCGTAAATCAGGTCGGAATTCGGCAAGCGGCCCGCGATCAGGAGTAGCGAATTGTGCGTGAAGTGAAACAAAACGCAGGGCAGCAAACTACCTGTTTGCACCGCCAAATATCCCAGCACCATGCCCACCGCCGTGGCGGAAATCGACTGCTGCAAAATGCCATGCGTGACGCCAAAGAAAACGGCGCTCAACAAAACGGCCGACCGCCGATGCCCCATGTGGCGAAATCCCGAAAGGATAAAACCTCGGAAGGCGAGTTCCTCGCAAATGGCCGGCGCGAGCGCCATCGCCAGCAATAATACCGAAAGCGGCGCTTCGTTCAGCATGGCGCCAATCGGCTCCAGCAAACGCGTCGTTTCCGCGCTCATCGGATACAACCAACTGATGAATTCCCCCATTTTCACCACGGCTGGATGCAGCGCCACGGCGAGCCCAATGGCTGCCGGTATGGCGGCGGGGTGCGGCATTTGCAGCAACAGCGTGCGGCGAGGACGGCGGGTCAGCATGATCGACATCAACAGCGCGGGCGTGGCGATAAACGCAATTTGCACCAACAAGGTGGAGGTCACGAAGCCTTGCCAATGGCCGGGCGTGGAGGCCATCATCGAGGAGAAAAACCGCATCATGAGAATCAGCACGCCACACATAATGGCGGCTGCGAAGGTGGGCGTGTCTTCTCGCTGCGAAATAAGGTTCTTCATCCATAAGTCAAGGCGCCACCGCTCGCCTTCGCGAAAGAGCACGCTTTCGTTGTTGAATTGATCGATCGCCCAGCGGATGGCGAAATGACAACACAGAATCGTGACGCCCATCGCCGGCAGTGTGAATTGGGCGGCCCGCGCGTATTCTCCCTCGATCAAGGCTCGCAGGAGCAGCATCACGCCGGAAACCGGAATTAGGCTGGTTCCGAGGTCGAGTTCGACGCCCGGCAACATCGGCAGCATCATCAGCGGCAGCGTGATCATCAGCAGGGGCATCAAATAATACTGCCCCTCTTTCGCGCTGCGAGCAAACGTGGCGATGCCCAACGCCAACGCGCTGAATAAAGCCGAAAGCGGAATCAAGGCCAGCACCAGCCACCAAATCGCGGAGAGCGGAGGCGAGCCAATCGCCAACGGCTGTCCCGCCGACGCCTCCAGTTGGCGGACGGCAAACGTAGCGGTGCCGCTCATCACGAGCAAGTTCAACAGCGCGGTGGCCATGCTGAACACCATCACGGTGGCCAGTTTCCCAAACACAATTTCGTTACGACCGGCCGGACTGCACAACAGCGTTTCCAAGGTGCCGCGTTCCTTTTCGCCGGCACACAGATCGATCGCGGGGTAAAAGGCGCCCGTGAGCGCCCAGATCAAGACGACAAACGGCAGCACCTTCGACCACACCGCCGCTCGCCGGCTGGCCACCGGCGCCACGTCTCGATATTCCACCTGAAAGGGTCGGGTGGTGAGTGCGGGAAGTTTGTTTCGCGCCAGCGTCGCGGCCACCATGTGTTCTCGCCACGCGCGTAGCACGTACGAAATGCGGTCGTGCGCCATGCGCGATTTATCTTTGGTGGTGTTGTAGAAGATTCTTGGTCGAATTGCATCGGCTTGCGGTGGGCGAACTTCGCCGGCGCCGGCTGCGGCATCCGCCAGACGCCGCCCAAACCCAGGCGGGAAAACCAACACGGCGTCGAATTCGCCTCGATCAATAACCGCCTGCATGCGTTGGTCGAATGACGCCTGCTTTCCCTTGGAATAACCCGTCTCTTCGCCATCGCCCAGCGTAAGCTCCAGCAGGCGGGCGTCGTCTTGATTAAGACAATACTTGCTGAGAAATCGATTTTCCTCGATCAACTGCGGTTCGGCGGGGAGTTGATCGGCGCCGAGAACAAGAATTTTCGTGGGGTGCTCGCGAAGAAACTGCGCGACCTGCATCATCGACATGCCCATCAGCGGATAGAGCAACAGCGGCAATACGAAAATAGTGAACATCGTGCGGCGATCGCGCAGTTGATCACGCACTTCCCGCTGAAATATCAACTTAACATTCAACCACTTCATAACGTTTATTCGTTCCGACCGGCCGGCGTCTCAAACGCGCCCGCCAGCCATCTTTCGTCGTGCTGGGAAATCAAACCAAAAAACAGCTCTTCCAGGTCGTTCTCTTGTCGAGATTCAAGCAGTTCCTCCAACGCGCCTTCCGCCAGAAAACGCCCGCGGTGCATGATCGCTATTTTGTCGCACAGCCGCTCCGCTTCGCGCATGATGTGCGTCGAGAAAACGATGCACTTTCCCTGATCGCGCAGTTCCGAAACCGTGCCCATCAGCGCTCGGGCCACCAAAACATCAAGCCCCGACGTGGCTTCGTCAAAAATCAGCACCGGCGGATCATGCACGATGGCTCGCGCAATCGAGACCTTCTGTTGCATGCCGGTCGACATCTTGGCGCCGAGCACATCGCGAATGTCGTTCATCTGCAAGCGATCAAAAATCACTTCCATCCGATTCCGCAGCAGGTCGTCTTCCAAGCCATACAGACGGCCGAAGTATTCGACCATTTCCCAGCCGGTCATGCGGTCATAAACAGCTGTGTTCGCACTGACGAAACCGAGTTGCCGCCGCACTTGGGCCGGCTGCGTGACGACATTATACCCGTTCACGGTCGCCGCTCCGCCGCTGGGCTGAAGCACCGTGCTGAGAATTCGCAATGCGGTTGTTTTTCCGGCGCCGTTGGGGCCCAGTAATCCATAAATCTGGCCGGGCATTACGTCGAAACTGATGCCCGCCAAGGCCACATTCCGACCTTGCGCCATGTCGGTGTACGATTTTGTTAACTCTCGCACGTGAATCATGACCAGCAAACACCGACTACATGAGGGAGAGGTTGGTTTCGCGGCCGCACAAACCATGTGCAGCGCAAACGCGGCTCGACAACGCTAATAACGAAACATAGCATGCGTCGGACGCCGCCGCATTGACGATTGCAGCGATTAAAACGAACAGGGAAAATCTTTGTATCTTCCGGGTGTAGCCGACATCCCGCTCGTTCATTGAGAAGACTTAAACCTCATTTATCAATAGTTATTTGTCAATTGTCATTTGGCATTCGGCGGCAACCAACGGATAATTCGCCGATGATTCTATTGCCTTTGCCCAATGAACAACGCCAGCATTTCTTTCGGCGCGCCGGCTCCACTCGTAATTCGGCGCCTGCGGTGCGCCGGAACGCAACGGGCGCCACTTCAATGACAAATGACGATTGACAAATAACTATTGACAATTTCCCGAAGTTACCCCAGTGCGTTATGCACCGCAGCTCGCATTTTTTCCAACCCGGTTCCCGCGACTTGCCTCGCGTCGCGCTGCCAATAAGTGCGGTTGAAAAGTTCCAACGAAAGGGCGCCGCGAAAGCCGTTGGCGGTGATGGTCTGCAAGATGTCGTTCAGCGGCGCGACGCCATCGCCAGGATACACGCGGTCGGCGTCCGAGATGGTCTCGCGGGGGGGCTCCGCCGGATAATCGTTCATGTGCAGCACGTGAATCTTGGCGGCGTTGAGCAGCCGAAAGCCGTTAAAATCAGATCCGCCTTTATAAATGTGGTAAACGTCGGGCAAAATACAGGCGTCGGCGCGGCCGCTTTCGATCGCCACCAAGGCCGTTTCTCCCAACCGGCTCAGCGTTTTGGAAAACCCCCAAACCTCGAGTTGCGGCGTGACGCCCAGCTTCTCGCCCAAGGCGCAGAGGTCGGCGTAGCGGCGGGCGGCGGCGAACAGATCGAAGCCGGTTTGCTTGGTGGCGCCGGTGGGCGGCGCGGCAATGCGCGTGCCGCCAATTTGGCGTAGTGCGTCCATATCTCGGCGGGCGGCTTCGAGACCTTGGCGGCGGGCTTTGGGGTCGTCGACGATCCAACGCGCAAAGCCGATCGCGCTCTCGACTTTTAGCCCGGCGTCGGCAATGCGTTTGCGCAAATCGGTCAGACTGCCGCCCGACTTTTGGTGCTGGTTGATTTCGCCCATCCAGGGTTCGATGCCGTCGTATCCGGCTTGGGCGGCAATTTCGATTTCCTCCACCAGGGTCAATTTGTGGCCCCGCAACGTGCTGGTGTTGAGGCAATAGCGAAGTTTCTCTTGCGTTGTCTCGTCAGCCGATTTGGCGGCGGCTGTTTTTGTTTGCGCGAGCACCGCGCCGGCAGCGCCCAACGCCGCCGTGCAAGATATATTGGAAAGCCACTGGCGGCGGTTGGAATGCGTCGTCATGTTGATAAACTCTCTGTTCGATAAAAGATTGCAACTCAAGGGTTTGGCCCCGCCCGCCGGTTGCCAAACGCAATAATACCGGCCGGCGAACGAAATATTTGGGGACGACTCGAACCAAAAATTGGTATTCCACCAGACGTCGAGGCGAAAAAAGACGTTTTAACCACAGAGAGCACCGAGACCACAGAGCTTGACGCATCGGGCGATGTGTTTAGTTCATGGAGTTCGAGGTTCTTCTTCTCTGTGGTCTCGGTGCTCTCCGTGGTTGAAATTTCTCTGCCGTGGGGCGAGCAAAAAATTGTACCACAACGCGCTCGCGTAAGCGTGAACTCCAACCCCCCCCAGGTAACCCATCATGATTCAAGTGGAGCACGTTTGGCATCATTACGGCGTGGCGCCGGTGTTGCGAGATGTTAGTTTTCATGTGCCCCAGGGCGAGCAGATTTGTGTGATCGGCCCCAACGGCATGGGCAAGAGCACGTTGCTGGGCGTGCTGGCGGGGTTGCTCTGCCCGGTCGAAGGCCGCGTGCAAATTGACGGACGCACCCGCGGTGCGTCGCCCGAAGACGAACAGGCCATCCGGCGCCAAGTGTATTATCTGCCCGACCAGCCCTGGCTGCCATCATTGCGAACCGGGCGCGAACTGCTGGTGGCGGTCGGCCAGGTGTACGACATTCCCTCGCGGCGGTTGTTCGATCATGTTGATCGGCTGCTGACGCTGTTCGATTTGCAACAGCAGGCCGACAAAACAACGTCGGGTTATTCCAACGGCCAGAAACACAAAATCGGCATTTCCGCCGCGCTGATCAGCGAAGCGCCCGTGTTGCTGTTGGACGAACCTTTCGGCGGAGGGCTCGATCCCGCCGGCATTCTCGCGCTCAAGGAAGTGCTCAAGCGGTTGGCCAAAAATCAAGACATCACCGTCGTCATGACCACGCCCGTGCCTTCGCTGGTGGCGGAAGTCGCCACGCGGGTGCTCGTTTTAAAGGAAGGAAAAGTGGCCGACTACGCCACGCCCCAAGCGTTGATCGAACAGGCGGGAGCCGCCACGTTGGAAGAGGCTTTGCAACAGTCGGTGTTTCCCGAAACGGTGGAAAATATCGACCGCTACTTCCGTCCGGAGGAGACGCCATGAAACGCTTCTGGACGTGGCTGCGGGTGATCAACCCGGCGGAGTACGCCGTGGGCGCCGCCGTGCTGATTTCTCTATCCGTCGCGATGATTTACACCGTGGTGCTGAGTTTGATTTGGGTGGTGGGGCAGCCCATCTCGGCCGATTCACTACCGATGAGCCCCGATTTTTGGCGCAAGGGTTCGCTGGCATTGACGCCGTTTGTATTTGTTTGCGCCGCTTTTTACGGCGGCCTGCGAGCGATGCAGTCGCACCCGATGCATAACCCTGACTACTACCGTTGGCTTTCGGCCACGCCTTGGAAATATCCGCGACCGCTGCCGCTGGGGCCAGTCACGTTATGCTGGCAAGATGCAGCCAGCATGGCGGTTTTCACGGTATTTACCTTGCCCGTGGGCGGCTTCTGTTGGTTGGCGCCGGTGACGGCGGCGCTGGGCGTTTATACGATCATTACATTGCGAATGTTGGTTCACGGCGGGCCTTATTGGTTGGGCTACGCCGGGTTTCTTGGGTTGGCGGCATCGGCGAGTATCGGCTGGCGTCTGGGAATGATTGAATTCAGCAGAGTGTTCGAGCGGCTGGCGCCGTACAGCGGCGAAGCGTCTCCACGAACAGGCGCCGAATTCCTGCTGATTGTTCTCTTTCTGACGTTTGTCGCCTTGACTCTGGTTGCCACGCAAGTGGGCCTCAAACTGCAACTCCGCCGCTTTCCCTGGAGTGCGAAAGTCGTGGAGATATTTGAAAGGCAAGCAACCGCCAACACTCGCGCCAACAACACTCGCATTCCAAACACGCAGCCCAGGCAACTCCACCGGGAGTTTGCAGCTATTGGCTGGCCGATGAGCGTGCTCAACCCCAAGGCAAACGCCCGCCCTGTTTATTCCGCCTTGGAGCGGATTGTCATCTGCTCCCTGGCGGCATTTACTGTGTTTCTTATTCTGAACGGCATCGTTGCAATGCAGCGTATGATGCCGGAAGAGATGTTTACGAATGCGGAACGGGGCGCTCCCTTCCGGATGTTCGAGGTTTTTTCAGTCTGCTTCGTCGTTGTTCCGTGCATCGCTTTATTCGCCTTTCGGCTCATAAAACACATGACGCCGTTCGCCTCCCCCATCAATCCTTGGGGCCGCCTGCGCACCGGGCGTTGGTTCATCGCCGGATACGACCGCGTATTCATCACCCCGCTGCTGATGCTTGCCACAATGGTTCTGGGGTTTGTCGTGACACGGCATGTGCTGGCATTCGTGATAGCGTTTCAACCCGTTTCCGCCAGCCTGACGTTGCTGGCGGTGGCGTTGCTTTACGCCTTCGGTCCTCCCGATTTGGAAACCTGGCGGCTGACGGGTCGGCATCGTTTGCGGTCGGATCTGATCAATTTTAGGAAACGCGGTGAAACGCGAGAACACTTTTGGAGTTGACGCTTCGTCTTGCCAAATGGAAACGCTCCGCCATGCTGCTGTTTAAGAAACGATTCCTGCCCGCGATTCGCCAAGGCGAGAAGACGCAAACCGTGCGCATTTGGAAACATCGTCGGATGCGGGCCGGGCAGCGCAGCTACATTCCCGGCGCGGGCTACATTCGCGTCGAAACGGTGGAGCGCGTCGAACTGTCCGACCTCACCGAAGACGACGCCACGCGAGATGGCTTCCCCTCCTTGGCCGAATTGCACGCGGAACTTGCACGCCTTTATCCCGACGGCTTGGCCGACGAGCGTTCGGCCTACCGCGTGCGTTTTTCACTCTTACCGCCCGAAGAGCAAAAGAAATTGCCGAAAGAATAGCCCACCGCTCAAAGTTGCGTCAATGTGGGGCGGCGGCCGGTAACCGCCAGCATCAAACAGCTTGTGTTTGCGGCGCATCGGGCGATGGCCGGGAGCCGAACTTCCTTAACCATCGGTTGGAAGGCATTTCGAAGAGATTGAAAAGCAAAAACGAGAGTGCGATGGCAAGCGAAGCACCGATCAAATTGCTTATCCAACTTTGGCCCATGGTGCGAGTGACCAGTACAATCACATAAACATGGGTCAGGTAAAGCGAGTAGCTCCAGTCGCCCAAGTGAGAGGCGAACCGAGGTGTGAAACCCTCCAGTTGCATGCACAAAGCGACCACCAGAAAGCTCAGCGGGCCGAACAATCCAAAACGCAATAAAGGACCGCCGGCAAGCGCGTAGGGATCCAAAATAAACAGCAAAACAACACTCGCGAACAAAAGAACAGCCGCCACGCCAGGATTCAAGATCTTTCGGAATTCCGTCCGAAGCGAAATGTTCGCAAGAATGATTCCAAGAATAAATTCCAGCACGATGGGATCACGATAATATCCCTGGGGAGAAATAAACAGCATCACAATAATCAGCGCCGCGGCCAAGATATCCCTGAATTTGTGGCTCATGCTCATCGAGATCATGTAGACGAGATAAAAATAGATTTCGTAGTTCAGCGTCCAGCCAAGTCCAATCACGGGACGATAAAAACCGTTCAAATCGAGATAAGGTATGAACGCCAGCGACAGCATCAAATTCTTTATTGAATAATCGGAGCCGCTACTCTGGACCAAACTAAAATAGCCCGCGAAAAAAATCACAAGAGTAACAAGGTAGTACATGGGCAATATTCGAAACGCCCGTCTTTTCAGGAAAGTAACACTTCCTGTGTTTTTCCTCGTGATAAAGGAAATGATGAATCCGGAAATCACAAAAAAAACGTCTACGCCAAAACCGCCACGATGTAAAAAATCGATATGATAGAGAAGAACGGAAAAGGCGGCTAAGCCTCTGGCGGCTTGAAGGCTTTCAAGTTTTTTCACTTTAATTCCCTCCGTGGTGCGATTCCGGCATCGCCTGCGTGAGTTCCAATCAGGGTGCTGCGTGGAACATCTTGGGGGGCTTCAGTCAGCAAACGATCGGCGACTGGGCGCCAATCCGAACCACCCCGCCGGCCAGCAGCGTAAAAGAAATTGCCGAAAGAATAAACCGCAATTTATAGCCGCAGCATTTCGAACAACGCGCTGGCCACGCCCTCACGATCGCTGAGCAGGTAATAACCGATCAGCGTGGTCATCGCCCCGCTGGCGACCAGCAAACTCACGCCGTAAGGATTCGCCTGCACGCTGGTTTCCCGCAAGGCGGCGGCCATCGCGACCTCCAAACGCCGCCAACCGGCGTAACTCTGATTGGGCCCGGCCGAAACAAGTTGCACGTTTCGCAACGGCGGGAACGATTCAATCGTGAGTTGGACGCCAAGCTGCGGCAACATCAGATTCTCACCCGCCCAGCGAGCTTCTTTGTCTAACTGGAGCGACAAATCAGAAAGCAAGGGCCGCACCTGGCTATAGGTGGCGTTGTAAATAATCAGACGCGGCCGCATCAAGAGCACAACCAACGTCAGGCACAACGTATAAAACGCCAATAGCAAGACCCAAACCAGCGGTCCAAACAGTATGACCGCCGACTCCGGAAGAAATAATTCCATCGGGCCGGCAATCACGAAACCGCTCACGGCAATGCCCAAGGCCGCTGTATCTCGGGCGCCGGTCGTGAGGAAAGGCCGCCGAAACAGATTCAGCATTCCCATCAGGAGTGTGTAAACCGCCAACGGTCCCAGGGCGATTGCAATATGAAGCGGGTCCATGAAATGCGCTCCGGCGCCCCCCAAACGTACACTGAAGTAGTCGATGCCAACATCGCTCAGTGTAATCGGCGGGGCGGTTGGAAGGCCACCCCACAAAGGAATGACGTGAAAGCAAGTGCAGCAGCGCACTTTGCCGCCAACCGTTGGAGTTCATGCTTTCGCATGTTTTCAGACTCACGCTCACCGCCAAAAATAAAACACGCTGAAGCGTGAACTCCAACGGTTGGCGGCGGCGGTTATGTGAACAGCATTCCCGAATAGCCGACCACGCGGCTGGCATCGCCGCTGGCTTCGGCGCTGGTCGTGTAATTGATGCGCTCGCAGTGATGCAACGCGCCGAGTTCCTTCAAGGCTTCCAGCACGATTACCGCCGGCCGCAATCCACACATGCTGATCTGCTCTCTATTGATCGTATCGAACGCCTGTTGCGGGTCGAGCGATTCGATTGCGTTCATGGCGATTTCATCCAACCGCCGGTTTTCTTCTTCGTTGGCGAAGTGGTTCATATCGCTCGAGATGACCAACAGCACCGGCTCCTCTCGTTTTTTCAGCACTTCGGCCAAGCCCTTGGCGAAGGCCTGGCATTGCTCGTAGTTGGCGGCGCCCATGGCGATGCCCACCACGCGCACATCGGGCCGACGATGCGCCAAAAGCGGCAACTCAACTTCAATGCAATGTTCGCGGTAGTGCGCCAGGGCGTCGAGTTGTAGGTGTGGAATGGCTTCGGCCAATTCTCGCGCGAGTTGCGGGTCGGAGGCAACGGCGCCGCCGGGCAGCAGCCATTCGTCGTGCGGCGCCACCGCCCAGTCGACGCCCAAGGAGGTATGTTTCGGACCAATCACGATCACCGTGGGCGGAATTTCGGCATGCGCCAAAACTTCAGCGGCGATTTTTCCTGAGTATTTCCAACCGGCATGCGGAAGCAAAATGGCCGAACAGGGCCGCGCTTTGATCGACGCTTCCGGTTGGAGGGCCGCCGCTTCGCGATCCATTTCGGCGGCATCGCCAGGATAAAACGCACCCGCCACGGCCGTTGGACGCGCCTTCGCGCCCGCTTGCGCTTTGGGGCCGGTAATGATCGTCAGCGGCGAGACACTGGCCTGCGCTGTCAGGCTATACACGGCGGTGCTTTTTGCGTCCATCATCTGGACGGCCTCCTTGCCGGCTTCTAGCAACTGCTCCGCCGTTTTTTCAGGATCGAACAACCAGGCGGAGCGGTTGCGCTCCATCAGGACCAAGGCCCGGGTTTGGGGGTCGAAACCCGCTAGGTCGGGGTTGGAGGCCAAATTGTGCATGGCGGTGTCGTAGAGCAGCGTGAGCTCCACCTGAAGATTTTCCAGTTGCCGCACGCCATACCGTTGCAGCGATTCAGCGGCGGCTTGCGTTAATTCCAGCAGCGTGGCTTGCATTGGCATGGCCGGACGGAACGAGATTTTTCCCACATGCGAAACCTCTTCCTCCGGACCTAGCTTGATGCCCAAGGCGATGCCATTGACCATGCCATCGGAAACGCCGGGCATGTAATAGGAAGGCGTGGCCCCTTCGGCCAGCAGCAAGATATTTTGTCGACACATTTCGGCCAAGATAAGAATTTCTCGCTGGGTGAATTGCAGTTTCGCACTGTCGGCGGGCGGCAAAGCTTGTTCGTCGAACGGCGCCGATATGGAATCTCCCTCGAAGGTGAACACGCGGCAGGCGTCGTCTTTCCAAGTTGCCGGATGCAAGCCGGCCTTGATGCAGGTTTGCTCCAGGAACTTCTCCGCACTCATATCATTTTCCACCGCGACGCCCGGCAAGAGCAGTCCGCGAGCGTCGCCGTGTACGATTTGCAGGCCGTGGCGTCCGATGGTTACGGCGTTCATGCGTTCTTCGCCGCTCGCGGTGACCGGTTGCATGTTGTGCAGCAGCCAGACTTCGATATCGAGATAAGGCAGTTCGGATAGCGAGAGCGGCGGCAGGCGTTGGTCGTCTTTGGCGGTGGCGGCGGCGGCGTGGGCCAGGGCGGCGTCGAGCCGGGCGCGGCGTCCCACGAAGCCGCAGCAAGCGCGGAGGCGGCCCTTGCGTTTCACGCTGACAAAAGCGCCCAGCACGTCAGTATGCGCCTTGCCGCCGAGCGAGTCGGCGGAAAAACCGGTGTTCTTTTCCAACAACGCGTTGGTGATCAGTTGGCAGGCGGCGCGATGCACGCTCTGCTTTTGCTCGGCGGTGAGTTGCAAGCTGGCGGAGGAAGCGTCGTCGGTTTCAGTAACCCCGGATTCGGTGAGGGCGGTTTGTTCAGTCACGGTAGTGGCTCCCTGTTCGCGAATGGAAGTGATGGGTGAAGGTGTTTGAAGAGATTCGGGATTTGATGGGGGATTTGTTTGCGGCGTGGCGAATTGCGAAATGCGCACCGGCTCGCGTTTTCGGCCCCAATCGCCGGGCGCGTCGTCGAAACAACCGGCCAACGTCGCTTGGCAGTGGCGGCATTTGTTTTTTTCCAAGCGGTATTGGCCAAGTTCATACCAATTGCGTTCGATCAGCAACTGGCCGCAGCCGGCGCAATACGTGCTTTGGTGGCGGGCGTCGTCAACGTTCCCCACGTACACATGCTTGAGGCCCTGTTTTTTGGCAACCGCGTAAGCCCGCAACAGTGTTTCGGGCGGAGTGGGCGGCGTGTCGCGCATTTTGAAGTCGGGATGAAAGGCGGAGAAATGCAATGGCGTTTCGTCGCCGACATGCGTCAGCAGCCAATCGCATAGCCGCCGAAATTCGTCATCGGTATCGTTCTCGCGCGGTATGACAAGGTTCGTGATCTCCAACCAAACGTCGGTTTCAGCCTTGATCCAGGCCAGCGTATCGAGCACCGGCTGCATGTGGGAAAGCGTCAGCCGATAGTAAAATTCCTCGGTAAAGGCTTTGAGGTCGACGTTGGCGGCGTCGAGCATTTCAAAAAAAGGCGCACGTGCTTGCGGTGTGATATAACCCGCGGTGACGGCCACCGTTTTGACGCCCGCCGCCCGGCAGACGCGTGCGGTATCGATCGCGTATTCCGCCCAAATGACGGGGTCGTTGTACGTAAACGCCACGCTGCGGCAGCCCAATTCCGCAGCTGCGCGGGCAATCGTTTCAGGACTCGCCGCTTCGCTCAAACTCGCCACTTCGCGAGATTTGGAAATATCGTGGTTCTGGCAAAACTTGCAGCCCAAATTGCAACCCGCCGTGCCGAACGAGAGCACGCTCGTACCAGGATAAAAATGATTTAGCGGCTTTTTTTCGATCGGGTCGATGCAAAAGCCCGTGCTGCGGCCATAGGTGGAGAGCACCATTTGCCCTTCGTGATTTTCACGCACGAAACAAAATCCACGATCACCCGGCTTCAACGTGCAATAGCGAGGACACAACTCGCACACGATACGACCCGGTTCGGCGGCGTCGCGCCACCAACCGGCGGGATGAACCGCGTTGGGGTTTCCCTCATTGGCGTTTCCCTCGAAGGGGGGCGGCAGATGAACAACGCGAGCAGCAGTCACTGTATTCTTTTACCCTCGGATATGAATTGCCCAGACGCTCCCGACCGGTGGTTGTTTCACGCGTGGCGCCGTTTCCGCGTGTTTGTGTACAAACGGCGCGTGACGGATCGCAAGGCCTTGAATTCGATTCTGATTCGGCGTCGACCCAATAAAAGCCGAACGCCCGAATTCTCCGCCAGAAAACGCTCGCCAGCGACCAATTCGTACGACTTAAACAATTATACCGCTTCCCACGAAGAGACCACCCTTTTTTGGGATTCTTCGAGAACAATCGCGGCAAGGTTACGGCGTTGGGCGTCTGTTGTTTATACATATAGTTGTACGATGGCCTTCCACGGCCGTCGGTCAGGTCTGGAACGCCCTGTTTCGACGGCATTGGAAGGCCATCGTACGTTGTCTTTTCCGCCACGCACCCAGTGAACAGGCAGGCGGTCGCCGGCAGCACTGCTATTTCGCACCCACGCGTTTTTGCCATTTTTGGAATTGTGCGGCCATGGCTTTCACGCGGGCGGGAAATTGCGCGGCGACGTTGTCGGTTTCGGTGGCGTCTTGCCGCAGGTTGTAGAGTTCCCAGGCTGCGTTTTTGCGCGCATTGACGAGCTTCCAGTCGCCCTGGCGAATGGCTTGGTTGCGCGGCGCGCTCCAGCAAAGCAGTTCGTGGCCAATGCGTTCTTCGCCGCGAAAAACGGGCGCCAGGCTTTTGCCTTCCAGCGGCAAGGGATGGCGTCCTTGAAATTCCTGGGGATACGCAACGCCCGCGACATCCAAACAGGTGGCCATGAAATCGATCACGTGGCCGACGTCGCCGCTCAGCCGGCCGCCGGTGGGAATGACCGCCGGCCAACGAACGACCAGTGGCGTGCGAATGCCTCCCTCGTAGGCTTCTAGTTTTGTGCCTCGCAACGGCGTGTTGCTCACATTGGCCCAAGCCAAGCCGTACGCCGCGAAGGTATCGCCCGGCCCCGGCATGTTTTCCGGCGAACTACCAGGGCGGATGGAATGTTTATCTTTCCGCCAATTTTTGTTGGGGCGTTGGGGCGAGAAACCGAACCCACTTATGCTCGGCGCGTAGCCGCCATCGGGCGCGGCGCCGTTGTCGGAGAGGAACATCACGAGCGTGTTTTTCTCTACGTGGGCCTGTTTGAGCGCCGCTAGAATTCGGCCCACGCCACGGTCGATACCGCTAACTTGCGCCGCGTACACTGCCATCCGCTCCGCCTGCCATTGTTTATGCCGACGGCTTTTCCAGTCGGGCGCGCCGCGCGGTTTGGGCGAGAGGCGCCAAGCGTCGTCGACGACGCCCAACTGCTGCTGCCGTTGGAAACGGCGCTGGCGGCAGAGGTCCCAACCTTGTTGCAGGTACGTTTTCCGGTAGGGCGCGATATCGGCTTGGCGGGCGTGCAACGGCCAATGCGGCGCGATATACGCCAGGTACAAAAAAAACGGTTTGTCTTGCGCGGCCGCTTCCTCCACGAATTGCACGGCGTGATCGTTGAACGATTCGGTCATGTAGAATCCCCGCTTGGGAAAAGTCCAGCGTTTGTCGTTCAGGTAGAAGGGATTGTTTTGCACTTCGTTGAAGTAGCTGATCTTGGCTTGGCACATCGGCCCAAAGAAGCGGTCGAAGCCTCGCTCCACCGCCAAATCGCGGCCTTGCCATTTCCCGACCATTGCGGTGTGGTATCCGGCGGATTGCAACACCTCGGAAATCAGCACGCACTTGGTATAGTCTTTCGGTTCGTTCCAGCGCTCGCCAGAATGGCCGACCTGCTGGCAATACAGCCCCGTGAGCAACGACGCACGCGTCGGCCCACATACGGAGTTGTTGTAAAACTGCGTGAAGCGCAGTCCGGAGTCGGCCAGAGCGTCGATATTCGGAGTGTGGATTTCCCCGCCATAACAGCCCAGGTCCGACCAGCCCAGATCGTCGGCAAGTATCAGTACGATATTAGGCACACTTCCATTTCGGCTTAATTTCAATTGTTTTTCCGCACATATCGACTTTTC
>QIKY01000037.1 GCA_003233175.1 Planctomycetaceae bacterium | reverse complement strand
GATCAGCTTGCGGCAAAAAACCGCAGCGGCCAAAAATGAACAGATCGAAAAGGTGCTGGCCTCACTTGAGGACGATGTTCGCAAACGCGTCAAGGCGGCCTTAAAGACGCCAAAAACCGCTCGCACCGAGCAACAAAACAAGCTGCTCGCCGAGCATGCGCAAACTTTAATGGTTGGCGCCGAGGAACTCAAAAAACTCAACCCGAAGTTTCGCGGCGAATGCGAACAGCTTGAACAACAAATCAAAAACTGCGCGAGCCAACACATGCCGGAGCCGCGAATTCGGGCTTTGTGGGCGCGCGGCGAGCCTTCGCCGTCGTATGTTCTCAAACGCGGAAACTATCTGACGCCCGGTCGGCCGGTGGCTCCCGGAGTGCCGGCGGTTCTCACCGACGGAAAAAAACCGTTCGTGGTGCGGCGTCCTGGGAAGAATGCAAAATCGACCGGTCGCCGGTTGGCGTTCGCGCGCTGGCTAACACAACCCGAGCATCCGCTCACGGCGAGGGTGATGGTCAACCGTATTTGGCAGCATCATTTCGGCGGCGGCATTGTGAGCACGACGGGGAACTTCGGGAAGGCCGGCGCGCGGCCCACGCATCCTGAACTGCTCGATTGGCTGGCCACGGAGTTTGTTCGGTCGGGCTGGAGCGTGAAGGCCATGCATCGCTTGATCCTAACCTCCAGCACCTACCGCCAAAGCTCTCAAGTGACCGACCAGGCGGCGCGTCTCGATGCTGACGGAAGCCTGCTCTCCCACATGCGGCTCAAACGGATGGACGCCGAAGTGTTGCGCGACACGCTGTTGTACGTGGCGGGGCGGCTGGATGAAACGCCGTACGGCCCGGCAGATGGGGTCGATGTGCGGGGCGATGGGCTGGTCACTTCAAAGCCGACGCCCAAAGGCTGGCGGCGCAGCATTTATGTGCTGCAACGCCGCACGCAAATTCCCACGCTGCTCGAAAACTACGACTACCCCCAGATGGGGCCGAATTGCATCCAACGCGGCGAATCGCTGGTGGCGCCGCAGGCGCTGCATCTGATGAACAACAAAATGGTCTATCAACTTGCCGAACAATTCGCCAACCGCGTTCGGGCCGAAGCCGGCGATGCGCGCCCGGCGCAAGTTCAATCGATCTACCTGCGGTCGATGGGGCGGCGGCCAACAAGCGAAGAGAGCGCTGCGGCTGTTGCGGCGCTGCAACAGTTGACCGCGCGGTGGCTGGAAAAGAACCCCGGCGCCAATATCAACGCCAACAACGAAACGCGCGCCGCCCAGCAGGCGTTAACAACTTATTGCCATGCCGTGATGAATCTGGCCGAGTTTCTTTACATCGACTAACGTCGACGCATTGGCGAGAGGATCGGAACAAGCGTGCAAAGGACAAAACCATGAATGCAACCGAAACTAACAATCTGCTCGCTCGCCGAAGTTTTTTTCAGCACGTCGGCGCCGGGTTGCACGGCGCCGCTCTAACGTGGTTGTTGGGTCGCGATCTTTTCGCCGCCGGAAAGACTCCGCACGGCGCCGCCCCGCGAAAGCCTGCTCTCGAACCGCGGGCGAAATCGGTCATTCATTTGTTCATGAACGGCGGACCCAGCCAGATGGATCTGTTCGATCCCAAGCCAATGTTGGATAAACACCATGGCCAGGAACACTTCGACGAAATTGCCGGGGAGGTGGAGTTTCCCGAAGCGGCCGGCGCCTTGATGCGAAGTCCTTTCAAGTTCGCCCAGCACGGCGGCTGCGGCATGTGGGTTTCGGAGGCGCTGCCGCATCTGGCGCGGCAGGTCGACAAAATCGCCCTCATCCGATCGATGCACACCACTAATTTAACGCACGAACCGGCCTTGTACAAAATTCAATCGGGCAGCGAATTTATTGGGCATCCATCGCTGGGCGCCTGGATTTCATACGGACTAGGCAGCGAGAACCAGAATCTTCCGGCGTATGTCGTGCTGGAAGATCCGCTCGGGTTGCCGGTCAACGGGATCGACAACTGGCAATCGGGCTTTCTGCCGGCGGTTCATCAGGGAACCCGTTTCCGCGCCACCGGTTCGCCCGTGCTGAACTTGAAACCCGACTACGATCAGCCGGATTCCGTTTCGCAATTCGAGCGGGATCTGATCACGCGGTTGGATCGCGTCCATGCGGGGAGCCGTGCTCATCGGCCACAGTTGGGTGCTCGAATTTCCACGTACGCACTGGCGGCGCGCATGCAAATGGAGGCTTCCGACGCCTTGGATTTGTCGCAGGAAACAATGGCCACCCAGCGGATGTACGGCATCGACAAAAAGGAAACCGAATCGTACGGCCGCCGCTGCCTGATCGCGCGGCGATTGGTGGAGCGCGGCGTTCGCTTTGTGCAACTGTTTATCAACAGCCAAATCTGGGACAACCACAGCGCGATTGCAACTTCGCTCAAAGGCGCCTGCCAGCGCACCGACCAACCGATCGCGGCGCTGCTGCAAGATTTGCAGCAACGCGGCCTGCTCGACGAAACGCTGGTCGTCTGGGGCGGTGAAATGGGGCGGTTGCCCATCGCCCAGCTTCCCGCCGACAAGGACGAACGCAAAGCCGGCCGCGATCACAACAAAAACGCGATGGTTAGTTGGCTGGCCGGCGGCGGGATCAAAGGCGGAACGACGCACGGCCAGACCGACGAACTCGGCTTCGCCGCCGTGGAAGACCGCGTCAGCATTCCCGACTGGCACGCCACGCTCCTGCACCTGCTCGGCTTGCATCACGAAGAGCTGTTCCTCGAACGCAATGGCCTGAACGAACGACTAACGGGGGTCGTCGAACCGCGAATCATCCGCGAGATTCTCGCCTAAGAACGTGTTTTGAAATGCGACCCCACCGGTACGATGGCCTTCCAAGGCCGTCGATTTGCAGACGTTCGAGGCACACGAGGGCCTTTCACAGCCATCGAACTTTTGTTTCAAAACACCTTATTGAGGCGTTTTCTGGGCCGCTCCTCTGGCATCCCGCCGGGATGCTTCGCGTTGGCGGCGCTAGTCAACCGGCGGCGCTAGTCAACCGGCGGCGAGGCTCCGCTTCCTTATTCCGGTGGAGTGCAAAGCGTGAATCGCGAATGCTAGCACGGTTTCGGCTTGCCGGGTTATTGGCGTTGCTGCTATACTCGCCAGCGTTCGCCGGTCGGTCCTGACTCCGCGTGGAAAAGGAATTCCCGCCCGACATGGCTGAATGACGGAATGGTCGAACGACAAGGAGGTCGTCATGCTTTCGCACTGGCGAATTCTACACAAACTGCTGGCCGGCGCCGCCCTCTTGGGTCTGATACTGGCGTTGTTGGCTTTCAGCAGTTTCCAAGGCGGCTATTCGTATCGGGGCGTGGCGCGCAGCGTTAGCAAACGCGCCACCGAGTTGCCGCTGGCGGCCGACTTCGCCCTCCGCGTGGCCGATTTACGCGCCACCCTGATCAGCGCTCACCCTTATTATTCGCTCCCCGGCAAGCCGGTAGGACGCGTTTTTGAGCAATCGGCTTTCGAGCAATCGTTGCTGCGTGAAGAGTTCAACTCCGGGTTCGCGGAGGTGAAAAACTCGCTGCGGAATTATCGGGAGCAGCTTGACAACAACACCGTGGCGGAAACCTACATCGACGACAACCGCAAGGAACGCGACACCGTTCTGCAAATCGAGGAGTCGCTCGAACGCATCGCGGGGCTGAACCGCAACGAAGATTGGATGCTCGACAACCTCAAGCTGGTCGACCTTGACGCCGAACTTGAAAACCTGCATCAGTTGGCAAACGCGCTGCCCAGCTATTTGCAGGCGCGCATGCACAATTTTGCCGGTGAAGTGCGCGGGCGTTACCGCACCTGGATCATACTCACTTGGGTTTCCACGATAATTTCCTACGCCTTGCTGGTCGTGATCGGGTTCCTGTTTGATCGCTGGATTTTTAGACCGCTCCGAGTTTTGGTGCGGGAGTCGCGGCGGGTTGCGGGTGGTGAATTCAGCCACAGAATCCAACTCCACACGCACGACGAAATGGCGGAGCTGGCCAATGCCATGAACGCCATGACTGCGCGCTTTCAAGAAATCCGAGACGACCTCAATCAGCAGGTGAAACTTCGCACCAAGGAAGTGGTGCGCAGCGAGCAGTTGGCCAGCGTTGGTTTTCTGGCGGCCGGCGTGGCGCATGAAATCAACAACCCCCTGGCCTCGATTGCCTGGAGCGCCGAGTCGATTGAGCGGCGTCTGCACGGCGTTATTAGCAACGACGACGCCCTCTCCGATACGGAGCACAACCCGGAAATCGGCGTGTTGCGAAAAAACCTGAGACGCATTCAAGACCAAGCCTTTCGTTGCAAGGGCATCACCGAAAAGCTACTCGATTTTTCCCGCATGGGGCATGTCGAGCGAGAAACCACCAACCTCACGCAGTTGGTCCAGGATGTCGTCGAGATGGTGCAACACCTCGGCGATTACCGCGAAAAAAAGGTGGTCTTTGAGAATACGCACGCTGTTTTTGCGTCGATCAATCCTCAGGAAATCACACAGGTGGTGCTGAACCTGATCACCAACGCACTGGATAGCCTAGACGCCGACGGCGCCGTTCACGTTCAGCTCAGCCAGTCTGACGACGCGGCGGAACTGAGCGTCGTGGACAACGGTTGCGGCATGACCGACGAAGTGCTGGAGCACCTGTTCGAACCGTTCTTCACCCGCCGCCGCGGCGGCAAGGGAACGGGCATCGGCATGTCTATTACGTATCGCATTATCGAAGACCACGGCGGCCTCATTCAAGCCGCGAGTTCGGGGCCTGGGTGCGGTTCCACCATACGCGTTACACTCCCGCTGAAACACGATGAACGATCTACAAATCATGAAAAACAAGCCGCCTAGCAGCCTGAAAATTCTCTTCGCCGACGACGAAGAGGAACTCCAGGAAATCATGAAAGACGAACTGCCCTGCATGGGGCATGAGGTGACGGTGTGTCCCGACGGCGCCACCGCGATAGCCGCCCTGGATGTCAACACCTACGATTGCATTTTGGTCGATCTCGACATGCCCGGCGTGTCGGGCATGGACGTGATCGAACGCTGCAAGGCAGTTTCGCCAGACACCGAAGCCATTGTCTTGACTGGCAAGTCGTCGCTGGAATCGGCTGTCAAGGCGCTGCGTTTTGGCGCGTTCGACTACCTCACAAAACCTTGCAAGCTCGTCGCTCTGGAATCGCTGCTGCAACGCGTGGCCGACAAACGCGAACTCACTAACAAATACCGCGCTGTGAAACGACGCCTGGAGCATGTCGAGGGCGGAACGCGGTTGCTGGGCGAAAGCGTCCTGATGCAACGCGTGCGAGCCATGATCGAAAAGGTGGCGCCGACCAACGCCACGGTGCTCATTCAAGGCGAGACCGGCGTCGGTAAGGAACTGGTGGCGAGGTCGTTGCATGAAAAAAGCTTGCGGCATGAAGGACCGTTCGTGGCCATCAACTGCGGCGCGCTGCCCGAAAGCCTGATCGAAAGCGAACTCTTCGGACATCGCAAGGGCGCTTTCACCGGGGCCGACGAACAACGCCAGGGTTTGTTTGAAATGGCTCAGGGCGGCACGGTTTTTCTCGATGAAATCGCCGAGTTGCCTAAGGCTATGCAAGCCAAACTATTGCGTGTGTTGGAAGACGGAGAGGTGCGCCGCGTGGGTGATAGCGATTCCTTTCAGGTCGACGTGCGCGTGGTGTGCGCCACCCACCGCAATCTGAAACAAATGGTGGACGAAGGCGAATTCCGTCAAGATCTGATGTATCGCGTCAACGCTATTGAAATTCATACGCCGCCGCTCCGCGACCGCAGCGAAGACATCGCGGAACTGGCGCAACATTTGTGTCGCCGCTTTGCCGCTTCGCCGCACCATGGCGCGCAGTGTGTCTCGCCCCGGGCGATTGAACGATTGCAAGCCTACGATTGGCCGGGCAATGTGCGCGAACTTGCCAATGTGTTGGAGCACGCCAGTATTTTTTGCGAGCAGTTTCCGATCACCGCCGACGATTTACCGCCGCAGTTTCGCGCGCAACTAGCCAGCGGAACCGTCGGCCGTTCGCGGGGACCCATTTCCCTCAAAGACCTCGAATTACAAGCGATCCATGAGGCGATAGAACGCCATAATGGCTCCAAACCGCTGGCGGCGAAGGAACTTGGAATCAGCCTGAAAACACTCTACAATCGGTTGAATCAAGAGCTTACCAACAGTAAGTCCGCGTAGCGTTTTACCATTGATCGGAAAATTGCTGCTGTACGATGGCCTTCCAAGGCCGTCGAAACCAGCAACCGACGGCCTTGGAAGGCCATCGTACAAGTAAACCGGTCACTTAACTTCCGAGTGATGCTTACCTCCTTTGGTTGTGAGTGGAAAAATGAAAAAAGCGACCTTTGGCGCAGGATGTTTCTGGGGCGTCGAGGCTGATTTCCATGCACAAAAGGGCGTGCTTGCTACAGCCGTGGGCTATGAAGGCGGCGATTTCGAAAACCCCGCTTACGAAGATGTGTGCGGCGGTCGGACCGGCCACGCCGAAGTGGTGGAGGTCGATTTCGATCCTGAAATGATCTCTTACGAGCAATTGCTCGATCTTTTCTGGCGGCTGCACGACCCCACGCAAGTCGACCGCCAAGGCCCCGATATCGGCTCGCAATACCGCTCGGCCATTTTTTATCACGACGAAGAGCAACGCGCTGCGGCCGAAGCTTCCAAGCAACACCAAAATGAATCAGGCGCCTTCGCTCGCCCCATCGCCACGGTCATTGAACCGGCGCGTACCTTTTATCGTGGCGAGGAATACCACCAGCAGTACTTGGCGAAAACCGGCCGGCCTCATTGCCGAACTGTTTTGCCCGAGCAGGACATTGATTTGCCCGAGCAGGATATTGACGCCTGAGTTGTTGGCGCCGACGTATCGCGAAGGTCATTCCAGGGAGGTCGACACCAAGACGGTTCGCCCTTGGAGTTCGACCGACGTATCCAACGACGATTCGTCCGATTGCAGTTGCGCCACCACGGCCGGAATGGCAGCCGATAGGAACTGTAGCTCGGCAACTTCGAGCGGCCGTATTTCGCCATCGGATACGAAATACGCCACAGGCCAAGCCTCTGGAGCGGCAACCGGCCAGCCAAACTGTTCCGCGGCGGCAACATCGCGAGGATGCACCATCTGCTGCTCGTTCAGTGAAAATGCAATGCCGCGCATTTCCATGGCGCCGGATTCGGCGTCTTCGGGCCCCAACCCGAGGAGCGATTCGAGCGAATCGCGGTCGTCGAAGAGTATGATTCCAAATTCTTCGCCCATTTGCCCCATGACCACCGCATGCCAAAGCCCGTGAATCAGTTCGCTGCAGCGCACTTCAACCGCGGTGTCGGGCGGCGTAAAAGACCACGCCTTCGCCTGATAGAAAGCGGCTGCGGAGTCATAAAAACCGCCGACCATCTGGGGAGCAACTCCAGTAATGGCCATCATGGAGGGCGGCCCTCCAGCAGCCTCGTCCATATGGTCCGACAGGTCCTCAAACATTTCAACAATCATTGCACATTCGCCCACGGCGCACTCGGCGCCGATGGCGTCGGCCGCCAATTTCAAATCTAGAAAATGTTCAGTGGAAGGTGTCAGAATGGTCGCGGGTCGCTCCGGAATTCCCACCGCCGGAGCCAATACGGCCTTTCCGATCACACCGAGTATTTCCTGGGGATTCGGCGGCTCGAACGAAATGTCCTGCGATAACATCAATCCGCTCTCATGGGCCACCAGAATGGTCCAGGGCTGCACGGGTTCGCCGTCGCTATTGGGAATCCACATTTCAAGCTGCCGCCAATCGATTTCCCAGGTTGCGGTCGACGCGGGCGTGTCTAGGACGGCGTGAAGGTCTATCTCGGTGGCTGGCCCTTCGCCGGTCATGGTGCGATCAATTATGTTGAGTAACGCGGGCTTTTCGTCCACGAGGTGGGCCGAAATCCCCAACCGTTGGAGCCGGTTTACCAGCGACCGCCAAAGTTCGGTGTCCGTAAAATTCACGGCCGTCGGTCGGCGAGGCGGCCCGAATTCCGGCGCGAGCATGGAACTGAGCAAGCCATGGAGTACGGAGTCCGCCTGCAAATCGCCTTCTCCCGGGTCCATGTAGATTGCCTCCTCGGTTTCCTCATCAATAATGGAAAGCATCCAGCCCTCGGCCGTGTCCTGCGAGATATGACAGGCGTCGCAGAACCAGGTTTCGGCGCATGACGGTAGTTTTTTCACCTTCGCGCGGAGCTTCTGGATTTCGCTTTTCACAGTGCGGGTGAACGACTCATCGTGCAGCGCCGCGACGCCATCCTCAGGAAGATCTCGAGCAGCGGAGCGCAGCCAGGTAATCGCTCCCGGGGTCGACTTCCAGATGGAAAGAAACTGCCGGCAATACAAATCGGCCTCTTCCGGCGAACCAGGCGAAAACAGGCTGCACTCGTCGCGATTGATCAGGGGGGGATCCAATAATCGGGGAACAATATGGGGGTTCCGCTCCGCCTGCTCGCGCAGCGCCGCTCTTAATTCGGGAGAGTCGCGTTCTTTTTTGAATCGAACCAGCAAGCCCGTAAATGGCAAAAAGGGCATGGCGTCATCCGGATACGCCCGCAAGAGTTTTTCGGCATCGTCGAGGCGATCAAGGCGGCAGTAGCCTTCCATGAGCAACCACCGCATACCTTGGTTGTCGTTCGGATTCAGCCTCAGCATCTCTTCGATTTCATCCACGGCATCGGGCCATAACCCGATTTCAAGCAAATGCTCCACCAGCGCCTGTTTCGCTCGCATGAACGGGCGCGTATGGTGCAGGCCCCAAAAGTGGCCGACGTCGTCGCGGAGTTCGTTTTGCAAATCTTCTTCGCCATATTCCAGAGCTTGGTCAAGAATATCGAACGCCGTATCTTCGTCGCAAAACTGGGTGATCTCGACTAGGGCGTCGATATGACGAGGATTCACTTCCAGCGCCTCTTTTAGAAGCTCTAGCCGAGTCTCTGGGTCGGCGACCTCCAGCGCCTCAAAGAAAAGTTCGTTTGCTTCAGATTCGTCGTCCGAAAGGCCGGCGTCGAGCCCGATAGCCTGCGCCATGACACGCTCCAAAATGCGCCGATCAGGCGCTGCTCCGAGAGAGAATTCGGAACTGCCCTGAGTTATGACGCCCTGAGTTATGCCATCGCCCCGGCGATTGACTGACGACTCAAATTCGGCCTGTTTTTCTTGCCTTTTCTTTCGGGCTTTCTGTTTTTGGGCTTGTTTTCGACCAGCTTTCTTTTTCGACGCCATGGCAATCCTTCCCAATAAAGCATGTTTCAATCACTCGTCAAAAAAACGAGGCTAGTTGATTTTCGCGAGTCCCCAATTTTTACGGAAAGATAGTCTGGGGTCAACGGCTTGAGTCGATGTTTCGATCACCTGCGAGAAAAAGCCGACAAGGCCCGTTGGATACGTTACCATCGGGTGTTTGGCATTGACGGAACGCTGGCGCCGCAGCCGACGTCATGGCTGGTTTTCCCAGCCGCGTCTCTTGGAAGCACCTCGAAAATCGGGAGCCTCGCCGTGTTTGCGATCTACGGTACGGACGCCCCCATCTACCATTATCCGGTCACGACGATCGCCTTTATTGTGGCCTGCTGTGTGGTGTTCGCCGCCACGTTGGCGAACCCCGAAAGCATGGCGCCGTATGCGTTGGAATACGGCAATGGGCTGCACCCGGTGCAGTGGGTCAGTTCCAATTTCATGCACGCCGGGTTCGGCCATTTGTTGGGCAACATGCTGGCGCTGTGGTCGTTCGGGTTGGTGGTCGAAGGCAAGCTCGGCTGGTGGCGCATGGCGCTGGTGGCGTTGGGCATTGGCGCGGTGCAATGCGCCGTCGAGCAAACCATGATGCTGGGCGCCGAAGAAGGCGGCTCGCTGGGCGCGTCATCCATTATTTTCGGCTTGATGGCCATCGCCCTGATTTGGGCGCCCATCAACCACATGGACTGCGTATACATCTACTACGGTTTTCGCGTGTGCGAGTTTCAAATGACCGTGGCGAGTTTGGTCGGACTGTTCGTGGTTTTGGAGCTTGCCGTTTCGTTTTTTAGCGGCTTCGCCATGAGCAGCCAGGTTCTGCACTTGATGGGCGCCGGGTTGGGAGTTGGCCTTGGAATCGCGCTGTTGAAAACGAAACTTGTCGACTGTGAAAATTGGGACGCCTTCTCCGTTTGGGCGGGGCGCCACCAAATGACGCGCGACGAAATCCTGGAAAATGATACAGGATACCAGCAAAAACGCACCGAGAAAATCGAGAGCGAAAGCGCCGGCGCCATGGCGCAAATCACACAGTTGCTGCACGATGGCGAAGCACTGTTTGCCTACCGCGCGCACGAACAAATGTCGCGAAGACTGCCCGATTGGGTGCTCCCGGAGGAATTGCTCCTGAAGATTATTCACACCCTGCACAAAAAAGATCAGTGGGCGGAGTCCATCAAGCCGATGGCCGATTATCTTCAAAAGTTCACTTCGCGTCAGATTCCAGTTCGCTTGAAACTGGCGCAGGTTCTGTTGGTCAAGGAAGAGAACGCGGCGCAAGCGCTGCGCGTGTTGGCGAAACTAGACGCCGACCGTCTCGACGCGAAACAAAAAGACCTTTATCGGAAACTACAAGCCCGCGCGAAAGAGTTGCAACGGCGGAATCCGTACGATGTGGCGGAACACGATTGGTAAGGGAGCTTTAATGCGTCGGCGGAGCACCAAACCAAAAAAACAGGGGCGGCTTTTGGAAAAGCCGCCCCTGCCAGTAGAACGAATCGTTGCTACGGTTCGTCTCGACGCTTACCAGGTCCATTCCATTCCGCCGCTGAATCCGTGGTAGAAAACGCTGCCGCTTTCGTTGAGCCGCGAGGTTCGGGCGCCGCCTAGGAAGGTGGTGTCGGGGTTGATGTTTTCGACCGCCAACGCCACGCCGTTGAGGTACAGCATTTGGTAGCCGGCTCGTATCGTCAGACGCTCGGTGGCTTGCACCAGAGCGAAGAAGCCCGCTTCTCCCACGGCGCCAACATCGTTGTTGTTCTGCGATTCCGAGAAGACCGCGGCGTTGGGACCGGTGAGCGTGATGTTGGTGCTTTGTTCGTTGATCGTGCCGAATACGCCGGCCTTGATTTCAGCCCCGATTCGCACGCGGGGAATGACGGCCATGACCAGTTCGCCGCCGATTTGAAAACCGACCATCTGGGCGCTGGTATCGGTGCGGTAGTCCATCGAACCGTTCACTTGGGAGCCGGAGTCGGTGAAATACTGCATGCTTTCGTCGAGCACGATGTATCGGG
>QIKY01000174.1 GCA_003233175.1 Planctomycetaceae bacterium | reverse complement strand
CTTTCTCCAATGACAAATGACTCATGAAAAATAACTATTGATAAATTTCTTCTTCCCGTGCAAATCAGACAATTATTTCTCGAACGGTTCTTAACTTTTGAGGTGGGGCTATGTGCCGTTGTTTATACCTATGTTGTACGATGGCCTTCCAAGGCCGTCGGTCTGTTCCCGGAATATCCTGTATCGACGGCCTTGGAAGGCCATCGTACGTTGTCTCTGGGCATTTGTGTATAAACGCCCGGGCTATGTGGCGAACGAATGTATTGGGGTGTTTGGCGGCGTGGCTGTTATTCTCGGGCGCCGTGGCGGCCCAAACGGAAGTAGCAGTGGAAGCCTACGTTGGCCGCCCCTTGGGAGTGGCCCGAGTGACGTTGCCGTCGGGATTTGTCGACGAAAACCTGCCCGCGAGCACTTACTTACTCGTCGGCGACGAAGGCCGCGCTCTGTATCTCGCGTTTGGCGGCGCCGGAGGCGGGCGGCCGCTCGACGCACTCTTGGAAAAGGGCGGACGCCAAGGCGGGCAAGCGTCGGCCAGCCGGCGGCGCGGCGGCGGACTGTTGCGCCGACTGAGAGACAGCGGAATCTTGCGCGATTTACTGCCGCCGTCGTACGGCGCTCGCACGGTCTATTTTCTTTTCCGAGGCGACCAGCCATTCCGGGCAACGCTCCAGGCGCCGGCGGCGATCTCTTTTTTGGTCACGCCAAAAAACGCCGCCCCCCAACAGTACAACCGACTGTTGCAAGCTTGGTTCGCCAGCTACACCACCGAGGCGCGGCAGTACATCGAGCAAGACAACTTCCCGCCGCTGTTGGAAACCTACCTGCCTAACATGCTCGCCAGTCGCTTCGCTTTGCCAGCGTTCGATGCGTCAATAAAAACTGCGTCAATAAAAACAGAGCCAAAAACAAGGTCCAGCCAGAGGACGCAACAACGTTCCCCAGCCAATAACGCCGCGGCGCCGGCGAATGTCGACCCCAACGCCGTGCAAGCCGAAACATTGGAGTTGCTGTTCGGAGCCGAGAAACTACGTTTGGCGACCATGCGGCAGGCGTTCACGAACCTTGATGGGCGGCGACAAACCGCCGACCTACCGGTTCCCGCCGGCATCGATTGGCCCCAAACGCCTCCGCCCATGGCGCCAGGCGCCGCCGCGATAAAAGAGGGCCGGGATGATCATATCGCGATCGAGCCGATTGCCCGGCATGTTCCGCAAGAGTGTTTTTATGTTCGCTTCGGAACCTTTCAAAACTATCTCTGGCTGGACGGCCTGAAGAAAGAATACGACGGCGCCTTGGCGGCGATGGTCACGTTGCGGGGGAACAATCCTCATCTTAACGATCGTATGCAGCGTCAGTTGGCGGTGCGACAGTCGGCCTTGGCCGAGATTTTCGGCGGGCAGGCCATCGCCGACGTGGCCTTCATCGGCCGCGACTTTTATCTGCGCGAGGGCGGCGCGGTGGGGCTGTTGTTTCAATCCCGCAACGACCTATTGTTTCAGGCCGACTTCCAAAAACAGCGCGCCCAAGCATTGCAAGAGGCGAAAGAAAACGGCGCCACTTCGGTTACGGTGCGCATCGCCGGGCGCGACGTCGCGTTTCTCTCCACACCCGATAACAGCCTCCGCTCGTATTGGGCCATCGACCGGAAATTTCACCTGATCACGACCTCCAAGGAAATGGTCCGACGGTTCTATGAAGTGGGGGCGGAAACCGGAGGCCACGCCGGCTCGTTGGCGATGTTGGACGAATTTGTTCGCGCTCGCAAGCTCATGCCGCTGGCCCGTAAAGACACCCTGTTTACCTATTTTTCCACGCCCTTCATGCAAGCATTACTGGCGCCGGCGTATCAAATCGAATTGCGGCGCCGACTCCAAGCCGCCACCGATATCGAACTGGTCGAACTAGCCCGGCTCGCCGCCCAGGCGGAACAGGCGCCGGCGGAAACACTCGACGATTTAGAACGCGGCGGCTTTTTACCGCCCCATTTTCAGACCCGCCCCGATGGCGGCCATCCCGTAATGCAACACAACCGAGTGGTCGATTCCATTCGTGGCGCTGCGGGAGGTTTTCTGCCGATCACCGATACGCCGCTGACCGCCATCACCGCGCATGAGGCGGAGCAAGCCGCGCGGCGGGCCGAGTTGTTTCTTCAGCAATGGAAGCGACTCGATCCTCTGGTGGTGGGCGTCAAACGTTATCAATTGAACGATCAGGGTTTGGAGCGCGTGGTGATCGATGGGCATGTTTCGCTGCTGGCCGAAGAAAAATATGGCCGATACGTGGCGATGCTCGGCCCGCTCACCAATACCCGCGTGGCGATGGCGGCCGACGATATTATTTCGGTGCAGGCGTCGCTGCAGCCGGCGCTGCGCGGCGACCCGCCGCATCATTTCTTCGCCGCTTTGAAGGATGCCAATGTTTTGCCTTTGTCCACGCAACTTCCTCAAGGTTTTTTCCAGTGGCTGCCGTTGGCGCGGAGCACGCCCGGATATTTGGGGTCGTGGCCAAATGCGGGCTATCTTGATTTACTTCCCGCGACGCCCGATGCCGCAGGGTTTTCGCAGCACCTGCTTGGCCTGTGGCGGCGCCAGTGGAACGATTTTTCCGTGATCTCGTTTGATCGTGGAATTCTCGAAGCCCTGCCTTCCCAGATTCGCGTTACCGAAGATGAAGCCGCCGCGCAGGTGCGTTTCCATGTGGACGATCTTTCTCGGGCCAAAATCCAGCCCTGGCTGAATTCGCTGCTTTTTCAACGTGCGCTGGAATCGTCGCGTGGCAATGCGGCCTTCCTCAACCGTTTGTCGGCACAGTTTCAATTGCCTCGCGAAAAAGCGCTCGACGTCGCCAATCATTTACTCAACACGCAACTTATCTGTGCGCTGGAGGGTAAATTTGAAGTGAAACAACATGCCGCCGGCGCCAAATTCTGGACCTCCCACGCTTGGCCAGGCGCCCAAAGCCGCTATCAGGCCCCTCTGTGGCAGTGGTTTCGGGGCGCTCAAGGTTATGTCAGCAAGTATGAAGGCCAAATTTTTATCCACGCGGAGCTAGATATCCAACGCAAGAGCGAAGAACAGAAGGGGCTGGAGTTGCCGTTTTTCGACCTCTTCCGCCACAAGCCGCCTTCGCTTCCGCAGCCCAACCAGCCGCCGGAGGTGATCGATACGCCGCCGGCGCGGCGCGATATCCGTTGAAACGCGTTTGACTAAAAGATTTTTCGTCACAACAGGAAGGTGGAAGCAATGGCCGCATACCCGAACTCTCGAAAACGTACGGCCGTCATCGCGGGCGGTTTGTTCAGCGCGGCGTTGCTGTTTGTTTTTGTCTTCCACGAAGGGCTGGAAGAGCCGGTCATGAATTTGGCGGGGTTTTTTATCGGCGGCGTGCAGAATCACCAAGCCGGCTTCGCCATGTTGGTGGCGGCCGCGTTCACACTGGTATGGGCCTTCATCGGCGTTATCTGTTGGCTGGAGCGGCCGCATCCGGAAGGGCCGAACCAATAAACCACGCGCCGTTGGAGTTTATGCCTTAGAACTCCTAACATAACCCCTGTTGGGCGTTTCAAACACGGAGTTTGATGCTGACCTACCAAGTTGTGTTAGAAGGTATTAGCATGTTTTCCTGCTACTTGTTGGAAACGGCGATTATTTCACCGGCGTCGTTTCCGTAGACGCCCACCCAATAGGTCTGGCCGCTAGGGCTGATGGCGTAGCCGAATCCGGCATGGGTGGTGTTGCTAATAATAGAAGCCCAATGGCCACCGCTGGACCGCCAACTGCTAAACGCGCTGCCGACGCTTCTTTGCCCACTGGCGATATTCTCGCGCATCATGCCGTGGTAGCCATGACGGGCCCCGCGCGACACCAACCCGCCGTTGGCATGATGGCTGAAAACGCCCGTACGCGCCATGTACCAGGCATGATCTTGTGCTGCACGCGTGAGCTTGGCCGAAATGCGATGCCCCCGCAGGCCGCGTTGTTCGCGCAGCCGGTTATTCGCGCCCAGCATTTTCTGTAGGGTGGGGTGGGTGTGCAGCAGCGGCAACCTTTTTGCGGCTGCCAATTGGTCGCCCGCGCGGGCCGTTGAACAAACGATGCACGCTAGTACGAATAGGGTTGCAATTCTCATCAAGGGGTCTCGCTTAGGGAAGAGGGCGGGAAAACGGGGTGGGACAAAAGCGGTCAACCGAGGTTTTCAGGTCGGTATTTTCCGATTAAGCAACGTCGGAGGCATGTAGATTTCCGGACGGATAGGATAAATAGGATACACAGTGAGTTTATGTGGGTCGAGTAGACGTCATGGAAATGCCCCCTTCAAAACTCCATGACACGCGGCGACATCCCGTAACCTCTTTTATAGAAATACGTTAGATAGAGGAATCTGCTATGCTGGAAGTCGCGGTCGCGGTGGTGGAGCATAACGATGCGTTCTTGGTCGGGGTGCGGCCCGCAGGAAGCGTGCTGGCGGGGCGCCACGAATTCCCCGGCGGGAAAATTCGCGAAGGCGAGTCGGCCATGGAGGCGGCGCGGCGGGAATGCTGCGAGGAAACCGGTATCGAGGTAACGGTGGTTGCCCAGATTGCCGTCGTGCGGCACTCCTACGAACACGCCGATTTGGCCATCTCTTTTTTCCACTGCCAACCAAACCAGGCCGCCGTGCAACCCAACGCACCGTTTGTCTGGACGCCCCGCAACGAGCTAACCGCCTGTGAATTCCCCCCAGCAAACGCGGGAATTGTGGCGAAATTGGTTGCGGCGTCGCCCTAGCGTGTGCGCTCGCCGTTGAGTCGGGCGGGGCAAACGCGTTATACTTCACGTGGCTAGTGCTTTGTCACAGCTAAGAATTAGGGTTGCAAGATATCAGCCCCGCAGGGCGCTAGCCCACGGTTTTCCTGCTCAGAACCGTGGGCTAGCGCCCTGCGGCTGATCCTAAAATTAAGCTGTGACAAAGCACTAGTACGGCTCGTTTAACTGCTAACTGCAAGCCGCAGCTTCGAATTCCTCCGTGAGCGGTTTGATGAATTTCCCTGTCGAACTTGATGTCTTTCGCGGTCCTCTCGATTTGCTGCTGTATCTGGTGCGCAAACACGAGGTTGACATCACCGAAATTCCCATCGCTCAAATCGCGGAGCAATTTATCGAACACTTAGATGTGCTCGAAGCGATCAACATCGACGCCGTCGGAGAATTCCTCGACATGGCCAGTCTGTTGTTGGAAACCAAATCGCGGCTGGTGTTGCCCCGGGTGGAGGAAGAGGCGGAGCAATGGACCGATCCGCGAGAGGGATTGGTGGAGCAACTTTTGTCGTACAAGCGTTACAAAGACGCCGCCGGACTGCTGGAAGCGCGAAGCCTGGAGTGGCAGCAACAGCGTTCTCGTTTGGCGAACGATCTGCCGGCGCGGCGCGTCGATGCCTCAGAGCAACCGATTCGCGAAGTCGAGCTCTGGGATTTGGTCAGCGCGTTGGGGCGGATCATGCGTGAAAAATCTGTTGTTCGGCCGGCCAGCGTGGTCTACGACGAAACACCGATTCATGTCTATATGGGAAAGGTGCAGCAACGGCTGAACACTCAGGAAAAAGCCGCCTTCTCCGATTTGTTCGACGCCGGCGTGCATAAGTCGGCCATGATCGGCATTTTTCTCGCGATTCTCGAATTGATCAAACGCCGCCGCGTGCATGTGGAGCAGTCGAGCGAGATCGGCGAAATTTGGGTCTCGCACGGCGAACAGTTCGACGCCCCGCTCGACTTGAACGATCTCGACGAATACGAGGGATAGCAGCGGTGAAATAGTAGATTGCCGCTTGTTCGGCGAAACCCAGCCATTTTCAATACAGCAAAAGCCCGACATTTTCAAAATGCCGGGCTTTTAATGGTTGTTGGCGGCCCTTGCCGCTTATAAAGGCGCCGCTTATGAAGGCGCCGCTTATGAAGGCGGACCGATGCTAAAGCCTCCGATAACAACCCAAAGAAGGCAAAAAATAGCGCCGAGAGCGGCGTGAACAGTATCGACAGACATGTATGACAATCCCCACTAGCCAGGACCAATCGCCCGACATCCATGCGTGAGTACACATCCGTGCGAAAGGATCATCGACGCCCTTCGGTCAGATATGAAAATGTTTTTCGACGACGCGTCCTACCTTTCGCCACCATGAACCACGCCGCAAACGGCAAGTCCGGCGGCTGCGGAATATTCGGCGGAATATTCGTGCGAAGACGGCCCAGCCCATTTGCCGCCGCACGTCGTACGGAATGAATTTACCCCTGGAGGACGATTTTCTCGCATCGTTGGTGTAAGATGGGAGGTCTCGGCGAAGGGCCGGAAGTTGTTGGAATATCAATGTGGGAACTCATAAGGTTGAGCGTGATGCAGAAAAAAAACGGCTTGGTCGCGATAGCGGCTCTGGGAGTTTTGTTGGCGGGCGGTCTGGCGAAGGCCGATGAAGCGAAGCTTAATCATCCGCCGAAAGGTTTTACCGCGCTGTTCAACGGCGTCGACCTTACCGGCTGGAAAGGATTGGCGGGCAACCCCAAGACCCGCGCCAAAATGAGCCCCGCCGAGTTGGCCAAAGCCCAAAAAAAAGCCGACGACTCCATGCGGGCGCATTGGTCGGTGGCCGATGGCGCCTTGGTTTTTGACGGCAAGGGCCAGAGCCTATGCACGGCCAAGGACTACGCCGATTTCGAATTCTATGTGGATTGGAAAATCAAGGCCAAGGGCGATAGCGGCGTCTATCTACGTGGCTCGCCGCAGGTGCAAATTTGGGATCCCGCCTTACGAAAGATCGGCTCCGGCGGCCTGTTCAACAATCAGAAGAAAGGCAACCCCTCGAATCCGCTGGTGATGGCCGACAACCCAATCGGCGAGTGGAACACCTTTTACATCAAGATGGTGGGCAACCGCGTGACGGTCAAACTGAACGGAAAACTCGTGGTCGATAATGTCGTGTTGGAAAACTATTGGGAGCGCGACAAACCGATCTACTCCAGCGGCCAAATCGAACTACAGAACCACGGTAACACCCTGTATTTCCGCAACGTTTATATCCGTGAACTGTGAGCAACGCCCACTTGCGAATGCCCAGCGAGAGCACGGTTCCCACCGACAACGAAAACAGCACGCCGATGCGGGCCAGCGGAAACCCGACGCCTGGCGTTTGCTTCGCTTGTTGAGGATAGGCCGCCTGATTCCCGGGTGTATCGGGCATCGAGACGGTCGATCCGTCGAACACTTTCACCACCCGCCACAGCCACAGCAACAGCACGGCGACCGGATTGTAAAGCGATTCGTAAAACGGGCGCCCCATCGATTGCAAAGACTCGGTCACGACATGCGCCGGCAATACATTGGAAAACGGCGTGCCGGCGTTTTACGCAAACTGACGACGAAACCATTCGATCTGTTGCTTCAACGACCATTTGGTGCAATCACTCACGGCGGCCTCCTTGCCTTGCCTTGGGTTGGGTTGGTGAACAACACCCATTAAAAGCAAGGCAGGCCGTTTTCCTTAGACCAATTTGTGGAAACGACTTACGGAAATATCAGTGCCATTCTGCTCAGCCTTCAGGCTGCTGCTGGCGAAAGAAAATAAATACAAACAAAACACGCTGAAGCGCTCGCTCCAACGGCGTGCATCTGCCGGCCTGGAAAAAAAGCCCGGCATTTTCAAAATGCCGGGCTTTTTATTTGAAAGATCATTCTCACTCAATGCGTTAGGATTGTTCGAGAATTAGTTGTCCGATTTTACTTGTACGATGGCCTTCCAAGGCCGTCGAAACCAGCAAAGCGACGGCCTTGGAAGGCCATCGTACGACAGTAATTTCTCGAACGCTCCTTAGCGTTGCTTGAGACGCTTTTGAATGTCGGTTTCCAGCACGCCGAAGGCGGCTTCATGACGTTGGATCGACATATTCAACGCGGCCAGGAGACGCTTGGCGGTAAAGAAATTCAAGATCACCCGCTGCTTGATCACGATCGGATCCTTGGGAGGACCAATCGGTTGCGGGTTGAGGCCGAAATCGACGATCAACTCTTCCGGCGAACCCGTAACGCGGCAGAAATTCGCATACACGCTGATAGCGTTTGCATCATCAACTTGAACTTGCATCGGCTGAGCCTGCTGTTGCGGCGCTGCCGCTGGCGCCGCAGCTTCTTCGGCCGGAGCTTCTTCCGAAGTTTCGGGCTTCTCGGTCGATTTCGTCATAGTCTTCTCTCTCTTTCGTACGTGACAAGAAGTGATGTTCTAGCGGTTTCGCCTTCCGAGTTACTTCGTGCGGCCTGAAGCCGCGATTTTGCATCGACCCAATGCCAAACCTCAGTTTTCAGCCGTACGAAGTAATAACCTGTTAGTCTTGTATCTTATCGATCAGTAGATTGTCTTCCAACCCGGAATCACGATAAAAGCAGTGTCCGAGCAGTAAAACCGGGGGTAGTATGACGATTGTAGGGGCTGCGCAAACCACGTGTAATCGAGAAGGCATGTTTTCTGAATGCGTCGCCGAAACAGAGAGCTAACCGCCCGGTTTCTCGGTATGCGTGAGAAATGTTGTTACCTATCAAGACGGCACAAAGCTCGAAAAAGTTCCCTCGCCGCCTCCGCGCAGGAAAAAAACCAGCCTGGGTGGTTTACCGGCAGAGGCTGGCCGAAGCCGTGACCTATTAAAAGCCCGGCATTTCAAAAATGCCGGGCTTTTTCGCAGCACAACTGGAAACCTTTTTTTCGTCACGACTTAACTTTGGCCAAGCACGGCGCGGTGGAAGCGGACGATTTTCATGCCGTTTTCCGCAGCGTATTTGCCGACCGACTGCTTGCCGTCTTCGGCTTTGACAAACACCTGCTCGTTGAGAACCGACTCCGCGAAGAAGTTCTTCAGCCGACCCTCCACCATTTTATCGACAATCTTCTCGGGCTTGCCCTCCGCCAATGCCGCGTCGCGCAAAGCAGCGCGTTCTTGGTCGACGACTTCCGGGGCGACGTCGTCGATATTCAAGACCGACGGGTTCATCGCCGCGACATGCATCGCGACATCGCGAACGGCGGCGTCGTTGCCGCCTTCTACTTGCAGCAGCACGCCAACCACGGTCGAGCCGGGGTGAATGTAACCGCCGGTGGCGCCCTCGAATCGGACCATCGTCCCCACGTTGAACACTTCGCGAATGCGGTTGAACAGATCGTTTTTTTGATCGTTGAGCGACATTCCCTTTTGGCTGGGAGAGGGCTGCGCGAGCAGTTCGTCAGCGCTGGCCGCGCCAGGACCGGTGGCGAGTTGCGTGGCCAGATCTTGCGCGAGTTGGAGGAAGTCTTCATTCTTGGTCACGGGAGCGCTTTCGCACTTCAGTTCGACCAACGCGCCGGCGCTCTTGTCGACGCCAACATAAAGACCGAAGCCGCCGAATTCGGTGCTGCGGTCGGAGCGGTCTTTCAGCTTTTTCAAGCCGCGCTCCTTCAGCTTTTCAATGGCCCCGTCTTGGTCGCCATCGCTCTCAACCAAGGCCTTTTTGCAGTCCATCAACGGAAGGCCGGTTCGCTCGCGAAGGGCCTTCACTGCCGACGCCGTAATCGCCGCCATTTCTTTTCTCCTCATCCTCAAAAAAGACAGATACGCAACAACCGCCCCAGAATGAGGGAAGACGCAACACGCACCTGAAAGGTTCTATTTATTTCTGGTCCGCCTGACAAACATTTCCGGTCCGCGCGAACGACCAGCAAAGAAACAATCCTCGAAGAAAACACCCCGACCGATAATTCTCGCCCCGATGAATTTTGCTACGAGGCCGCTTGCCGTTCGGCGGATTTTTGCCGATTGAGAGCGGAGCCAGCGCTGACAGCATCCGCCAAATGCCGGACGATCAATTCGATGGAGCGAATGCCGTCGTCGTTGCCGGGAATCGGCAAATCAACCAAATCGGGATCGCAATCGGTATCGATCAAGGCCATGGTCGTGATACCCAACGAACGTGCTTCGCGAATGGCGTTGCGCTCCTTGCGAGGGTCGACCACCACCATACACGAAGGCAGCCGATTCATATTTCGAATGCCGTTCAAGTTGCGGTACATGCGGCGAAATTCACGGTTCAGCGCCGACTGCGCTTTTTTGGAGTATTCCGCCAGGGCGTCGCTGCTGCGAATCGCCTCCAACTCCTCCAAACGGCCCAGCCGACTACGCACCGTGCGAAAATTCGTCAGGCAGCCGCCCAACCAGCGGTCGCTCACGTACGGCATTCCACAGCGTTGGGCTTCACGGCTGACGGTTTCAGACGCTTGCCGCTTGGTGCCGACAAACAGCACCAAACTGCCGCCCGCCGCCATCTGCCCCAAGTATTTCTTGGCCCGCAACAGTCCACGCACGGTTTCACGCACGTCGATGATGTGAATCAGATTTTTGCGAGCATAAATATAGGGCGCCATTTTCGGGTTCCAACGGCTGGCGCGGTGGCCAAAGTGAACCCCAGACTCAATCAAATCCTGAACGATGGTTTGTGCCACGAGCTTTTGTCTCCATTACTTACGCACAGCCGCGAAACAACAGCACCGCCGGCCAAAGGCCGGCCCAACCGGGACGCGCAACTTGGATTCGCCCCTGAATGCCCGCGTTTTTCCGTTAAAACGCGGTGTCTGATGTTGATGGTCTATAAAAGTGCCGCTTAAAAACAGAGGCGCCCCGCAACAGGAAACATCCTGGCGAAGAACACACTCTAGTAAAAAGACGCCGCCGGCGCCCCGATTTCTACGTAAACCGATGGCCGACAACGCATGGACCCCATGAATCTATCACGCCGCATAAAATCGGTCAATTGCGGTGAAAACAGCCGAACAGCCGAACAGCCGAACAGCCGCGACGCTCAGGGTTCGCCATCTTCACGGGGCAAACAAAAAGCCCGGCATTTCAAAAATGCCGGGCTTTTATTGCCGGAGCGTGTTTTGCGTCTGATCTTTAGCTCGCTTTTCATTCCGCAAGATTGATCAGTTGTCCTTTTTCTCGGGCTTGCTGGCGGCGTCTCCGCGTTTTCCCGTTCGGGGCCGTCCGCCTTTCTTGCCGCCCTTTTTACCGGCTTTATCACCGCCCGGACCGCCTCGATTTTGGAAGGCTTTCTCCAGTTCGGCTTTGGTTAATACGTCGTCGTGGTTGGCGTCGGCCCGGGAAAGACGCGCCCAAAATTGCTCGGGCACTTCATCCTTGGACAGCTTGCCATCATTGTTTTTGTCCATGCGTTTGAACATTTCAGCCGGATTGGGCCGCCCGCCGCCAGGGCGTTGCCCTCGCATTTGGGCCATGGCGGCTTCCAGTTCCGCTTTCGTGATGGCGTTGTCGCTGTTTTTGTCGGCTTTCGACAGACGTTCCCACAAACGCTCGGGCACTTCATCCTTGGACAGCTTGCCATCGTTGTTTTTGTCCATGTGTTTGAACATTTCGGCGGGATTGGGCCGCCCGCCGCCGGGTCCTCTGCCGCCGGGTCCTCTGCCATCTCGCCCTCCGCCGCCGCGTGCTTCCAACTCAGCTTTGGTGATGGCGCCGTCTTTGTTTTCATCGGCGGCGGACATTCGGGCCCACACTTGTTCAGGCACTTCATCCGCGACCAGCTTGCCGTCGTCGTTTTTGTCGAATCGTTTCATGATTTCCTCCGCCGAAGGCCGCTGGCCATCGGGCCCGCCGGGTCGTCCTTTCCCGCCGCCCTTTCCACCGGGACGCCCTTTGCCTTTACCGCCGGGGCGTCCCTTGCCTTTTCCGCCGGGGCGTCCCTTGCCTTTTCCGCCGGCGCGTCCCTTGCCTTTTCCGCCGCGGCCGCTTTTTTGAAATGCGGCTCGGGCGGCTTCGCGTTCCTGCTCGTTGAGTTTGCCGTCGCCGTCTTTGTCGAAACGTTTAATGGCTTCCGCTCGGCGGTCTCCATTCTTACCTCGTTGGGGACCTTCATCGGCCCTGACGGCGGTCGCCAAACAGCCGATGGCCAACACGAACGAAAGGGAGAAAATACTTTTCATGTTTGAAACTCCTGCTGGAAAAAAATGAAGACCCACCGCCCATGGGAGCCGCTGGACAACCATTCAGATGGGACGACCTTTCAGATTTGGCGGGACGCCCCGAAGTTCATTTCCCAAAAGGTCGACACCGCTATTAACCCGTCGCCAGGACGAAGGTTTCGCCAGAGGCCGAGAAATGGAGAATAAACAGCGGCAGACACTCACGCACCGGCCGAATCCCCGCCGACGGGTGGCGTGAAGGCGGTTGCAATGACGAACGGTCCGGCGGATTTCTTGCCGTCGATCACTGGAACCCCGCCGACTTGTTAGTCAAACTGGCTTTGTTGGTCAAATAGTAAGAAAGTGTGGAAAAATTACTTTCCAGTTCAGAAGCCCGGCTTTTTGCCGCGCGGCAGAAAATAACTTACCCGCACGCAGTGGGAGTCCGTGAGTTTTTTTGGGTTCCGCCTACGCGGGAATGACCGTTTACTGATTCACTCGCTTGCGCTTCGTGCTTGTATTACGTAAATTTTCATCTGCGGCTCGCCTTTCAAAAAGCCGGGCTTCTCGGACGCCAATTCGGGAGCTGGTTGTTCCACACCTTCTAAGCCAACTTCGCCGCGTTGGCGTCGCCATCGCTACTCTCGCCAAGGAAAACGTGATGCGTTCACTCGCCCTTTTTTGCTGCCTGCTTTTTTTGTCTGCCGCCTTGAACCTGGAAGAAAACACGATGGCGAACGACGGCGCCGCTTCGCTGAGCCAACTGCTACGGGAGCACAACCAGCCAGTCGAACATCTGGCCGCTTGGCCGGAGCTGAAACCTTCGGTCGGCGAAGTCTATCGGCGGGGAGCATTCCTTTTTTTTGATTTACGCAAAACCAGCGGCGCCGTGCAGGTGAGTTTTCCTCGGCTGAATAATCGTGTGACGACGGTCCGACGTCTGGGCGACACGACCAAATACGATTCGAAAGCAGCGGAAATCAAACTGACGCAAACGCCGCGTGTCTGGACGATCTGGCTTCCGCCGTCAAAAACAAAAAACGCAAGCCGCGTGGTCGTGCTGGAACTGAAGGGCGCCCCGCTGCTGACAAAAGAGATTTTTACGATTGCACCCTCGGCCGATGGCGGCATCGTGTTGCCGGCGCATCATGCGGAAGTGCATGGCGAGAAATTGCAATACGAACCGTTGCCGCACAAAAACACGGTGGGTTATTGGGTTGAGGTCGACGCCTGGGCGCGTTGGAGTTTCACCGTCGTAACGCCGGGCGCGTACGAGTTGGAAATTTTGCAGGGATGCGGCAAGGGGCACGGCGGCAGCGATGTCGACATTCTTATCGACGGGCAAGATTCTTCCTTCCAGGCGGTGGTCTCGTTCCAAGTGGAGGACACCGGCCACTTCCAAAATTTCCGCCGCCGCCAACTTGGCCAGGTGCAGTTCAGCAAACCGGGACGATACACGCTCGAAATTCGGCCCCGCAAATTAGCCGCCAAAGCCGTGATGGACGTCCGCCAAGTGCGGCTCACGCCCGTTCATTCCACCGACAAAGACTGACGCCCCCGCTCCTGCCAATGGCGTGATCGGAAAAGGCGGAATGCTCCCGCCGCACTCTTCTTGGCATAACCGGCGCCGCCGGCGCCATCCGACTCACTACTCATGGAGGCGGCGATTATTGCGGTGAAAGTGTGCCTACCCGCACATTCCCGTAACCTACACTTCGCCAGAACCATAAAGTAGATTACCCGCCCGAGTTATCGCACCGTCGTACAAAAGGCGTGATTTGTTCGACGTGCAAAAGGTCGGTTGAAAGTCGGATGAAACATGAGTAACGAGAATTCCCAGACCGAAGAACTGCTTGCTGAGTTCATCGACGAATCGGTGGAAGGTCTGCAAGATCTGCCCGATTTGTTGGACGCCTTTCGGCAAGACCCGGCCGATTCTGATTCGATCAACAAAGTGTTTCGCTCCGTCCATTCGGTCAAGGGAGGCGCGAGTTTTCTGGGCTTGATGGCGATCAAACAGTTTGCCCATGCGTTGGAAAACGCGCTGGACGACGCCCGAAACGGCAAGCTCGATATCACCGAGGAATTGCAGCGTTCGCTGGTCGATGGTTTCGACATGCTTGGCGAAATGCTGCAACAAGTGCTCCAAGGCGAGACATCACCCGATCTTTCGCCCGAAGCCGAGGAACTGCTCAACCGCGTTCAAGAGCAGGCGGCCAAGGCGCAGGGTGATTTATCGCCCGAGGAATGCCTGCTCAACGAAGTGCTGGCGCTGGCCGAGGAAATGGACCACTCAGACGTTCCCCAAGCTCTCGACTGGGCGACAAAAATCCGCGCCCTGGCGCAAACCGCCGCCGGCGACGAAGAGGAAGAAGCCGCCACCGCCGACGCCTCACCGCAACAGTTTCTCGGCGGCGCCTTCGCGCTCGGCAAGACCGACGCAACGGAAGCCGTTGCCAAATTGTTGCAGAGTTTCATCGCGATTGAAGAAAACAACTACGACAAAGCGAAAGCCGCCGATTTCCTCACAGCCGCCAAGCAACTCCAGCAATTGACCGAGGAAGCCGGCGAAGCCGAGCACGGCGAAGCGATCAATAAGGCGATCACGAACCTGAAGATGATTGTCGACAGCCCGTTCGATCTCGACGAAATGCTGTTGAGCACATCTTGGGAAAATCTGCCGCCGGTGCTGACCGCCCTCCAAACCGCCGCGACGGCGGAAACCGAAGCCGCCGCCGATCGTGAGAAAGCGTCGTCAAAGTCGGCCGACAGCTCCGAGGCTTCGTCGGAAAACGCGCCCAAAAAGAAGACGCGTTTCCTCCGCGTGCGGGAAGAAAACGTCGACGAATTCCTCGACGACGTCGCCAGTTTGTTTATCACCGGCGAGCGGCTCAAGGACGTGCAACAGCGGCTTTCCAGTGAATTCCCCACGCACGCGGTGGTGGAGGAGTTGCGGCAGATCAATGCCCATTTCGGCACCCAAACATCAAACCTGCAACAGAGCGTGGTCGCTCTGAGAAAGGTGCCCATTCGCGGTCTGTTCTCGAAATTTCCGCGCATGGCGCGCTCCCTCGCGGCCGACCTGGGAAAGAAGCTCGACGTCCATTTGGTCGGAGAAGAAACGGAAGTCGATAAATCGCTCACCGAAGATCTCGACGCCCCGCTGTCGCACATGGTGCGAAACGTTTGCGATCATGGCATCGATTCGCCCGAAGAACGCGTTGCACGCGGCGTGAATGAAGTCGGCAACCTGTGGATGAAGTGCGAAACCACGCGCACGCACGTCATTATCAGCATTCAAGACGATGGCCGAGGAATCGACCCTGAAAAAATTCGCAGCATCGCTATTAACAAAGGGCTCATCACGTCCGCGCAGGCCGCCGCGATGAGCGAACAAGAATCGATTGAACTGATTTTCCTGCCAGGATTCTCAACCGCCGAAACAGTCTCCGATATTTCCGGACGCGGCGTCGGCATGGACGTCGTGCGCACCGCGGTTCGTGATCATAACGGCGATCTCAAAATCGAATCGACGTTGGGCAAGGGCACCACTTTCCATCTCGTGGTGCCGATACAAAAGGCGGTCATCGTGGTGGACGGCCTGCTGGTGAACCAAGACGGCAACCGCTATGTGGTGCCGTTCGAGTTTATTCGCGAAATCGTGGAACTGGATCAAGAGAATATCAAAACGGTTCAGGGACGTTCGGTGGTCTCGGTGCGGGGAGAACTGTTTGCCGCCCAATCGCTTTCGGAAGTGCTGGGAGATGCGCCCGCCGCCGACAATGCCGATGCCGGCCGCACGCCCATCGGAGTGCTGGTCTCTTCCAAGGGCGGCAACGTATGCCTGATCGTGGAACAGGTTCTCGGCCAGCGAAAAGTGGTCGTGAACGACATCCGGGAAACGCTGCCAACCACGCAATGCGTGGGCGGCGTGGCACAACTGGGCGCGGGCAATTTGTCGTTGGTGCTCAGCGTGCCGGACATCATCGAATCGATGTGCTCCGACAAGCTCGATTTCCAACGCGACGAAGAAACCGCCAACGTCTAGGCGAGCGGCAGATGAAAATTTACCTAATACCAGCACGAAGCGCAAGCGAGTGAATCAGCAAACGGTCATCCCCGCGTAGGCGGGAACCTGTTGTTTATACATAAGTCATTCGACAACCCGCCATGTTTTTTCACCAGGGGCGCAAGATCTGCACCGCCGTTTGAAGCAAGAAGGCGT
>QIKY01000149.1 GCA_003233175.1 Planctomycetaceae bacterium | reverse complement strand
GTTTCTCCTTCTTCAATGAAAAATGACAAATGAAAAATAACTATTGATAAATTCGGCTCTTCCTGGCCCATGAAAACCAGTCAATTATTTCGCGAGCGGTGCTAAGTGGGGCAGCGTCAAACTCCGTGTTTGAAACGCCAAACAGGGGTTATGTTAGGAGCTCTCAGGGATTTTAGTGGGTCGAATCCGGAATGTGGGCGCCTCATGCCCACCTCTGTTCGGGCTCGGCAAAGGGACGCCCCTATCGAGCTTGAGCGGAGGTCTTCGGCGCGCTGCTTTGCTCTCATCAGCACGCGTCACCCAAGCGAATCGAACTGGAATCAGCCACTAAAATCCCGGAAGATCCCGGAATAATTATTGATAAATTCCTTCCTGGTCTCTGCAAAACAGGTCATTATTTCGCGAGCGGTCCTTACTCGTGCCGCAGAGCTTCGATGGGGTCCATGTTGGCGGCGCGAATGGCGGGGTAGATGCCGAACACCACGCCGATCACGACCGAAATGCCAAACGCCAACGGAATCGAGACGGGAACAATGATCGGCGTGACGGCTTGCATCACTTCGGGTAGTTTCGCCACGAACTCAGGGTTTTGCCAGCGAGCAAAGTTGCGCAGCCCGTCGACGATCGTGGGGCATAATAAACCGAAAGCCACGCCGGTGGCGCCGCCAGCGATGGAGAGCACGATCGTTTCCACCAGAAACTGGCGAATGATATCAACCTTCTTGGCGCCCAGCGCGCGGCGCACGCCGATTTCCCGTGTGCGTTCGGTAACGGTCGCGAGCATGATATTCATAATGCCAATGCCGCCCACCAGCAGCGAAATGGCCGCGATCAGCCCCATGAACATGATAAACATCAGCCGCATGGTCTTGGCCTGTTCGAGCAGTTCCAGCGGCACCGTGATTTTTACGTCGCTGCGGTCGAACATCGATTTGAGCAGATCGGCCGTGGCCAGCACGTGTTTGATGTCGTCGACGCGGAAAGTGATCTGATTCAGCTCAACTTCTTCGCCCTCGAATGAACCGGCGCGACGCGTCCAGACGCGGTCTCCGATGCGCTGCCGCATGGTCGAGATCGGAACATAAATATCGTTGGAGAACTCCTGGGCTTCGAGCGAACCGCCGATTGCGGCGGTCGGACTACGCGACTTCATCACCCCGATGATCAGATAGTAGTCTTTGTGTTCGATCAAATTGACCGTGCGGCCGATCGGGTCTTGGTAGGGAAAGAGCCGCTGGGCGACTTCCGCCGCCAATACGCAGTATGCCTTATTCGACTGCACATCGGCCGGCTCCAAAAAGCGGCCGCGGTCAACTTCCAAACGCAAAACACGGGCGTAATCCGGTATGGTTCCCACCAGACGGCCATCCACCATTTTTTCACCCCGGCTGAACTGCCGGCGAATTTCGCGGATCGGTAAAGCGCTTTTGATCGTGGGCACAGTCTCGACGATGGCGTCGAATTCGAAACGTTTCAAGCCGTAGGGAACGGGGCCGCGAGTATTTGCGGTTTCCTCACTGGGCGGTTTGATGGAGCGGACGATGATGTTGTCGGCTCCGAGCCCCTCGATTTGTTTTTGGGCTTCAAAGCTGATCCCCTCGCCGATCGCCAAGAGCCAGATCACACTCGCCACGCCGATGAAAATACCCAACACCGTGAGCAGCGAGCGCAACGGGTGCAGCAACAAACTTTTGACGCCAAGTTGCACTGTTCGCAGCCAGAGCATTTAGAGGATTTTCCCGTTTTAAGCGTGATCTGCTGGAATGGTGTCTTTTATTTTAGTATTCGGTGGAAGCAGCAGTTCCCGGTTCTCGTTGATGATGTCCGACTGCAAGAGCCCGTCGCGCAGCCGGACGATGCGTTTGGCGTGCGCCGAGACTTCATCTTCGTGAGTCACCATGATAATCGTACGGCCCTCGTTATTGAGCTTTTCAAACAGGCCCATGATTTCTTCCGTGGTGACGGAATCGAGGTTGCCGGTGGCTTCGTCGGCCAGAATAAAGTTGGGGTCGTTGACCAAACTTCGCGCAATCGCGACACGCTGCTGCTGACCGCCGGAAAGTTGCGCCGGGCGATGTTTCAGGCGATCCTTCAGCCCCACCAAATCGGCAATTTCTTCACAGCGAATTCGCTCCGCCGCGCCCAAACGGCCCAAATAAAAGAGCGGCACTTGAATGTTTTCCAACACCGTCAGCTGTTGGATCAGATTGTATGACTGGAACACAAACCCGATGCGCGAGGCGCGAACCGTGGCCAGTTGATCGTCGTTCAGGGCGCCGATGTCGTCGTCTTCGAGCAGCAATTTTCCGCTGGTCGGTTTGTCGAGGCAACCGAGTAAGTTGAGCAAGGTGCTTTTACCCGAACCCGAGGGACCCATGATCGCTACATAATCGCCGAAGGGCACGTCGAACGAAACGCCGCGCAACGCGTGTACGGTTTCCCCCTTGAGCGGGTACTCCTTGGTGATGTCGATAATTCGAGCCGCATACTTCATTGGCCGCCTCCGGGCGGGCTTTGCCTGCCGCCTCCCGGCCCTCTTGCTCCGCCGCCGCCTCCGCGCTGCGACATGGCCGCCGTCAGTTCGGCGCGCGTCACGCTGCCGTCGCCGTCTTTGTCGGCCGCCGCGACCCGGCCGGAAGAATCGGCCGCGAGTTCTGATTTCGAAAGGATGCCGTCTTTATCGGCGTCAAGCCGCCCTAGAATACGGGCTGCGATCGCCGCCGGACTAGGCGCGCCCCCACCGCCAGGACCGCCGCCTCCAGGACCGCCGCCGCCGCCTCTTGCACCGGGAGCGCCTCCTCCGCGAGCGCCTCCTCCGGGAGCGCCTCCTCCGCGTCTTCCAGGGCCTCCGGCGCCGCGTTGTCCGCCGCCCGCGAATCCTCCAACGCCTTTAGGCGGAACGCCCTCAGACGGAACGCCTTTAGACGGAACGCCCTCAGACGCGGAGCCTGCGCCGCCTGTTGACTGCGGCGCTTCCTCCTTGATTTCAGGAAGCTTCACTTTGTCAACGTATTTCCGCGGGTTGAGCACCACTGCGTCACCCTCGCTCAGGCCGGATTTCACCACCACGAATTTGTCGTTCGATGTCCCCAGACCGATTTCCTTGAGGCTCCACCGACCCTTATCGTACTGGATGCAATAAGTGACCGAATCATGTTCCAAAATCGCTTGAACAGGAATCTGTAACGCATGGGGCAATTCCAGCACGCGAATCGCGACTTCGGCCGTCAGCCCCGGCCGCAATTTGCCGGGTGGATTGTCGATTTTCACAAAAGTCGCGTATTCCTTGATTTGCGAACTGAAGAAGCTCGTCGCTTCGGGGTATTCGTTGACGTGTATTACCGTGCCGGGAAATTCTTCGTCGTCGTAGGAAACGATGCGTATTGTGGCCTTGAGCCCCTGTCGGATCGAAGTCACTTGCGATTCGTTCACCTTCGCCTTGACCTGCATATTGGTAGGGTCGGGGAACCGCACGATGGCCTGCCGCTCGCGCACCATGGCGCCGGCCTCCACCATAAACTCAGCACTCCCTCGACTACTCACTTTGTTGGCGTAAACAACCTGACCATCGGTCGGCGAGCGAATATCGCACTTTTCGACCTGATGTTTCGCCACTTTGAGTTTTTCCAACTCCAGTTCGTAACTACTTTCCTCCGACCTCAATTTCGCCGCCGCGATCGCGATATCGCTCTCGAATTGATTGATGAACTTCTTTTTGGTGTACTGCTCCAGCACTTCGAGTTTGGTTTCGGCCGTTTTGACTTCGGTGTCAGCCTTATCCACCGCAAAACGATCGGCCTCCAATTGCAACGCACTTAAATAACCGCGAGCCGCTAATGATTCGCTGTATTTGACATATTGCTGAGCCTTGCGCTGGTTTTCCTTTGCCAGCAAGGCCTCACTCTCGATTTTCTGCTTTTCGTTGATGTAGGTGCCGTGCAAATATTCTTGCAACGCGATTTTGGCCGCTTCGTGGTTGTTATCGGCCTGAATTTTCAAAGCCAGGCTCGTATTACAGATGATTTCCTGCTGCACCAATTCCTGCTCAAAAGCGGAAGAATCAAGCCGCACGATCTGCTCGCCTTCCTTCACCCGGGCGCCTTCGTCGATCACCCACAAAATGGCCGTCTGCCCGTTGCGGCCCTTCACTTCGCACATCACCTCCACATTCTCCGAGCTTTCGATTTCACCCTGCTCGACCACCTCATGCAGAAAGTGCCCTGATTTAACGACGTGCGTGAGCGGCCCGCCTCCTTCATCGCCGGAGGCCATGGGGAAAAACCTCCAGGCCAAGCCAGCGCCGACAACCGCAACCACAATCACACCAGCTACCAGCGTGCGCGCGTTGCCGCTGCGTTGCAAAGATTTCCGTGCAGCAAAACGCCTTCGGGAAGCCATGAGATAAACCTTTTGGATGGGGGCCTGATCGAACCTATACCACTGTACCTACACGCGAAATCTTATAGGCAACTTCGGTGAAGTCCGCCAAAATGAAGGTCTGCGGAGAAAGCCGCACACCGCCGGGCAATGAACGCTTGCTTGATCAAGGTGGGAAATTCAGGAGGCCAATCGACTCGCCGCCAAACCACAAAACGGCCAGACTGGCGTTCGAATCAAACTCCAACAGGGCGGAGGAAGGACCCTGTTGTTTATACATAAATGCACCGAGACAACGTACGATGGCCTTCCAAGGCCGTCGATTTGTTCCCGGAACGTCCTGTTTCGACGGCCTTGGAAGGCCATCGTACCACTTGTGTATAAACAACAGAGGAAGGACCTTTTCAATCTCCAAGCATCGTTCGAGAAACTATGGTCGCCTTTCTCTCCGCGAAAGTAGCGTTCTTTTGCGGAGCGAAAGGCGACAATAAAATACCGCACGGCGCTAAAACGGCGGAAACACCACACCGCCAGAGACCGACAATATTCTAACCGCGACAGCGTTTCCTGTCACGCGGATTTCCCTAAACCCAAAACACCTTGCCAGTTGCGCGGACATCACCTCGTATGAAACACCTGAAATAGGCCGAGGTTCCGTGGAAAACGGAAGGGGATCGAATTTGGCCCTGATTTTTTCAGCCAACGCGACACGTGGCGAAATTTATCGTTTTCGGATCGAATTTTTGGGCCTGCGGCGACGGGCTCGCGCCGCCTTCAAGTGGCTGGCGGGCTTGCTGGGAGCGTCGAATCGTAACAACTCCGGACGCCGCCGCGGCGGAGAGTGAGGGTCGCGGCAAAGGCAGTCGGCAAACACATCGACGCCGCGTCCCCAGAGTTCCGCCGCGCCCGGGGTGTTCAAAGCGCACAACACCGCCGAGTTCAGCTCGTAGAGGTTTCCGTCGAGCCCTGATTCGGAGAGTGCTCTTTGCAGTCCGCCGGAAACGCCCATGGCCCAGGCGCGGGCCGGGTTATCGAACGGAGGAGAATCGTGCCCTAAATCGCGGTTTTCAAAAATCGCTTCACAGACATCCCGAGAAGCCGAGAACACGCCCGCGCAAATGAGAGGGCGTACGGAATAGACGGAACAGAGTCCGTCGTCGCCAAGCAGGCCGCAACCCAGGCGAAGTTGGGCGGCCTTTGCGGGCGAGGCTTCTTTGCGCAACGCCACGATCTTTTCCAAGCGTGACTTGAGCGCGTCTCTTTCCGCCGCCGAACAGTGATCTTGCAAGTATTCGGCGATCACCACCGCCTCCATGGGCATAATATCGACCGTCGAGAATCGGCAGCAGAAGTGACACCCCGATCCACACTCGCGATCCGCCGCCAGCGGCGATTCCCCCACGCCTTGTGCAACGCGATTCATGGCGTCCGACCAAATCGCGCTGGCCCGTCGAGACGTCGTAACGCCTCGCATCAATTTTTGAACGCTCTTTTTCTGAAATTCGGCAGCTTGCAGGAAGAGCGTGCGCAAATCGCCGGGCTGCTGCAAACACTTCAGGAAGTCAACGTTGGCGGGGTCGTTTGCGATGGGTTGCTCATTCAGAGGGGGCATCATTTTGCCTGCCGATGGCCAGTGTGTGTCGATGTCGAAAAACTGAGTCGCCTTTCTTTTTTCGGTGCTTGACGTCGCGTGCTTGCAGTCATCGGCGAGATTTATTCCCGGCTACCGGCGCCCACAATCCGGCTGTAGGGGCTGTAACGGTTGACCGTTTCCGATAGATTTTTCAAAGTGCGGATGGGGCCGATAGGCGGAACCACCGCCAAACAAAACAAACTTTTTTCCTCCAGATGCGGGAACTCGATGAACGCGGAAATCATTGCCATCGGCGACGAACTCACCAGCGGCCAACGCCTGGACACCAATTCCCAATGGCTCAGCCAGCGTCTGGGCGAAATGGGAATCCGCGTGCTGTATCACACCACCGTCGGCGACGACATCGAAGCCAATACGCGCGTGTTCGCCACCGCCTTTCAACGCGCCGACTTGATCATTTGCACTGGAGGACTGGGCCCCACCGACGATGACCTCACTCGCTTAGCGCTCAGCCGGGCGTGCGGAAAACCTCTGGAAACGCGGGAGGAAGCGCTGGAGCACATACGGCGAATTTTTCGCAAATACAGCCGCGATATGCCCGATCGCAACAAACGCCAGGCGGAATTCCCCCAAGGCGCCCAAATGATTCCCAATCCTCACGGAACAGCGCCGGGAGTCGACCTGATCATTCCTCGCGATGGCCAATTAGAAGGCGGGCAATCACCAGGTGGCCAATCAGAAGGCGGCGAAAGCCGTATCTTCGCGCTGCCGGGCGTACCCGCCGAAATGCGCGAAATGTGGGAGCAGACGGTCCGCCAACGAATTCAAGACGGCTTCGCACTGGCTTCGCGGGCCATTCGGCATCGTCGCCTGAAATGTTTTGGCGTGGGCGAAAGCCACCTCGAACAGATGTTGCCCGACATGATCAAACGCGGACGGGTTCCGGCGGTGGGTATTACGGTCAGCCAGGCGACCATTACGCTTCGCGTGACGGCCGAAGACGCGTCGGAGGATGCCTGCTGGGAAGCCATGACGCCGACGCTTCAAACCATCCGGGAACGGTTGGGCGATCTTGTGTTTGGCGAGGAAGACGAAGAACTAGAGCACGCCGTGGCTTCGCTGCTTGCGCGGTCCGATCAGGTGTTGGCCACGGCCGAATGGGGAACCGGCGGATTGATCGCGCATTGGATGAGCGAAGCCTGCCGCGGCAACCAGCATTACGCCGGCGGCGCCGTGTTGCGGAATAAACAAGCGGTGGACGCATTGCTTGGCGTTGCCGCCGAACATTGGGCGGAGCACGGTTCCCACAGCGCGGAGTTGGCGGCTCTTCTGGCCGAAAAAGTGCGAGATTCCTGCGGGGCGGATATCGGCTTGGCGGTGGCCGCGATTCCGCCAGCACAGCCCCACGCCGACGCGCCTCCGCGCGTGGCCATCGCGTTGGCCACGGCTGACGAAACAACCGCCAAATCGATTCCTTATTCCGGCCATCCCGACATTCTCCTGACGCGCACCGCCAAACAAGCGTTGAACCAGGTTCGCTTGCTGCTACTCAAGCAACGCGCCGCGCGATGATCTCGCCACAACACGCTGAAACGGCGTTATGCGAAACGGTTAGGACCTGTCCAAAATCAATTCCTCGCCATGGTGTTAGTGAATTCTCATCAAGCCGGAGGCTTGGCAGCCATTAGCCGGTGGCTGAGCGTAGCGACGCCACCGGTTGGCCGGCGCACAACCGCGATGTATCCCGGCGGGATGCCAGATGGCGGGTGCGAGAAACGCCTCGAAACAACAACGCTCGAAACAACGCTGTCATTTGCGCCGCCCATCGCCGCCCACCGTTGGAGTGTACGCTTTAGCGTGCGTCCGAGACGAAAACACGCTGAAGCGTACACTCCAACGGTGGGCTGGCATCCCGCCGGGATGCGGTGCTTCGGCGGCCGCGACCCTCCGGCGGTGTTCGCTGCGCTCGACCGCCGGCTAATGGCTTTTATCCTTCCAGGATATGAAATGTCTTCCAGGATATGAAATGGTTTACGTTTACTGATCGCGCTAAAATACGCTGAAGCGCACACTCCACCGGCTCAGCCGTTGCCGCGCACGCAGGCCCGCCAAAGAGCCGGAATCGTGGCGCGGTGGTCGCCGCAAAAATAGTGGCTGCGGCCGCCATCGGCCACCGTGCGGACGAGAATCGTTTTCCAGGGCCGGTAGTAGTACATCGGATGGTCTTTCGATGGCGGACCGCCCCGATACTCCGGCGGCAGCGCAACCAGATCAAACACCGCCGTGGTGAAATGACAAACCTCTTGGTCCTTCTGCCGGGCCACATTTCGAGCCATCGCCAGCGCTTTGAGGTACACTTCGGGCCCGGTCACGGCGGAACCGATATTCAGGAAGACACCGCCCTCCAGATTTTGAATCGTGCGAACGAAAATCAAGAAATCGGTGTACGACGTTTGCCCCAGCGCCGCTCCGGAGCAATTCGCGTGTGAATGGATGATGTCGCTGCCGATACTCACATGCGAAGTCACGGGTACGCCGCAGCGCCAACCGGCGGCTGCAATGCTGAGTTGTCGCGAGGGGAAATTCTGCTCGACAATTTCCCGCCCCAGAGCCTCTCCCAGCCCTTCGCCCCGCTCGGCCGCGTGGCAAATAATATCATTCAGGCCGCTGGTTTCCCGCCATAGGCCGAATTGCCCTTGGCGAATCCATTTGGGCACGTCTTCGCTGGTGCCGCCCGCCAAGGCAAGTTCGAAATCGTGGATCATGCCGGCGCCGTTGGTCGCCAAATGCGTGACGACGCCGCGTTCGATCAAATCGATCAAATAACGAGAAAGGCCCAGCTTGATCGGGTGGGCGCCCATCATGATCACGACGGGCCGTTCTTGCGCCCGCGCTGCGGCAATGGCCTCGACCACTTCGGAAAAACCTTCGTGTTCAAACGGCGGCGCGGGGTCGTCAAGTTGCCGGCATTGCCCGGCGGTAAGATCATGGCCGCGGTCGGCCAGCGCTCGCAGTTCGATTTGGCTTCGATCAAAAAGGGGGTAACGGCTCAAGTCGGTGCTTCCTTTACTGCGGCTGTAAATGTTCGCTTCCATGGCGCCGCCGCGGCGAGATTTGCTCCCCGTGAATGCGACAAAAGTGGTTGATATACCACAGATTACATCATGTCAATAATATTCAATCTGTGGCGGTCGTACAAAACGCTTGCCACATGAAGCAACAATTGCTAGTTTTATCTACCAACTTCATCGGGCAGCGCCGCTCCATCAATCACGCGGCAACTATAAACGTCCCCATTCTCACAGTGATTCGAGATGCCTTGTTCACTACAGCGCCGTCTGACTAAAAAATGAGCATATGACCGCACCTAGGCGAATGGAAGCTCCCTTCCGCGTTTTCTACGTGGAGCCTGATCCACGCGGTCGGGAACTCGTTCGCCAAACGTTGCACGATCAGGCCGAATTTGAACTGACTGCGATAGACGCCCCCTCGGAATTGGAACGCCTGCGCAGCGCTGGCGAATTCGATGTTGTCCTCAGTGAATTGAATGTTCTCGGCTTCGAAGGCCTCGAAATAATTGAGGCGGTTCGGAATATCTCGCCAGATATGCCGGTGGTGATCATCACCGCCGCCGGTTCGGAGGAAATCGTGGTTCGGGCGTGGCAAGCGGGCGCCGCCGGTTATGTTGTCAAAACCGCCGAGCAAATGGACTGTTTGCCGCAGACGCTTTCTTCGGCCATTGAACAGGCGGAATCGCGGCGGACAAAACGTCGCGCTCGCGAAGAACTCGAATCTCGCGAGAATATGTATCGGCGCGCACTCTTGGCGTCGTCGGCCGCCGTTTACCAGCGAGATCTCGCCACAACGCCATACACGCACCTAGATTCCAACACCAAGCAGCTGCTGGAGGTCTCCACAGATGCGTTGCCGCCGGGTATCACCGAGCGCAAACATCTTGAGGAGGCGTTGACCAGAACCCATGCGGTTTTAGAGGCCACTTTTAACAACCTGGCAGATGCGTTGTTCGTGGTCGACCCGCAAACGCGCGTCGTGCTCACCTGCAACCCGGCGGTGGAGAGTGTCTCTGGATACGCGCCGGAAGAAATCGTCGGCCGTAACGTGGCATTCCTGTATTCCGACCGCGCCGCTTATGAAGATGCCGGTCGACAGATGGTTTCCGCCTTGGATGCGTCCGGCCGTTATTTCAGCGAAACGCAATTGCGGCGCAAAGACGGCCAACTGGCCGACGTCGAACACACAGTGACTCAAATTCTCGATTACGAGGGCCGGCGGGTTGCGATCGTTTCCTTGGTCAGGGATATTTCCGACCGCAAACGCACCGAACGCGAAATTCGCCAAAATCGAGAAGCCGCCGAGGCTTCGCGCCAACAGCTTTTGGTCGCGATCGAGAGCCTGACCGAAGGTTTCGCGCTCTACGACGCCGACGACCGGCTCGTGATCTGCAACTCCATCTACCGAGAGCAGTACGATCTGAGCCAAGACCTGCTCGCTCCCGGCGCCAAATTTGAAGAACATATTCGCGCATCGGCCTACCGCGGCCAAATTCAAGAGGCCATTGGTCGTGAAGAGCAATGGGTGCGAGAGCGTGTGGCGCAACATCGTCATCCTCAGGGCAGGTACTTGCAGCGGTTGGGCAACGGGCGCTGGCTGCTGGTTTCCGAGCATTCCACGAAAGACGGCGGAATCGTCGGTGTTCGGCGAGACATCACCGAAAGCAAGCGGGCCGAAGAGGAGCTGCGCGAGAGCGAAGCGCGTTTTCGGCAACTGGCGGAGAGTCTTGATCAGGTGCTTTGGTTTTCGTCGGTAAATCCGGAACGCATTACCTATGTCAGTCCCGCCTTCGCAGATATTTGGGGCCGTTCGGAAACGGCGCTGTATGAAGACCCTAGCCTCTGGGTGGAGGCGATTCACGCCGATGATCGGCAACGTGTTCGAGATATTTTCACCGAATGGATCGAAGGCCGTGAGCCGGAGTACCGGGTTGAGTATCGGGTGGTGCGCCCCGACGGCGAAACGCGTTGGGTTCATGACCACGGCCTGATTATTCGCGACGCCTTCGGACAGATCGTACGGCTGAGCGGTATCGTGCGAGACATCACGGAAGAAAAACGGGCCGATGAGAAAATTCGCTATCAATCGCAACTTCTCGACAGCGTTCAAGAGGCGGTCGTCGCGACCGACCTGAGCGGTGTTATTGTCTACTGGGGCAAGGGCGCCCAACGCCTGTACGGGTATTCGGCCGATGAGGCGCTGGGAAATATTCTGGCGGTGTTGACCAACAACGACGGAGAACTGGCCGACTTTCATAGAATGAGCCAGATTCTCAACACCGGTTCTTGGGCGGGGCGGCAAGAGCTGCATCACAAAGA
>QIKY01000014.1 GCA_003233175.1 Planctomycetaceae bacterium | reverse complement strand
ACGTGGTGAGCGTTTGCAAGCCGGAGGCTTGGCAGCCATTAGCCGGCGGTCGAGCGCAGCGAACACCGCCGGACTTCCGGCGCAACGAACGCCGCATCCCGGCGGGATGCCAGCGGAAGTCCTGACTTTGCCCGACGATTTCTGGGCGGGCATTTCAACGCAAAGACGCGGAGGGCCGCAGAGGGCAAGCCAATCATTCCGGCTCAAGTCGACGATACAATTCAATCGCACTACCGATGAGCATCGCCGAGATTTTGTTCTCTTTCATTTTGTCATTTCTTCTCTCTTTCTTTTTCTCCGCGGCTCTCCGCAATCCCGCAGACGTCCTGGATCGTCTGCCCGCTGAGCGTTAGAAAGAAACGGCCGATCACGCAGCAAACTGCGTGACATGCGAGCAACCAATGGCTACAATTCATTTTACAACAATGGGCTGCCTGCGCGTGGGGTTGCGATAGCAATCTGTCCGACAGTTCAAAACTCGTGAACGGTTACAGAAAACGAATGCGTTACTTCGCATACATGGCAGAACAAGCATTCCGGGATTCACCCGACGGTAAAAGGTTGTTCTATCATTCGGGTTTCTGGTCCCGGCCGTATATCGTTCCCGATGGCAAAACCGAACAGCGATTATTCACGAAGCAACTATGGATCACGCGGTTCATCGGCTGCATGATTCTCGGACAGTCGTTCCTTTTCGCGATCATCCCTGAGGTATTCAAGATACCCACTTGGTTTCTCTCGTACATCTTTACATTGATGTCGATTACCTGGTTGGTCGGCCATTTCGTATTCAGAACTGATTTGGCCAAGCTGAACCGCACAGAATCCCGCGTGCCGCTTCGGGCGTATTTTGCTAGTGTGGCAAATGGACATCGAACAGGCGCTTTGGCGATTAGGCTGATTGGCTCTTTGTTGTTCGTCGCAGGTGGGATTTTGACGCTCCTTACCGGGGGGAATCCAGCTATCGGGTGGTGCCTTATTGGATTTCTTGGCGCGGCCGCAGTGGTATGGGGATACGCCCTCTTCATCAAAACAACTGAAGCCAGAGGAGTTTGGCCCCGATGATTTAGCGGAAGGCTGATCGCAAAGGAGATGGCAAGAACGCACCTTACCGCCCGCCGTTGGAGTGTGCGTTGAGGAAGAAAACATGCTGAAGCATGAACTCCAACGGCGCGCGGCGCCCAGCTACCCGAAACGCGGGCGAGATCGAACCATGCGCGGCGCCCAGTTCGGAATGTGCTCGTCGCGTGGAAAATAAGGACGCCGTAGGTTGTGGAACTTCACATGCTTGAGGGTGGGCGGCGTCGGTCCTGGCGTGTCGAGAATGAAAGCGGCCTTGGAAATAGCGCCGTAGGCGAGATGGAAGTTCATCGGATTTTTGGCCACGACGAACTTGAATTGCAACACGTTGGCCCCCACCGAGGCGAATTGCTCGTCGCGCCATTCGTAGGTTGCGTGCGAAGTGATCAAGGCGTGAACCGCATCAGATAGTTGCACCAGAGCGGTGGGGCCCATGTTGCCTGTCTGGCCGCTCCAAATTCCGCCTTCATATTGAAAGGCGCCCGAACTCAATCGCAACACCACCGCATCAATCTCAAGCGGCTCTCCCCATTGAGGGTCGATCCGATGCCCCAGCCGTAACTGCACACAGTTGCCCACGCCCGCCTTATGGCAAGCCGCCGCTGCTTGAGGATCGACCACCGGGGCAATGCTGTTTCCGGCCCCGCCAGCCGCCAGCAGCGCTTTGAGCGTGGCCACGCTATCTCCGGCCGCCCCGCCGCCGCAACAGTCGGCGGTTTCCACCAAGATGATCGGACCGCCTTCCAACTTCAGTCCTTGGGCGATGGCGTCGGCGGGCGAAACGACGGCCGGTTCGAGATCGAACCGATTTTCCCAATACGCTTGGGCGATTTGTACCGCAAGCTGCTCCGCTTTTTGCGGGTTGTTGTTGGTGATCACCACGCCCCCGCCGCCCATGTCGGGGAGGTCGAGATAAGGATGCACCAAAAACGCGCTCACGGAATAGACATCGTCTTCGCGTTCCAACGACTTGGCCAACCGCATCACCTCGGCAAAAGGCCCCGCGCCTTCCGTATGGCCCAACACGCCGCTCACCAACACCGGCGCCTTGGCCAGCGCCATGGTGGGCCGCAGAGAGCCGTTGAGAATATCGAGCAGCGCGGATGCGCCGCGAACGCCCGTCTCCCAGGCATCTTGGTGCGGATACGTTTCCCAGGCGATGAGCGCATCGGCGGCTTGCACCATCGCTTCGCTGACATGCGCATGCAGATCGAGCGTCGCCACGATGGGCGTGTTCTCGCCGACCACCAAACGAACAGCCGTGAGCAAGTCGCCTTCCAGATCGCCCGCATGTGATGCGTCCCCGTTTTCAGGGGCGCCCTTTTCAAACGACGCCTTTTCAAACGATGCTGCTCCGTGCAACGCCAAGAGAACGCCATCGACCGGCAAAGCGGCTAGCAAACGCCGCAGCATTTCCGCTTTGAGGTGATCGTAACAACCGGCCGTCAGCGGCCCGCTGGGGCAACCGCTGGCAACCAGCAGCGGGTGAATTACGGCCGACGCTTCCCGCAACGTCTGCAACATGCCGCCCACGGTTCCGGTATCATGTTCGGCAACGGCGGAGCCGTAATCCAACTGCGTTCGGCGGAAAGTTTCCAGGTCGGCGGGCGCGCCGCCCAAATGATTGCACTCAATAAAAATCGAGCCAATGGCGATGGAATGTGTCATAACCGGCGTGTTTCGATTTTTGAAAAAGAAAAAAGTGGCTGATGAAAATTGACCATCTGGAAACAATCAACCTGCTGTTTGAATATGAAAACGGCTTCGAATACGCCGGCGGCAAATGCACCGGCCGGCTGACGTCGCTCGTTCTCGTACATACCGACACGGGGCAGGTAGGAATTGGCTCGGCTTATTCGCATCCCGCCTTGGTCTATTTGATTGTGCAGCAGCAACTGGCGCCAGTACTCATCGGTGAAGACCCGACCGACGTCGAGCGGTTATGGAAAAAAATGTATCAACTCACGCGGTGGTATGGACGCAAAGGCGCGGCGATGTCGGCTATTGGCGCCTTGGACACCGCCTTTTGGGATCTTCGCGGAAAATCGCTCGATAAGCCAGTGTGGGCGTTATTGGGCGGCCAACAACCGGCTTGCCCGGCGTACGCCAGCGCGTTGCTATGGAAGCCGCCCGAAGCACAAGCGGAAGAAGCGGGCGGCTTGATCGAGCAGGGCTTTCGCCGTGTGAAAATGCGATTGGGACGCGGCCTGGAGCGCGACAAAGCTTCCGTCCAGGCGGTGTGCAAGGCCATTGGAAGCGACTGTGATTTGATCGTCGACGGATCGATGCGCTACGACGTACAAACCGCCGAAACACTCGCCGCCATCCTACGCGAACAGAACGTCTTCTGGTTGGAAGAGCCGTTCGAGCCGGAAGATATTGACTCCTTTGTATCGCTGCGGCCGAAAATTTCCGTGCCGCTCGCGGCGGGCGAAAACGAATTTGGCCTGCAAGGATTTCGCGAATTGATTCGCGCCCGCGCGCTCGATATCGTGCAGCCCGACGCCAGCCGTTGTGGCGGAATCAGCGAAGTAAAAAAAGTCGCCGATCTGGCCTTGGCGGAGCGTTTGCAAGTCGCGACCCATAGTTGGAGCGACGCCGTAACAATCGTCGCCAATGCACAGGTGGTGGCGGCGATCAAAAATGGCCTGACGGTGGAAATCGATCAGACCGGCAACCCGTTTGTGACCGACCTGTTGCTGGAGCCGCTCACCGTGCAAGACGGCGTATTATCGCTGAGCCGAGCGCCGGGCTTGGGCGTTCAGCTTGATCCTGAAGTAATCAATCGCTACCGCATGGCCGATCCGCTGCACATTCCCGACGGCCTGTATTCGGACATGTTTTTCGGCCGCCCCGCGGAAGGTTAAACGCGCGTTCCAAACATTAGCGGTTCTACGATTCCAGTAGTTTGGCCAACGTGGCGGCGAGCGCGCGCAGCGCGCCTTGATCGGGCAGGCTGATCGTTAATTGCGGCCGGCCTTGGCTATCGGTTTCGACACATTCCCCCAGCCGTTTGGCGAGTTTGTCGACGGTCGCTTCCGCCGGCGGCGCGTCTCCAGGACTCTGCATCAATTCGCCCGCCAAGGCCAGCGCGGCGCCAATCAACTGGCCGCTGGCGGCCGATACTTTTTCCCGGCGGGCGGCGAGCGATTGCGTTTGCTCCTCCACGCGGCGTTTTTGGCTCTCGTCGACCGGCGCGGCAATCGGCGGTTGGAGCATTTTCTCCAATCGGCGGCGCAAATCTTCCATGCCGCTAACCATCGCGACGGAGTCGACGTCGGAGTTCATGTCGATCGAAGCGTCGGCCAACTCCTGCTTGGAGGCCAACGTTTCGAGCAGCCTTTCCTCAATGGTGTCGGTGGTTACGAGCTTGTAAACATGCACCGGATTTTTCTGACCCATGCGATGGGCGCGAGCGATGCGTTGCTCCAGAATGGCGGGGTTCCAAGGCAGGTCGACATTGATCACGGTGTTGGCGCTTTGCAGATTCAACCCGGTCGAGCCGGCGTTGGTCATGAGAATGACGCGGCACTGGGGGTCGTCTTGAAATTTCGCCACGATGGCCGGGCGTTTCTTTTGCGGAATTTGGCCATCCAGCCGAACGTAGTCGCAGCCGATGTCGTCGAGCCGCCGTTCGATGCGGTTGAGCATTACGCGCCATTCGCTGAAGATGACGATTTTGCGAGTGGGGTCGTCGATCAGACCTTCCAGCAATTCGCCCAGCCGCTCCAATTTGGTGCTGTATTCGGGCTCTTCCTTGTCGACCAGGAACGTGCTGTCGCAGGCCATGCGGGCTGCCTGCAAACACTGCCGCAGGCGGAGCATATCCATTTCGGTGAGGAATTTCTTGGCCGTGATTCTCGCCACGACGGCCATTTTGCCATCGTGGATTTCCAGTTGTTCGGCGGTTGGCGCGATGCGCACGACTTCATCCGTCCGGTCGGGCAAGTCCTTGGCGACTTCATCGCGTTTGCGTCGCAGCAGAATTGGCCGGAGGGTTTCACGAAGTTCGTCCAGCCGCCGGTAGCCGATCGTTTTACCTCGCTCATCAACCTCATGATGTTTATGGAAAAATTGGTAAGCCGGCCCCAGCCGTTGTTCGTCGACGAATCGAACCACGGTGAAAAGATCGCCCAGCCGGTTTTCCAACGGCGTGCCGGAGAGCACCAAACGGTACGTGCTTTCAAGCGAACGAATGATGTTGCTCGTTTTCGATTCCCAGTTTTTAATGCGTTGGCCTTCATCGAGAATGATTAAATCCCAGGGTGTTGATTCAATCGCGGTGAGGTCGCGGAGCACTTGTTCGTAATTGCAAATGGTGAAGAAGGCATCGCCGCGGTACTGTTCGCTGCGTTCGTCGCCCCGGCCCAAAACGAGCTGCGTCGAGCGGCCGCTGAAGCGATTGATTTCGCTGCGCCATTGGCCTTTCAATGAAGCCGGGCAAACGATGAGCACGCGGCTGATGTCAGCCAGTTTGGCCAATAACTCCGCCGCACCAATTCCCTGAATCGTTTTGCCCAGGCCCATGTCGTCGGCCAAAACCGCCCGCCCGGCGCCGACGGCAAAGGCCACGCCTTCCAACTGGTAGGGGAGTAAGGTCGCGTTGAGCAGTTCCTTGCGCAGAGGATGGTTGTGCGCGTTTTTGCTAATTGCATCGCATTCTTTTTTCAGGCGAACCTGGGTCAGTTGGCTCTGCAAAAAGTCTTCGGCGTCGGGGTACACATGCACATCGTGTCCGGCGTGCTCCAGGGCCGAAATGCGTTGCATCGCCTGGGCGGCGTCGGCGATCGACTGTTCCGCGCCGGAGCCGATAATCTCTTCGATTTTGGCGTCGGGTTTATACGGCATGTTGAAGCGAACGCCCAAAGGATTCGCATAGTGCAAACGCAGCGAAATGTTTTTTCTCTGATACGGCGACCGCAGTTGCGCCGCTGAAAACCGTTTCTCGATTTTGGCCTGCACGTGCAAAACGTGCTTGCACGTTCCCAAATGATTAGTGCGAAAGTCGGGGCAGGAACAGTACGATTGCCCCGCCTCCCGGCCGCGCAGCGCCACGCGGTACGTTTTCCCCGAAGATTCGCTGGTCAGGATGTAATCGGTCCAGGGGCGGGAGGTGTCGGTGCTGCGGACCGTCATGCGTTCCTCGGCGGCGCGTTTTTGTCGCTCGGCCAGCGCGCGGACGTGGAGTTCGTCATGCGTGAGATGTTCCAAGGGCACCGATTCATCGGGCGGCGCGGCCAAACCGAGAACACTTTTTGCATCGAGCAAATAAGCCAGCGCGGCTGCCTGATGCAGGCAGGGTCCTTCGCAATGATCGCAGTTGGGCTGCAACTGCTTGGAGCGCGCCGATTGCCGAGTGAAAGTGGCGATAGCCAATCCGTCGGACAGGTTTGCATCGGGCAGGCGAACGCGGAATAAATCGCCGCCGAGGAAGACGTCTCGATCGCAATCTATTTCGAATTCCCGCTCGCCCTGCCGCATTAAATCGGCGCCGGCTTCTCCCATCAACTGGCAGGCTTGGTAGTACGTGAGCGAAGCCAAACGCTGATGAAAAATGTTGCCTTTGCGTTTGCCGGACGTAGGTGATTTCGTCGCGCCGGCCTTTGTGCTTGCCGCCATTGGTTGTCTTCCTTCATCCTGAATGAATCCCTGACATTACCCAGCCCAAACATTAGAACCCAGAGCGCCTCTGGCGGCAAGAGAAGCATGGCGTTTTAAGTTCGATTTCATGCCTCCACATTAGGGTTGGAGTTCATGCTTCAGCATGTTTTTGTAGACGGTTTCTATCCGCCCCGCCCAACCATCGGCGCTATTTGTTCGGACGTGATGATGCCCGGCGGCAACTCCATGATGCGAATGTTGCGGAAGTGGATTTCCGCGCCTTCCGATTCCAAGCATAGGTATCCCTTTCGGACCGACGATTGGCTAACGCCGTTGACGAATTTTCCGTTGACCGAAAGTTTCACCACGCCGTCGACAAACACCACGTCGTAAACGTTCCATTGCCCCTTGCCCTTACAGCGGTTTTCTAACGATTTGCTCCGCGCGCCGCGAGGGTTATCGGGAACAACCGTCAAGCCGTTGGCGCCAAAGAGTTCGCCATGCACATAGGCAATCGGAGGCAGCGTTCCGTCTTTTTTCTTGTGCAGCTTCACCCACTCCAACTCTAGCATCTGCACTTCGAGCCCCTTGGGCAGCCGCCGGCCTTCGGGCACGCTCCCCTCGCTCCAGGCAAAGACGCCCGAATTGCCGCCGGCGTCCATGTGCCGCCATTCGATGTGCAAAATAAAGTTTTGGTATTGTTTTTCCGAGCGCATCACGCCGATCGGATGGCCCGTGCAAACGAGCAGGCCATCGCGCACGCTCCAGGTGTCTTTGTCGGTGTTGACGTTCACCCAGCCGGTGAGATCTTGGCCGTTGAATAGATCCTGAAAAACGCGAGCCTCTTCGGCGGCGGCGCGGCCCGCGCCAAGCCCCAAGAGAAGTCCACTGAAAAGAAGTATTGCGGCGAACAGTGTTCCAGCATTATCACGTGGGCGATTCATGGTGTATCTCCGGCTGACATACAAAAGAAAAACGATCCGACGCCGGTCATTATAACCAACCAACGGCGCTAATTCACGACGCAGGATGTAATGCACTCTTAAAACCGTCATCGCGGGCGGTTAGATCTTTGCTGAGTTGCGAGGGCGTGGTGTAGAGCACGGCGTCGAGGCCCGCGCGGCGGGCGCCGGCGACATTTTCCGGCCGGTCGTCGACAAAGAAAATCTCGGCGGCGGGGCGGTTCGCCCGTTCGATCGCCGCTTGGTAAATGGCGGCGTCGGGCTTCGCGGCGCCAATCTGGTAGCTCAACACGTAGATCGAAAAACAGTTGGAGAGAACTGGGAACCTTCCCTGAAAACAATGGCTCCAATGCGCTTCACACGTATTGGAAAGCAGGCCCAGGGTGAATCCCGCAGCCGCGAGTTGGGCGACGATGGAGGCCACGTCGGCATTGAGCGAGAAAATATCGGCCGCCGCCAACCGCAACGCCGGATAGTCCGGTTGCGTGTTTGTTTGCCGACAGAATTCGTCAAAAAACTCGGGCGTCGTGATCTCGCCACGTTCGTAACGCAATTGCAGGTCGGACTGGAAAACGATGTCGAACACACGCTCCGCCGCAACGCCGGAAACCTCCGCCATCTGCCGGCAAGCCTGCATGTGGTCGAAGTGCAAGAGCACCTTGCCCAAGTCGAAATAGAGAAACGGCGCGGGCATGGTTTCTAATTCGCGGCGGGGCCGCCTTGGTCTTCCATGTTTTCGATATACTTCCGCAGCCGTTCGTTGTCGTCGCGAAGGTTCTTCAATTGCAGCAGGTTTTCGACGCGTTTGAGCAACGCAATCTGGTTGACCGGCTTGGAGAGAAAGTCGTTGGTCTTGGCGGCGACGGCCCGCTCGATGTCGCCGAGTTCATTCAACGCCGTTACCATAATAACCAAAATGTGGGCCGTTTGGGGATTCTCCTTGATCTGCTTGCAAACCTCAAACCCGCTCAATTTGGGCATCATGATATCGAGCAACACCAAGTCGGGCTGGAAGGAAGCCACTTTATCCAAGGTGTCTTGCCCGTCAACCGCGATGGCAATCTCGCAATCCAGGCCCGACAAATATGCCTCCAACAGTTCCACATTGGCTTGGTTGTCGTCGGCAATGAGTATTTTATTGTTCGCCACGGACGCTCCATTTCTATTGTGCGCGTGCTTAAACGTGTCTGTTTTCACGATGACAAGTTGATAACAGATTATAGAGGATCGCCCGCTTTCTGTTAACGGCCAGCCCTGCTTGCAAAGGGTTGGATTATTTTTGCCAGCAGCCATACAATGGCGCCATGCTGTTTGGCTGAGCAACAACGCCGTCACGGACGAGGATCGAAATGAAGCGGCTTTGGATACTTTTTGTACTGGTGATGGTCGTTTCCTTTCTGATTCTCGGCTGGATCGGGACACGCATCTATCAGGAAGCGCCGCCCATTGCAGCGAAGGTCGTCACGACCGATGGCGCGGTCGTGATCGACGACGGCGAAATCGCGGCCGGTCAGAATGTCTGGCAATCGATGGGCGGCATGGAAGTCGGTTCGGTCTGGGGACACGGCAGCTACGTCGCTCCCGACTGGACAGCCGACTGGTTGCACCGGGAAGCGATCTTCATTCTCGATCGTTGGGCAAACGCTGATTTTGGCGCCGACTTCGAGCAGCTTGATGAAGAGCACCAAGCTCAGTTGAGTGGTCGGCTGACCATGCTCATGCGGGCCAATACTTACGATCCGGCGACTGACACGATTACGATTGCTCCGATTCGAGCAGACGCTTTCGAGTCGAACCTGGCCCATTATTCCGACGTGTTCGCCAACGGCGAATCTGACTACGCGATCCCCGCCGGTGCGGTGACCGATTCGAATCGGCTTCGGCGCCTTTCGGCTTTCTTCTTCTGGACATCGTGGGCGGCGTCGACGAATCGGCCCGACGATCACATTTCGTACACCAACAACTGGCCTTACGAACCATTGGTTGGAAACCGAGCCACGGGCGATGCTGTTGTCTGGACTGGCGTAAGCATTATTGTGCTGCTGGCTGGAATCTCGGCGATGGCGTGGTGGTATGCATCGCGTCGCAGGGAAGGACGCGAGCCGATTGCGCCGGAGGTTGATCCGCTGGGTGGCTGGGAAGCCACGCCCTCGCAACGTGCAACCATCAAATACTTCTGGGTCGTGTCTGCTTTGATTCTGTTGCAAATGCTTCTCGGAATCCTCACGGCGCACTACGGTGTGGAGGGAGATGGTTTTTACGGTTTTCCGCTTTCTAAGTGGTTGCCCTACAGCGTGACGCGCACGTGGCACGTCCAGACGGGGCTGTTCTGGATCGCCACCGCTTGGTTGGCGGCGGGGTTGTTCGTCGGCCCGCTGGTGAGTGAGCAGGAACCGAAAGGGCAGCGGTTGGGCGTGAACGTTTTGTTTGGCGCCTTGCTGGTGGTCGTGATCGGTTCGTTGACGGGCGAGTGGTTGAGCATCCACAACAAGATGTCCGACCCAGTTTCGTTTTATCTTGGTCATCAGGGCTACGAATACGTGGACTTGGGGCGCATCTGGCAGGCTGGGTTGTTTGCTGGCCTGCTGCTGTGGCTGTTTCTAATGATTCGAGTTCTGCTTCCGGCCTTACGGAGAAAAGACGAGCAAAGACAGCTTGTCGCGTTGCTGGCTGTTTCGACCGCCGCCATCGCACTTTTCTACGGAGCGGGGCTGACCTGGGGCCGCCATACGCCGCTAACGATTGTTGAATATTGGCGATGGTGGGTGGTTCACTTGTGGGTCGAGGGCTTCTTTGAAGTGTTCGCCACCACGGTCATCGCCTTTATTTTCATGCGATTAAATTTGGTTCGGCCGGGCGTTGCGGCGGCCGCGGCGCTGCTCTCGGCGACGATCTTTCTGTCGGGCGGTATCATTGGAACCTGCCACCATCTGTACTTTTCCGGGACGCCAACGGTAGCCCTCGCCTGGGGTTCGGTGTTCAGCGCCTTGGAAGTGGTGCCGCTGTGTCTGGTGGGATTCGACGCCATGGAAGATCTGCGGCGGTCGAGAACAGCGCCCTGGGTGCAGCGTTACAAGTGGCCGATCTACTTCTTCGTTGCAGTGGCCTTTTGGAACATGATCGGAGCCGGGCTGTTCGGCTTCATGATCAACCCGCCCATCGCTCTCTATTACATGCAAGGACTCAACACAACGCCGCTGCACGCTCACGCCGCACTGTTTGGCGTGTACGGAATGCTGGGCATCGGACTCATGCTCGTCTGCCTGCGGGTTTTGATTCCCGGTCGTGAATGGAAAGACGGATTACTGCGGTTCTCATTCTGGGCGCTAAACGGCGGATTGATGGGGTTGTGCCTGATGAGTCTGTTGCCGGTTGGCTTAATGCAGACTTGGGCTTCAGTTGAACATGGCTACTGGTACGCACGCAGCAGCGAGTTCCTGCAAACGCCGATCATGCAAACGCTACGCTGGGCGCGAGTGCCCGGCGACACGGTGTTTTTCCTTGGCGCCGTCGCACTGGTTGTGTTTGTGGCGGGACTGAAAACAGGACATTCCTTTAGGAGAACAGACTGATGGCAATCACGCATGCAAAACCGGGCGAAATAATCGACATCAAACCGTTCGGTTCGTTATTGGCGACCACCAAGACAACCACTCTATTCAAGACCGAACGCATCGAGGTGATTCGCATCGTGATGGCGGTCGGAAAGGAATTCCCAGAACACAAAGCGCCCGGCGAAATCATCGTTCAGTGTTTGGAAGGCCAGATCGCTTTCACCGCTTCGG
>QIKY01000185.1 GCA_003233175.1 Planctomycetaceae bacterium | reverse complement strand
CACAGCTAAGAATTAGGGTTGCAAGATATCAGCCGCAGGGCGCTAGCCCACGGTTTTCCTGCTCAGAACCGTGGGCTAGCGCCCTGCGGCTCATCCTAAAATTAAGCTGTGACAAAGCACTAGCCCGCGCCCTGTCATTCACGCGCCCGCCAATTCGCCGGCGTCGAGCACGATGGTCTGTTCCTTGACCGAAAGATCGGGCGGCACGACCGGCGTGGGGTAACCGTTTTCTGAAATGAACGTGCGATTGCGGCCGTAGCTTTTGGCTTCTTGAATGCTCTTTTCGAGTTGTTGTTGGGCGGCGTCTAGTTCTTCACCCGGTTCGATTTCGAGCACCGCGGCGCTGAGTGTGGCCTGGAAATCGCCGCTGGAAAGCAGAAAGGTCGTTTTCTCCAACTTCTGTCGAACCTGCTCCATCCATTCCGCCAATGAAATCATATCCAGGCTGCTGCTGAAGAGCCGGAATCTTTGGCCGCTGATCCGAGCCGAGGCGAAGTTTTCGTGAGATAAGTCGGAGAGTGTTTCACACACCAAATCGAGCACGCTGTCTCCGGCGTGCGGACCATGTTCTTCATTGAGGCCTTGCAGTAGGTCGATGTCGATGAGTCCTATCGATGCGACTTTCGAATCAGCGGCGCCTTGCCAGAGTTGTACTTCGTCTTCCCATTGGTCGGCGTAGAGCCCGGGAGAAGGGGCGTCGCATTGCAACTCTTGGCGGTAGGCGTTGTGGAGGCGGTCGCGGAGGTTGTAGATGGCGTTGGTGGCGTCCAGGCATTTCTGGCGAGCCGGTTTATTGTCGCCGGTGCTGGGAGTTTCGTCGGTCAGAGATGAAAAACATGCTTCGACCGCCTGAATTCCCTGGGGAATGTCGAACGCCGCCGTTGCATTGGGCAGCGTCGGCGGAAAGGTTTCACCCGCGACGTCGGATTCGGTGGCTTCCTTCCAGAGGTTTTCCAACTGAGGTCGAACTGCGTTGAGGTCGATTTGGTCTTCGGCGTCGGCATTGGCATACATTGCCACAGCCACGGCCTTCCAACCTTGAATCAAGGCATCCCAACGTTGTGTCAGGTGTTGGAGCGATTTCTGGCTGGGCGTGCATTCAGATGTTTGCTGGTCAGACACGCCTGCTGAATCATCGCTTTCGCCGATCGCGTTTTGCACCACCACGCCGAGCGCCGCGGCGGCGTAGTCTTCTTCCGTCCAGCGTTGGGCGCCGCGTCCTAGGAACACCGCGGCGGCGTATCCCAGGTAGAGGTTGGTGGCCGCGACCAGCACGACAAACAGGATGGATCCCCAGAAAAAGAACATCACACGACTGCTCCAGCGTCAAATAGGCATTTGGCTAGTGGTCTGTCAGCATTGAATTTTAGGATTAGCCGCTGGGCGCTAGCCCACGGTTGTACAGGAAGAACCGGACGCTAGCGCGTTCCGGCTGATTTGAGCAATCCGAATTTTCATCCGTGACAAACCACTAAGTAAACAAATATAGGTCAATCTGGGCTGGTAAGCCGGTGGCAATTTTGCCGATCGCACTCTGTTTGCGGTTGCGATTTCCGGAAGTACGAGTATATTGACGAACTTCTCTCGGTTTTTCACTGAAATCAAGCCCGGCGGGCGGCGAGCGTTGCTTTTGTTGGCGGGCAATTTGGCGGGCGGGCAATTTGGTTGGCGGCGGGTTTTGTTGTTACATTATTTTTTGGAGAGGGTTTCCAGGTATGTCTAAGGTCTGTCAGATATGCGGAAAACGGCCACAAATGGGCAATTCCGTGGAAACGCGTGGTAAGGCCAAGTATTTGGGCGGCGTCGGTACGAAAATCACGGGTATTACGCGCCGGCAGTTTTTGCCCAATTTGCAACGTGTGCGTGTGAGCGTGGGCAAAAGCGCCTCGAAGCGGATGCGGGTTTGCGTGCAGTGTTTACGCAGCGGCGCCGTGCGAAAGGCCGTGAAGCAGGCGCCCTTTAAGCTTCCTTCGGCCGATGGGCTGAAAAAGTAGGGCCAAGCGAACTGGTTTGCCCGATGGCGCTCACTCCCGAAATAGTGAAGCAGGTCTCGCTGCTCGCTCGATTGCAGCTTTCCGCTGATGAGCTGGAATTGATGACCCAACAACTGGGCCGGGTGCTGGAATACATAGACAAACTGGCGGAGGTCGACACCGAAAATGTCGCCCCGCTGGCGCATGCCGTGGAGCTTTCCAACGTCTTTGCCGACGACCAAGTCGCGCCGAGTTTACCGCGTGAGGAAGTGCTGGCCAACGCTCCCAAACGCGACGACGCATGTTACCGCGTTCCCGCCGTGCTGGGCGACTAGCCGCTTCAGAGACATCTCCCACTCTAGCGACATCTCCAAGGATTCCGAGCAGCCGCATGTCTTCTCTCGTCGAACAAACCGCCACCGAACTGCAGCGGCGGTTGCAGGCGTCGGAAGTTTCCGCGGTGGAGGTTGCCTCCGCCTTCCTTGACCGCATCGCCTCGCACGATGACAAAATCGGCGCTTTTTTGAGCGTGTGGCGCGAGCAAGCACTGGAACGCGCCGCAGACGTCGACCGCCGCCGCGCCGCTGGAAAACCGGTGGGCCTGCTGGCGGGGCTGCCCGTGGCTGTTAAAGACGTCTTCTGCACACGGGGCGAACTCACCACCTGCGCCTCCAAAATGTTGGAGCATTTTCGACCGCCCTACGATGCGACGGTGGTCGAAAAAATCGAAGCGGCCGACGGAATCATCCTCGGAAAAACGAACATGGACGAGTTCGCCATGGGCGGCTCCACGGAAAACTCCGCCTACCGCCCAACGCACAATCCCTGGGATAACGAACGCGTTCCCGGCGGCTCCAGCGGCGGCGCCGCGGCAGCCGTGGCGGCCCAAATGGCCCCGCTTTCGGTCGGCACCGACACCGGCGGCTCCATCCGCCAGCCGGCTGCGTTTTGTGGAGTGGTGGGCCTCAAGCCAACCTATGGACGCGTCAGCCGACGTGGCTTGGTGGCCTTTGCCAGCAGTCTCGACCAAGCGGGTCCTTTAGCACGCACCGCCGCAGACGCCGCGTTGTTGTTGGAAGTGATTGCGGGGCACGACCCACGCGATTCCACTTCCGCCGACGCCCCCGTCGCGCGTTACTCGCAAACCGTCAGTCAGCCTCTAGAGAAGCTGCGCATCGGCATCGTTCGCGAACACTTGGGCGCCGGGCTCCATGCGGAAATTGCCGCCGCAGTGGAAGAAGCGATTCAGGTTTGGAAAGACCTGGGGGCACAAATTCAAGAGATTTCGCTCCCGCATAATGAATACGCCATCGCCACGTATTACATCATCGCGCCTTGTGAGGCGTCGAGCAATTTGGCGCGTTACGATGGCGTTCACTATGGGTATCGGACCGATGAAACTAAAATGCTCGCCCAGTTGGCGGCCGAGCGCAAAGCGGCGGAGGGGAATCCGGCAAGACTCGAAGAGATCGATACTCCGCTGGTGCGCATGTATCGGCAGTCGCGCTCCGAGGGGTTTGGGGCTGAAGTCAAACGCCGCGTGATGCTCGGCGCCTATGCGTTGAGCGCCGGATATTACGACGCCTATTATCTGAAGGCGCTCAAAGTGCGGCGGCTGATCCGGCAAGATTTTGATCAGGCTTTTGCCAAGGTCGACGTCATCATGGGGCCAACCACGCCCACGCCGGCATATCGTTTGGGAGAGAAGGCGGCCGACCCGCTGGCGTCTTACTTGGGCGATACGTATACGGTGAGCGCCAATTTGGCGGGTATTTGTAGTTTGTCGACGCCCTGCGGCTTCACGCAGTCGGGCTTGCCCATTGGCCTGCAATTGCAGGCGCCCGCCTTGGAGGAAGACCGCCTGCTCCGCGCGGCGCACATGTATCAGACCGCCACCGATTGGCGCCTTCGCCGTCCCTAGCGTAGCGGCGGGCGGCGGTTCTCCTCTGAAATAGCGGGTACAATCTCCAAGCCTGTTCGTGGCGGGCTGGCGGGCGAAAAAGTTCTTTTGGGTTAGACGACAAAAGCAGGTATACTGTATCAGTGAGCGGCGTCCTTCCGATCGGGTTCGTGTCATGACCAATCCCCAGCGTTTTTCCCTGGTTGTCGATGGTAGCGACGTTGATCCGACAACGGTTCGTCTGTCTGATTTGCTGGGAATTCTTAGCAGTATTCAAACCGCTCTTATGGCGACTGCTGGCGGGAAAAAAAAACAGCATCACCTTAGTTTGGTGGACGTTAAAAAAGGCAGCCTAAAATTAGTCCTAGAGGCCGACTCGGCTATCACCGCTGCGGCGAAACGCGTCGCTACCGCCATTCAAACTAGAAGTAGCGAAGGCTTGCCACAGCCTGCCGTTGCGAGTGTCCGCGATTTGCAAAAGAGAATCAAACCACACCACTGGAATGTTACTCTTATAAATAGCGACTTTCATTCGACGATTGCGTACGATAGTCCTGTTTTTGCCGATCCGCTCGTGAGGGGTCGCACCACCATTTTTGGAAGTGTCACCAAAGTCGGCGGCCTTCGACCGACCGCTAGGGTTCTCCTTTCGGGATCCAAGCTCTTCACCGCCGAGATTGTCTCAAAAGAGATTGCCCAAGCCCTTGCACGATCGCTCTACGAACAGGTCGAGCTACATGGAGATGCTTGGTGGTATTCTTCCACGATGGAGCTTACTCGGTTCCGCGTCGACAGTATCGGTGAATTCGATCCCAACGCATCCGATCCGCTTCTCGCATTTTCGAAATTGAGCGAGAAATATGGCGGTGTCTGGGATTCCGTCGATCCCGATGACTTTGTTCGTCAGCAACGTGAAGAGCCCTTGGAATGATTGCGATCGACACCCAAGTGTTGATTTGGGGATTTAAGAAAACGGCTACCCCCAACCGGCAGCATATGGTCGCCAAGGCGGCGGAACTTTTTAGGCAAGTTAGCGAACAAAGAGATAAGATTTTGATTCCTAGCTTGGTGATTTCCGAGGTTCTGGTGAAGTACTCCGACGATGTTCGACCGGTAGTTCTGGCGGAACTCGGAAAAAGTTTTTTTATCGCACCGTTCGACGCTCCTGCCGCAGCTATTGCCGCAAAGCTCTATGCCGATAGGTCAACGTGGAAAGCATCACGAGATGCCACCGGAAATTCCCGGCAGTGCATCAAGGTCGATATTTCGATTCTGGCAACAGTTGCCGCTAATAGCATTCCAAGCTTTTATGTTGAAGACAACCGGCTCTTCGATCTCGCGAAGCGATACGGCAGTAAGACGAACGTTAAAGTCATGCGTCTGCCGGAACCGCCAGCCAAGCAAACGTCGTTTCTAGACGATACGCCAAAATAACGAACTCGCTCGCTACGAACGACTTCACGTCCCTAGCGTAGCGGCGGGCGGCGGTTCTCCTCTGAAATAGCGGGCAGGTTCCTAACGCGGGCAACTGTTTGTCGGCCCTCCTGGGGGAGTCTATACTGCAATATGGGGAAACTCGCATGCCGGGCGGCAATTTCCGCCTGATCCCGCCTCGTTCACCCCCCTCTCCAGAAAAAAACGCTCCCCCAAGGATACAGCCATGCTCTCCAGGTTATTGCTCGCTTTGTTGTTGCTGCCGGCTGGTGTTTCGATCAGCCGCGCGGCCGACTATTCCGCCAAGACATTCGACGCCGCGCCGCCGGAAGAGGTGAGCGAGGAAATCTCGGCGCGACTTTCCCACCAAGCCATTCGCATCAAACGCGGCTCGCGCGCGGCGATGGAAATTTGGCTGCTGAAGTCGTGGAAAGTCGCGGCCGATTTCAAACCCACCTCCGAAGTGCTCTACCCCTTTTCCGAAGGCCAATTGATCGGCGTGATACGATACGTAAAACGCGGCGGAGATTTTCGCGATCAAACCATCGGCCGTGGCGTGTACACATTGCGTTACGGGCAGCAGCCGGTCGATGGCAACCATGAGGGAACCTCGCCCACGCGGGATTTTCTCCTGCTCGTGCAGGCCGAAGCTGATGAATCGCTCGCGCCGCTCGACCCCATGATACTTTCGGAATTGAGCGCCGAAGCGGCGGGGTCGGGGCATCCGGCGATGCTCTGTTTGCAGAGCCGACCCGACCCGCCGAAAACCGTTCCCACAATGCTGCACGACCAAGATCAAGAGTGGTGGCTCCTACGCCATCGCGGCAAGGTAAACGCGGGCGGCAAGGTAATTGATTTGCCCTTCGATTTAGTAGTGGTCGGATACTCCGAATAACAAATGACAAATAACTATTGATAAATGAGGCTTACGTCATTCGCAATCGAGATAGAGCTCCCCTCATGTCTTCTAAACTACCATCGCGAAATATGCTCCAGCATGGCCGGCGGCCGATTCCAGCCGCGTTGTCGCTTTTGTTTTTGCTCTTGCTCTGGTCGCCAGCGAGCATTCGGGGCGATGCTATCCCCTCGCAACCACCCGCCGCTCCACCCACTGCGGCGAAAGAAAAACCGCCGAAGCGTCCGTTTCAAACCAAGGTGGTGCGAGGACGCGTGGTCTGGCTGGCGGAGGCTCTAGAACGCCGGTACGGCATACAATCGGTTGCCGACGCCGCACATCGGGTGTTGGCTGTCGAAACGCCTCAAGGCAAACTGCGGCTATTGCTTGAAGACGCGCGCGGGCACGCCTTTCGCGTCGATGAACGCTTACGCCAGATGGACCTCAAACTGCTGGTCCGGGAGTATGAGAGTTCGCCCGTGCTGCAAGTGGTGCGGGTGTTTGAAGTGCTTGACGGCGCCGATTTTGAAATTGATTATTGGTGCCAGATTTGCGCCATCGCGATGTACGAACTCAAAGCCTGCGATTGCTGCCAAGGCCCGATCGAATTGCGCAAACGCCGCCAGGAGGTTCCGCCAACCGCCGGAGCAAAACCGCCCGAAGCGGAGCCGCGTTAAGGCAAACCCCCATCTTTTACCCGCCGCCGCACTCTCGCAACCCGGGTCGTGCTTGTCCAGAATATACCGTTGGGGTATTTTGTGTGTGAGCGATACACCTTTTTTAAACCTCAGGTTAAGTCTTTCCATGACACGGCGCGTTGTAATCACGGGAATGGGGTTCATCAGTCCGCTGGGGAACACCCGACAGAAGGTGCGCGAAGCACTTCATGCGGGTCGCTCCGGCGTGACCTATCTGGATAGCGCGGCCGCTGCGATGTTGAAGTTCGGCGGTGCGGCCAACGATTTCACCGGCGACGTCGCCGACTTCGGCCCGCTGGAAAAACTGCAAAAACGCAACGTCAAGAAGGGGCTCAAGTTGATGTCCCGCGATATCCAGATGGGAGTCGCGGCGGCGCAATTGGCCTTGACCGACGCCGGTCTGGCCCTGGGCGATTGCGACCCTTCGCGCAGCGGGGTTTCGTTTGGATCCGACTATATTATGTCGGAGCCGGGAGAATTTTCCGCCGCGATTGCCGCCTGTATGGATGACAACGGCGTGTTCGACTACCAGCAGTGGGCGAAAAACGGCATGCCGCAGATCACGCCCTTATGGCTCTTGAAATATTTGCCGAACATGCCGGCCAGCCATATCGCAATTTACAACGATTTCCGCGGCCCCAGCAATTCGATCACGCTCCGCGAGGCTTCGGGAAACTTGGCGATTGGGGAGGCCTGCTGCACTATTTCCCGCGGCAACGCCGAATTGATCATCGCCGGCGCTTCGGGTACGCGTCTGCAACTGACGCGCAGCATTCAAGTTTCGCTCCAAGAAGAAATCATCCAGCAGGATATCGCCCCGGAAACGGCCAGCCGTCCGTTCGACAAAAACCGCGCCGGCATGGTGTTGGGAGAAGGCGCCGGGGCCCTGATTTTGGAATCGCTGGAAAGTGCGGAAGCTCGCGGCGCGACGGTGCTCGCGGAAATTATTGGCTACGGTTCGTCGTCGGTCGCGGAGTCGAATGGCGTCGCGCGGCTGGAGGTCGCGATGGCGAACGCCATGGGCGCCGCGCTGCGCACGGCGAAGTTAACCCCCAACGATGTCGGACATGTTCACGCCCATGGCCTCTCGACCCAAAGCAGCGACCGTGCCGAAGCTCAGGCAATTCAAAGGGTCTTTGGCGAACGGGCGACGCCCATTCCCGTGACCGCCGCCAAGAGTTATTTCGGCAATTTGGGCGCTGGTTCGGGCGTCATTGAATTGGGGTCCAGCGTGGAGGCGATCAACAGCGGCGAACTTTTTCCGGTGCTGAATTACGAAACGCCCGACCCGGCGTGTGACATCTTCGTGGCGGCGGAAAACGGTGTTCCCGCCGGCGACGTGGCTCTGAATGTGAGCGTCACGCCGCAAGGGCAGGCCAGCGCTATTTTGGTCCGCCGCCCCGGGGTAATTTGAAAGCGATTCAACAGCCCGTTCAAAAGTGCTTCGCCGCAGGACGTAAGTACCTGTCCAAGATCTATTCCGTGCAATGGTGTTATGACATTCTCACCAAGCCGGAGGCTTGCCAGCCATTAGCCGGCGGTCGAGCGCAGCGAACACCGCCGGTAGGCCCACGCAACGAACGTGCATCCCGGCCGAGATGCCAGACACAGCGGGCGCGGGAAACGCCTCGAAACAACGCTGTCATTTGTGTCGCCGCTCAACGTTGGAGTTCACGCTTCAGCGTGAACTGTAAAACGCGGCTCTTGCCCATCAGAGCGTTTTCAAATACTCCAGCACGGCTTGTTTTTCAGTTTCGTCGAGAACTTCAGGGAATTCATGGCCGGCGGCCGATTTGCCGAAGCGTTCGGTGTTGAAGTAGGTTCTTCGCTGGGGGCCGTCCAGCTTCGGCGGTAGCTTCTCAAACGTTTCGATTTCCAGCCCGACTTTTTGGCGGTCGTATCCGTTTTCACTACGCTTCCAAATCCTGGGCCGGTCGGAGGAGTGCAACAGATGCCAGAGCGTCGGCACGGAGCCGTTATGGAAATACGGAGCGCTGGCCCAGACGCCATCCAGCGGCGGCGCCACATACCCGCCGGGGTCTTCCACCACGCGATGCTCGCCGTAATGTGCGAACCAAGTGGCCGCGTATCGTCGGCGATGTTCCGGCGAGAGCGCGTCGAGACGGGCGCGGTCGGTGTCGACTTCGTCAATCGGCACAATACGGCCGGGGTACGTTTCCTGTTCGCCGCCGTACTCACCATGGCACTTCGCGCAGGTCTGTTTGAAAAGAGCCTCGCCCTTTTTCGCCAGCACGTGGTCGATTTCAAACGGATATCGCGGCGCCTCCAGCGATTCGACGTACGCCATGACGTCTTGAAAATCAGACTCCCAGCGGCGAAAGTCGTCAGGACCGTTTTCTTTCACCAGCATGAACTGCATCATCACGCGGGCGCCTTTTTGCGCGAAGCCATCGATGTAGATCTGCTTCTTTTTCTTCATGTGCCACCAGGGCGGCGGCTCCATGTCGTGATGGGTCATGGGGGGAATGCGGCGGTTGAGGCGGAAGTTGAGGTCGGCGTCGCGATAGTTCAACAACAACACGCCAAACATCACGGCGTTGGTGGTGCCGTTGGTGGTTCCCAGGGGAACGAGCACGGTGGCCAGATCCATTCGCGACATCGGCTTGCCCAAACGCAACTTCGCGGCGCGTGTTTCCTCGGTGAGCGTTTGCAGAGCGAACAGGGAATTTGTCAGACCGGGAATACTTTTTCCGGCGACCTTTCCGCCATGGCAGGCGAAACAGTTCATGGTCCAGGCGCCGTTTTCGTCGACCACATACTGCAACGGCCGGTTGCGGTCGTCGCCGGGGCGAGCGGTCAGGCCGTAGCGAGAGAAGGCCATTTCTCGCCGTTCTTCAGCCGACGCGGCCGCGGCCTGGGAGCGCAGAGGTTCGGGCCACGAACGCCAGGCGTCGTCGAAGGTCTGTTGATCAAAATCGATCGGCAGGTATTTTTTCTCGGTGAGAAACCGGTAGCCGCGCTCGGCGGCTGTTTCGTCGGCATGGGCCAAAGATGAAAGAGCGGCCCCAGCCAAAATCAGCATGAGGGCGGTTGCGGCGGGTCGGTTCATCGGCAAGGCGCCTCTTTGAAGACGATGGAAATCTGCACGTCTTTATCCTAACATGCACTCCCCACGGAACAACCGCGTGCTTCACGACCAGAAAAATCAACACGCGTTTTTTACGATCAACGAAAGCAACCGCCGGAATGGCCGAGCATAAAATCGAACTTGATTTGAACCATTTGGCGCCGCCGCCTCGAAATAAAGGAGTCGGCATTGGGTGTATCGGGGCGGGGTTTATTATGTCGGGCCGCCATCTTGTCGCGTACCGGCAAGCAGGGTTTCGGCCGGTCGCCATTTCCGAGATCACGCGCGGCGCGCGCCAAGGGAGAACGTGTCGAACATGAAACCTACTTTGAGTCAAATCTGCTCCCTTGAATCGCCGTTTGAAAAAGACATCGAAGATTACGCCGCGGGGCAGTGTCAAACCATTGAACTTTGGCTGACCAAGCTCGAAACGTATTTGCAACATCATTCGTACGATGATCTTGATCGGCTACTCGAGGAACAGGGCGTCGCCACGCCGGTGGCCAGTTTTCAGGGCGGCTTGCTCACCAGCCAGGGAGAAGCCCGCCGCGAGGCTTGGGAATTGTTCCAAAAGCGACTGGAAATGTGTCGGCGCGTGGGCGTGGAGGTGATGGTGGTGGCCTGCGACACAACCCTACCGTTTAGCCAACAAGACCTCGACCGCACCCGCGCTTCGTTGCGACGGGCGGCCGAAAAAGCAGCAGAGCAGGAAATGCTTTTGGCCTTGGAGTTTCAGGCTCAAGCCGCGTTTGGCAACAATCTGCAAACGGCCGCCGCGCTGGTGGAAGAGGCCGCACACCCGGCGTTGGGGCTGTGCCTCGATGTTTTTCACTTTCACGTTGGCCCCAGCAAACTGGCCGATTTGGCGTATCTTGGCAAGGAGAATCTGTTTCACGTCCAACTTTCCGACCTGGCCGATACGCCGCGCGAAACGGCCACCGACCGGCATCGCATTCTTCCCGGCGACGGCGACCTCCCGCTGGCGCCCGTGCTGGAGCACTTGCGTTCGATTCAATATGAGCGGTGCGTGTCGATTGAGTTGATGAATCCTCAAATTGGCCGCTTGCCGGCGTTGCAATTTGGTGAAATCAGCATGACGGCTTTGCGAAAAGAACTCGGCCTGACAGAAAAATGACGTCTGCCGGCGAAAAATTCAGCTTGCCAGATCGTCTTCTCTAGGAGGATAATGCATGGCTGGGGCGCCGCGCAACATCTGCCTTTCCCAATCGACGGCCTTCGCACCACACGCCTCGCAAAAATTCAGAGCCCGAAAGAGACGGGCCTTATACCTTCTAACACAACTTGTTAGGTCAGCATCACACTCCGTGTTTGAAACGCCAAACAGGGGTTATGTTAGGAGCTCTTAGGACCGCTCGCGAAATTAGTGACGACTTGGTGGTTTTGAATTGTTAAACTCATTGCCGTGTAACGGCGTGGTTGTTCCTCTGAGTGA
>QIKY01000415.1 GCA_003233175.1 Planctomycetaceae bacterium | reverse complement strand
CGTCGGCGTGCCGGTACACTTGCACGTCGGCGCCCGCCAGACGGCAGCCGTCGATAATGCTGGCATGATTGTGGGCGTCGCTGAAGATCGTATCTTCTCGGCCGGCGAGCGCCGTGATAGCGCCGACATTCGCCGCGTAACCCGACCCAAACAGGAGTGCCGCTTCGGCGCCTTCAAAGTCGGCCAAGGCCGATTCCAGACGCGATTGAAAAACACCCCGGCCGGTCACCAAGGGGCTGGCGCCGCTTCCCCAGCCCACTTGTTCGATCGCTTCGGAAAACGCTTGCGCGGGAAATTCGGCCGCCAAGCCGAGGTAATCGTTGGAGCTGAAATTTATCAATTTCGAACCATCAATATGAATTTCGGCTTGCTGTCGGCTTTGGCGAACGCGCAAACGGCGGCGCAGTCCTTGTGTTTCCAGCGAGGCAATTTCACCGGAGAGCCAGCCCAACGCCCCGTGATTCATAATCAACAACTTTCAGTAACGTATGGCGTTTTCAATATACCGGGCTTTTACCTCGGCAGGTATACTCCGCACGGTAAGTACCTGTCCAAAATCTATTCCGTGTTTTTCAGATGCAGGCAAAGCCGAAGGCGTTTATTATTTCATATCCTGGAAGGATAAAAGCCATTAGCCGGTGGTCGAGCGCAGCGAACACCACCGGAGTATCGAGACGCTGAAACACCGCATCCCGGCGGGATGCCAGCCGCTCACCGTTGGAGTTCACGCTTTAGCGTGTTTTCGTCTCGGACACACGCTAAAGCGTGAACTCCAACGGTGGGCGGCGCGAACGACGATGTTGTTTCGAGGCGTTTCCAGAGCCGCTGCATCTGGCATCCCGCCGGGATGCGTCGTTCGCTACGGCAGCCTACCGGTGGTGTTCGCTACGCTCGACCACCGGCTAATGGCTGGCAAGCCTCCGGCTTGGCGGGGATTTCATAACACCATTGCACGGAATAGATCTTGGACAGATACTAAGGACTGATGTAACTGCATTGTGTCTGTTGCAAATATCATGCTTTAAGCCGCTTGAGGTATAAATATCGAGTGGGGCCAAACTCGAATGGCTCCTCAGTTGACATCCATCGTTCTGTCGAAGCTGGATTGCGTTGAAGCAATGTCGGCCGATGGCGTGTTTTCGATGGCTTGACCTCGCTCGTATTTCCCCCACCAGGCTTCGGCTTTTTCGATCGACCAATCGGCCGCTTCGGGACATTTGGCGAGCATTTGAGCTAGGTCGCGAGCGGTTTGAGGTCGCTTCGCGCGAGATTTTTCCAAACACGACAAAATCGCATTCTCAAGTTCGTCAGACACTTCGCCGCCCAGTCGTTCCGAGGGAGGCATGGGCGTTTCATCGACGTGCTTCTGGCAGAGCGCAACGATATTGTCGGCGTCGAACACCGCGTGGCCAGTCAGAAGGAAGTAGGCCACCGCCCCCAGGCTATACAAATCGCTGCGGGCGTCAACCGACAGCGGCGTCTGGATCGCCTCCGGCGACATATACAGCGGCGTTCCGGTCAGACCGCCATCGCTGGTCTGACCGGCTTGCTTCTTTTCATCGATCGCTTTCACCAGACCGAAATCCAAAACCTTGACAACATCCGACTCGCCGCCTCGACGATTGAGCATGATGTTCGCCGGTTTGATATCGCGATGGACCAGCCCTTTCGAATGAGCCTCGTAGAGCGAGCCACATGCTTGCAGCAAAATATAAATGACGCGTCCGCCCGGCTGAGGGCCATACTTCTCCACGAGCGTTTGCAGGTCGACGCCGCCGAGGTATTCCATGGCGTAGTAGAACACGCCTTCGGGGGTGCGGCCAAAGTCGTAGATTTGAATCGTGCTGGGATGATTCAGTTGGCAGGTGATTTGCACTTCTCGCTCGAATCGTTCGATCGAGGCTTTATCGACTTTGTCGACGTCGAGCAGTTTGATAGCCGTGGCTCTTCGGAGCATGGCGTGGCGGCCTCGGTAAACGACGCCCATCGCTCCGGCGCCGATTTTTTCCTCCAGCGTGTATTGCCCCAACTGTTGGGCCTCGATGGCGGCCGCTCGGGCTTCCCTATGCATGCGTGCGACAACCACCGTGAACACAAAAATGGCGACCGCGCTGGCGACTAAGAGTCCGTACAGAATCCAGAAGGTGCGTCTCAGAATCGTCAGGGCGTGAAATGCTTCGGCGACGTCAATTTCGGTTGTTAGGCCGAGTTGGTATTCGGGAAGCCATGTCCAGGCGCCAGTGACCGGCACGCCCCGATAGTCGCGATAGCCTTCGACATCAACACCCGCATTGCCGTCAATCGCGGCGGCGGCCATTTTGGTGAGCGGCATTTCGGCGCGGCGCCGATTTGGCCGATAGCCCTTGGTCATGTCGGCCGACGGATCGCGCACCTGAATATTCAAAATCGAGCGGGAATGTTCGCGGTCGGCCAAAATTCCCAGGAGAATCAGGTCTTCGTCGAAGCGGCTGTTTGAAACCATGACGCCGTTGCTGTCGAAGGCGTAGGTCTCGCCGGATTTACCAATGCGGCCGAGTTGAAGAATTTGCGTGAATTCGAGTTCGGGCCGCAATTGCAACGCGAGCGCTCCGACAACGTTAAAAGACTGATCGCGCAGCGGCGCGCACACATACATGGTTGCTTCGCCGGTGCGCGATTCTCCGTACTCGTTTTTCATCATCACGACGCTGGGAAAGGGCGTCGAGACGACCGTCTTGCCATCCAATACCCGTTTCAGAAATTGTTCATATTGAGGGATTTCCCGTTGGCCGACGAGACTGGCGTCCGACGCCGCGACAATACGTTGCGAGCGATCAACCACAAAAAATCCGATAAATTTCCGCGAGGCCAATTCCGGCGCCAAAACGGTTTGCAAATCTTGTTGTGTTGTCGCTCGCGCTGTTGCCGGCGTTGTTTCAGGTTGGGCGGAGTCGGGAGCGCCGTTCAGATCACCCTTCAGATCGAGCAGCCGATAGGCGGCTTGGCGAACCTGGAGGTCGTTGGCAACCGTTTCGGCGTTCGCCGCCTGCGACTGAAACCACTTCCGCAGCATGGCGGTTTCGGCGTTGAGCAGTGTTTGCAATTGCGACCGAAGATTCTCCTTCATCGTGGTTTCGATCGCGCGGCGGACCGTAACGCCGATGATCGATAACAACACGATCGCGATCACCGGCCAGAACCAGAGGTTCTTTTTCAGCAGCAGCGCCGTGCGCGAGAGAGAACGGCCGACGCTGGTCTGACGAAACGTCATGTGCGCCTGAGGATGCACACTGCCTGAAGCTTGCGAGTTGCGCCGGAACAGATTCAAAGGATTCATGCAATTAGATCAATGCTGGGGAAGAGAATCTGGCCGCTCGAGCCAGACGCCGGCGGTCCGATTCGGGTGCGCCGGTCGAGCCATCGAATGCGAAGAGATGCATTCATAGTGATTCGCGACTCCGCCGCTTGCAAGCCGGTTTCCCCAGCATGGCGGGCGCGGGCATGAACCAAGGCGAGCGGCAGAAAATAACTTACCCGCACGCAGCGGGAGACCGTGAGTTTTTTTGGGTTCTCGCCTACGCGGGAATGACCGTTTTCTGATTCACTCGCTTGCGCTTCGTGCTTGTATACCGCACGCGGCTGAAAATGTCGCTTTTTTCGTTTAACGGCAAGCCGAAGGCGGCTGTGTTTTGAGCCCACGCGCTCGGACAGAACAGAAAACGCAGTCGCCTGCGGCTTGCCGTTAAACGAGCCATTGCCAGCCGCGTGAAGTATAACGCAAGAAGCCCGGCATTTTCAAAATGCCGGGCTTCTGTTCGCTTTCATCTGCTCGCTCAACCACGACGCTTCTCAATACCGTTGCACGCCGCTATAGATGGTTGCTCCAATCGTGGCAGGCGCGTTTCGGTCGAGTCGTTGAATGCCGCCATAGATGGGCCGGCTGGCCACCTGCGGCGCCTGTTGCGGTATCACACCCCGTGGTTGAAGATTACTTCGCGGCGAGCCAATCGGCGTTCGCGAAACCACCACCCGGCTGACTTGCTCTTGTTTGGCAAAGCCGAGTTTTCGCACGGGGGTTTGCACGGTGCGAGTTATTGGCGTGACGGTTCTCTGCGTAACCGGCGTGTGAATTGTGTGGGTTGTCGCACGCCAAGCGACGGTCGGCGTCAAACGATATTCCAATAACGCAGGGCCGAAAGGATTCCACCAGTTTTTCACGTGAGGCCGCCACGTGTATTGCGTCACCGGCGTATAAACGGGGACCTGCGTTTTGTGGAATGTCGTGGTGTAGGTTTCTTGGTAGACCGTCTCCTGGCGGTTCTGCATTTCCACCTGGGTCACGGGCTGCCGCACCACTTGCCGCGTTTCAAGATACGTGGTTCCGTTTTCGGTCACGTAGCGCGTATCTTGCGCTGCCGCCGTAGCGCAGAAAAAAACGAGACCCCAAACCGCCAGTCGACCGTACTTCGAGTATGCCTGCATAGAACGCCCCTGATGCTAGCAACAAGTGGCTGGAAGAACGTGGGCGCACCTTCGCCCACCCTCTCTTCGTCTTACAGACCCCAAGACCTGAGCCCTTTCAACAAAGTAGCGTTGCTCGCCGTACGCTTGGCGAAACTGGGCAATCGAGACAAAGCATGCTTGGTCGCGTAAGCGACCAGATGGAAACGGCGGCTAGTTCGAGCCGGCCGTATCCTCGGAAGCGGGGCGCCGCAATTCACGCATGAGGGCGTCGACGGCGCCTTCCGCCGGAGCGCCAATTTGGCCCAGTGCATGCACTGCGGCTCGTTGGACTGCTGCGTCGTTCTCGGAAAGGAGTTTTGTCAACGGCGCGACCGCGTCGCGCGCGTCGGGGCCGATGCGAGCCAACGTATTGATGGCCCGTAGCCGCACGGCTTGGTTGGGGTCGTTGAGCGTCTCGACCAATTGTTTCACCGCCGGACGCCCAATACGAGCCAGGGCGTCGACCGCCAAATCTGAAAGATCTTGGTCGCGATGATTGGGCACCAAAACCGGCGGTTTCGAGGCCGCGACGCCAAACGGAATTTTTGCCGTGATGTGGCGCTGCGGCGATTCACCCAGCAGGGGCGCTTGCTGTGGATGCGAAAAATACGCCATAGCGTCTGCATTTCGAGGTGTACCCTCCACGACGTCGCCTGTTTCCCGGCAACCGAACGCCAACAATGTGCTGGCGGCCAAAAGTAGGGTGAAAACACGCAGCGCGCGTTTCGATCCGGCGTTTCGATCAGCGGAGTGCGGGATATTTTGGCTATACATGGCAATCTCTCTGGTCAACCTGTTTTGTTCACCGGCGCAGGTTGCTTTGAACCTGAAGAATTATACCGCATCGGCCGGAGAACATTACTTTTTCAGAGCGGTTCCCTGAAAAAACAGCCGCCCAGGTTGGTATTGTAACAGTTGGGAAGACTATACTTGATGTTCGTAACGGCGCAATGTGGCGGTGGAAAAATAGCAAAAACGCAGTTCAAAATCCAAAACTCTGAAGGACTCTTTATGTTCAAGGCGATGCTCGAACCAGGGAGCGGGAAAATCGAGAGGCGGCGGGCGTCCTGCCGAACGTTGAGGCCCACGCACTTTTTCAGCCGATGCTGGAGTGTCGTGGTTGTGCTCGTTCTGGCGGCGGGCGTTCCGAATGTAGAGACGCACGCGCAAGACGATCAGGAAGCAGCGGTGCGCGTTTCGAAAATACTCCACGACTTTGGCCGAGCCTGGAACGACGAGAATTGGAAACCAAACTACATGCGGCCGCTGGACGACGCCGGCTGGCAGCAGCGCATGACGGCGCTGCGGGAAATCGTGCGGCAAGGCCCGGCCGCCCGCGCCGATTTAGTCCAGGCCCTCAAGGCCGATGCGGCGCCGGTGCGGGCCTTGGCGGCGCAGGCGTTGGGTTATTGCGCCGCTGCCGCGGCGCAACCGGCGCTGGCCGCGTCCGCCGAGCATGACGCCGATGCGATGGTCCGACTTTATGCCGCCGATTCGCTGGGCATGTTGGGAGGTCGTGGGTTCGACAAACTGTTGCGTCGCCTCGAAGCCGGGGAGAAAAACCGCGACGTCCAGCGGCATTTGCGCTACGCCCAAGACCGCCAGGGCCAAGCCTTGAACCCCGCCGTAACTGCGCAACTCCAAGCATGGAAAATCGAGCAACTCGCCTCGGCGGCACTTGGAAAAACGGCGCCCGATTTCGAGTTGCTCTCGATCGATGGCCGCCGCCTGCGGCTGAGCGATTATCGCGGCAAGAGCGCCGTGGTGTTGGTGTTTGTCTATGGCGACACCTGACCGGTGTGCCATGGCCAGCTCGCGCAGTTGCGCGACAATGTAAAAGCGTTCCAAGAAGCCGGCGCCCAGTTGCTGGTGGTCGATCCTCACGAATCGTGGTCGGGCAAGCGATTCTTAAAAGACGTAGGATTCGCCACCGGCGATGTTGGTTATCCGCTGTTGCTCGATCCAGCCCAAACCGCCAGCGCCGCCTATGGCGTGGCGATGCAGATGAGAATCCACACCGAGCTGAGTAACCGCCCGGCGTCGTTCGTGATCGACCGCCAGGGCGTCGTTCGTTACGAACGTCGGGGAAAAACCTTCGCCGACCGGCCCACGCCGGCCGACCTGCTGCGCGAAGTTCGCCTGCTCAAGTAAGGAGCGCTCGAGGAATAATTGTTCTAGTGGCAATGTCCCCCAAAAAACTCACTCGACATAGGTTTCCAGGAAACGCGCCAAGCGATGGAAGTCGCTGTCGGTGTCGATGTGTCGAACTTTGGTGACGAGGGTTTCGGGGTCGATGAGTTGGTCGAAGGGCACGAAGTGCAAATTGAGTTGGCCGGCAACCGAGACCATCACCCCGTTAAGCTCCTTTTCCGCCAACGCTCGGTAGGCGCCCACTCCGAGTTGGCTGCCGAGCATTACGTCGAAGGCGTGCGGCTGGGCGCAGCGCGACTCATAACCCAACTGCACGCCGGTCACTTTGCGATCTCGGCCGGTTGCCTTGTTGTACGCCGTAGCGACCAGCTTGGAAAACCGCGAGCCCAGATTGACATCGGCAATTGAAATATGATGGTGTTCGTCTCGTGTGATGCCGGTCAAATACCTGCTGGGAAGATATTCCGCCAGTCCCTCGGCTAGCACGATCACTCCGGAGTCCTTGCCTTCCTTTTCGCGGGCCAACATCGTGCCCACGATACGATCAACCACTTCGTCGACAACCATGACAGGACGCTTGGTCGTTTCTTTTGTTTTCGGGTCGACGACCTCCTCCTCAGTGAGGAACCGGCCTTGAATATCTTCCACGCTGACCACCAAACTCGCTTCGCCGGCAATTGCGGCGCCGTACGCCAGCCAACCGGCGCTGCGGCCCATGGTTTCGGCCAGAAAATAAGTGCGGCCGGCTTCCGCATCGTGCAGCAGGTTGCGTATTTCAGAGGCCAGAAAATGCACGGCCGTGAAATACCCAAACGTAAAGTCAATGCCCATGTAATCGTTGTCGATCGTTTTGGGCAGATGAACAACCGGAATGCGATGCGCCTCGGCCGGCAGCCGATCTTGATACAGCTTGAATTTGTTGGCGGTTTTCAGGGTGTCGTCGCCGCCGATGGAAACCAAGGCGTCGACTCCGAGCGAGCACAGCCCTTCATACACCCGACGCAGTGGGTCGACACGCTGGGCGTCGTCTAAATGCGCGGGATGAAAAATATCTTTTCCCGGATTGGCCCGCGACGTACCGATCAAGATTCCCTGCGAATTCCGACTCCGCTTCAGGTACTTGTCATCCAAGACGACATAGTCTCGGCCGACTTCCATCGGATGGTCGGGCCCGAATTTGATCAGCCCCGAATAGCCGTATTTAATGCCCAGCACGGAAACATCGTTTTTCAGAAACGAAACCGCCGCGGTGGAAATAACGGCGTTGGCGGCGGGCGCCGGTCCGCCGGCGAACAGAATCGCCACGCGTTGCAGGTCGGAATCGATTCTCGCCGGCCGTTCTAGCGGACTTCTCGTCATGTTGGTTGGTTACCTATTGTCAAATATCAGTAAGATTTGCGTCTTCCCTCGGTCCGCCGAACATTTGCTCGCGCGAGTGGAAGGAGAGACGTCGCGCTGAGCGCGATTGCGGGCGTTGCAATCTGCTTTACGTCAGAAAAGTTCGTTCGACGAACGAGGTGTCGACCCAGCCGTCGACGAAATCGGAATGCTGCATAACCGCTCGGTGAAATGGAACGGTCGTTTTTATGCCTTCAATGCGAAGTTCGTCGAGGGCGCGCAACATACAAGCGATTGCTTCGCCGCGCGTCGGCTGATGGACAATCAATTTGCCGATCATGGAATCGTAATGCGGCGGCACCACGTAGCCGGTATGGGCGTGCGAATCGAAGCGAACGCCAAAACCGCCAGGAACGTGCATCGATTTGATGACGCCCGGCGATGGCCGGAATTTATGTTGCGGATCTTCGGCGTTGATGCGGCACTCAATAGCAACGCCGTGCAGCGATATGTCGTCTTGCGTGAAGGGGAGCGATTCTCCGGCGGCGATCAGAATCTGTGATTTGATCAGGTCGACGCCCGTGACCATTTCCGAAACGGGGTGCTCGACCTGAATGCGGGCGTTCACTTCGATAAAATAGAAGTTGTTTTCCTGGTCGACAATAAACTCCACGGTGGCGGCGTTGGAGTAATTTGCGTTTTTGATCATTCTGACCGCCGCCTCGCACATCGCCTCCTGGGTTTCGCTGGGAAGATTCGGCGCCGGGCTCTCTTCGATCAACTTCTGGTGCCGACGTTGCGTCGAGCAATCACGCTCCCAGAGGTGAACCACGTTGCCGTGAGTATCGGCCAGAATCTGCACCTCCACATGCCGAGGGCGTTCGATGTATTTTTCGATGTAGACGCTGCCGTTGCCAAAGGCGGCTTGGGCTTCGGCGCTGGCTTGTTGGATGGCGGTATTCAAGACCAGATCGTTCGCGGCCACGCGCATGCCCTTGCCGCCGCCTCCCGCCGTGGCCTTAATGAGTACCGGAAAGCCGATTTCGTGGGCGATTTTGGTCGCCTCGTTCTCATCTTCGATCAACCCCTGACTGCCCGGCACCACCGGCACCTTGGCCTTGCGGGCCAATCTTCGGGCGGCGTTTTTATCACCCAGCATTTCCATTGCTTCGGGCGAGGGACCGATGAAGTCGATTTTACAACTCCGGCAGACTTCGTTGAAATGAGCGTTTTCGGCCAGGAAGCCGTAACCGGGGTGAATCGCCTCGACGTTTCCCACCTCGGCGGCGCTGATCACCTGATCGATTTTCAGATAGCTCTGAGCGCTTTGCGCCGGGCCCACGCAGTAGGCTTCGTCGGCCAAATCAAGGTAAGCGCTGCCGCGATCGCCTTCGCTGAAAATCGCCACGGTTTCAATGCCCATCTCGCGGCAGGCTCGGATGATACGCAACGCTATTTCGCCGCGATTGGCAATTAAAATTCTGTTGTACATCAGGCGATAGCCGGTGGGAAAACCGGCGAGTGCTCCGGGAATCAGGGCGGCGGCGAACTCGCTGTCGCGGCAAGCAGACAAGAGAGACGCTGTCGCGGTAAACAGACATATAGAGACGCTACTGGCTGGTGTCTATTTTGAACAGCGGACGGTTATGATCGACCGGCTCCTCGTTGTCGGCCAGAATCGCGATCACGCGGCCAGACACCTCCGCCGGGATCTCGTTAAAGACCTTCATGGCCTCAATAATGCAGACGGTTGTTTCGGCGCCCACGTGGTCGCCCACTTTCACAAATAACTCCGCGTTGGGGTTGGCCTTCAGGTACAAGGTGCCCACCATGGGGCTCTTGATATAGACAATGTTCGGACCGTCTTCGGGCTCCGCTGGCGCGGCCGCCGGCGCCAGCGGCGCGGCGGCTACCGGCGGCAGAACCATGCCCGGCGCCGGAGGGCCTTCGCGACGCAAGCGTATCGCTTGGTCTTGCTGCTGTAGATCCAACTCCGACAGCCCATGCTCTTTCATCAATTCAATGAGCACCCGAATACGTTCGATATCAAAAACATCACCCGCACCCGATCCCGAATCAGCCATTTATCGCACCTAAAGTGTGTTCAGGTTGTAACTTAAGTGATATGTGCCGTGTTAACTTACACAGCACGCGTCTAAATCTTTGGGGGACGTCGTGAGCACCTTTTTCCCCGCACGCGTCACGAGGACATCGTCTTCGATGCGCACCCCGCCAATTCCAGGCAGGTAGATGCCGGGCTCCACCGTAACGACCATGCCGGGTTTGAGCGGACGTTTCGACGTGCTGTTCAACCTCGGCGCCTCGTGGATATCAAGGCCAATGCCGTGGCCCAGGCCATGGCCAAACTGTTTGCCATAACCGGCTTTTTCGATCACACAGCGCGCCGCGGCGTCAACCTCGCTCATCAGTACGCCAGGCCGGACCGCGTCAATCCCCGCACGATTAGCTTTTAACACAACTCTATATATATCTCGAACTTTGGGCGATATCTTACCGGTCATCAAAACCCTCGTCAAGTCGCTACGATACAGCCTCGCCTGAGCGCCCCAGTCGATGAGCACAAACTCGCTTTCGCCAATGCGCCGCTCGGTGGGTTGGGCGTGAGGCAATGCCGCTCGCGAGCCAACCGCCACAATCGGGGGGAAACTGCATCCCTCTCCGCCAAACTGGCGAATCTGGTGCTCTATATTCGCCGCGATTTCCCGTTCCGTTTGCTCGGGACGCAGCGAAGCCCGAATGACCTCAAACGCTTTTTCCGCCAGCCGAACCGCCTCTTGAAGCTCGGCTATTTCTTCTTTGTCTTTGATTTCCCGCAGCGCCTCGACCAATCCAATCGTCGAAACGAGCGTTGTTTTGGGCAGCTCTTTTCCCAGATGCTCATGCAATTCGACCGTCATCGACGAACCTTCCACGCCCAAGGCGCCGATTTTCGCGGCTGCGGTTGCATTCGCGACCGCCTGCAACATCGATTCGGCAATGGGACGCTCGTGAACATTGAGTTCGGGGCACTCTTCCTCGATTTGCTCCGTATAACGAGAGTCGCTGATGAGAAGATCTTGTTTCGCGCCGACCAGCAGGTAGCTGTCGTCGCCGGTGAATCCTGTCAGGTAGGTGACATTCGTGAAGTTCGTCACCAACAGGGCGTCGGCCGAATTGCGGCGCACTGCGCGCCGCAATTTATCGCGGCGGCTCAAGAAGCGAGGCATGCTGTTGCTGCTCTTTAAGGGGAGTGATACTTGCGAAACAACGCTGGATACGGTGTGCCAGAGAGTTCGCTTTGAGACATTTAAGTATGCAGATTGCCGCCGCGCCCCGCAACCGCACGCGACACAAACAAGATTCGGAACTGCCTCACAAGCGGCGCGAAAGGCGATTCCAAAAAACCACGCGGCGCTTGTGCCTAGCGTCCGATGGCCTTCCAAGGCCAGGGCTTTTAACATCTTTGTTTGCTGCTTGCGAGAAGCTTGGCCGTGGAAACATGCGCTCCCGCTTTGCACCGCGTGCGCGGAGG
>QIKY01000276.1 GCA_003233175.1 Planctomycetaceae bacterium | reverse complement strand
CATAACCGACGCCAAAAACCATTTGGCGGACGAGTCTGAAGTATTTTAACCACGGATAACGCGGATAACACAGATGGGCGCGGATGCCGGCAGCCCCGACTCTTCTTCATCCGTGTGATCCGTGCAATCCGTGGTTCATTTATTACACGGCTAAGGCCGCTCGTGGAATGACGGGATGCCATGCGGAACAATCACGCCGTTGCACGGCAATGAGTTTAACAATTCAAAACCGCCAAGTCGTCACTAATTTCGCGAGCGGTCCTAAAACGCCGCACGGATATCCGTGGAGATATTCAGCGCCAAGGCGTTGCCTTCAATTCCGCGTGCATGAAGTATAAACTAAACCTCTGTTTTTGGCCGCGTCAAGTATACCGCCGGGAGTGAGGAAAATGGTTAAAACCGCTAGCACGATGTTGGAGTTGGGCGCCGAGGCGCCTGATTTTTCACTGGTTAATGTAGATGGCCGCACGCTGTCTCTGGCCGACTTCGCCGATGCTTCGGCGTTGGTCGTGGTGTTTATGTGCAATCATTGCCCTTTTGTGAAGCATGTTGCGGCGGAACTTGCCCGTTTCGGCCACGAATATCAAGCCAAAAACGTGGCTCTGGTGGGAATCAATTCGAACGATGTCTCGAAGCATCCTCAAGATTCGCCCGAACAAATGGTGCATGAGGCGGAAGGCCAGGGTTATACTTTCCCGTATCTGTTCGACGATACGCAAGAAGTGGCCAAAGCCTACCGAGCGGCCTGCACGCCCGACTTTTTTGTCTTTGACCGTGATCGCAAACTTGTTTACCGCGGCCAGCTCGACGCCAGCCGCCCCGGTTCTGATATCCCCGTCACCGGCGCCGACCTCCGCGCGGCGGTCGACGCCCTGCTCGCCGGTCAGACGCCTTCCGCCGAGCAAACCCCCAGTATCGGCTGCAACATCAAATGGCGGGCCGGCAACGAGCCCAAATATTTCGACCCGGCCGGCGTTTCTTAATTCCAACATAAAGGCGCAACGCACTCGTGGAAGACCGACTTCGGCGATGGATTGAAAGCGAACAGATGCCGGCCGACTTTTATGAGTTGCTCGGCCTCTCCCGCCTCGAATCCAACCAAGCTTCGATCGAAACCGCCGTGCACGCCGCCTATCGGATCATCCACCCTTATCAAAACCATCGCGATTCCCAGCGCGCCCAGCGCGCCCGGCAGTTGCAAATGTTGTTGGGCGATGTCTGCAACACGATTTCCGACCCCGCCAAATGGCGGCAATACGATGAACACCTGATAGAGGATTTGTGCGAACAATACGCCTGCAACAACGGTCGCGACGTTCACGCCTGGAAACGCGCAGGACTCCGCCGTTGGCTGAGCGCCGTCAAAAATGTCCACCCTGACCGCGTCAACGATTTGGTGCAAGATTTTCTCGCCACCGCCGGCGGAACCGCCGAACAGCCGAAACCTGAAGCGGCGTTCATCGAAGACGACGCCGTCAGTCGGCTGAAGCAGGTGTTTGGGTTGTCGGTCCGGCCGCCGAACCCTCATCTTTCGACGGCCAACATCTATCCGAACCGCTCGCGGCCCGACTCTAAAAAAAAGCGACGGCCGGAACGGCCTGACTCCAAAACGGAGCGGCGTCCCGAAACTCCCACGCGGCCAAGTATTGAATCGCCGGGCGCGACGACGCAGCCGCATGCGTCCTCCTTCGGGCTGGGCTGCTTGGCGGCGGCAGTCATAACGGTGCTTATCCTGGCGGTTTTCGCGGCCGGGTTGGGTGTCTTGGCGTGGGTGGTTGTTCGCTGAGAGGCTGAAAGGAAAATCAGTTACGAAGAAAGGAAACGCGAGGTCGCCAAGGCGCGGAGAAGAAGAATATAAAAAGGAATGGTCCTGAATGTACATGGCGAATTAAAAGCCCGGCATTTTCAACATGCCGGGCTTTTTTGAGCAACGTCCTATCGCTTTGTTCGCTGCGGCTTTTTTACGTGGCCGCTAGTTCAAACAGCTCTTTTGGCGGTTCGGCTTCGGTGAGTTTGAGGTCGAATTTGTCTTGCAGAATCTTGAACACGTTCGGCGTGATGAATGCCGGCGCCACCGGACCCAGCCGAATGCCCTTCACGCCCAGGTGCAGCAACGTGAGCAGCACCGCCACCGCTTTCTGCTCGAACCAGGAGAGAACAATCGTGAGCGGCAAATCGTTCACGCCGCATTCGAAGGCGTCGGCCAAGGCCAAGGCCACTTGCACCGCGCCGTAGGCGTCGTTGCATTGCCCCATGTCGAGCAGGCGGGGCAGACCGGCCACGGTTCCGTAGTCGGCGTCGCGGATACGATATTTGCCGCAGCCTAAAGTCAAGATGACCGATTCCTGGGGCGTTGAAGCGGCTAGCTTGGTGAAATAGTTTCTGCCGGTTTCCGCGCCATCGCAACCGCCGATGAGGTAAAAGCGTTTGATGTCGCCTGCTTTCACGGCGCCCACGATTTTATCAGCCAAGCTGAGAATCACGCTGTGATGGAAGCCGATGGTCGACGTGCGGACGAATTTCTCCGTGAGCGGCGGGCATTGTTTGGCCATCGCGATGACTTCGCTGAAGTCGTTCGTTTTGATGCGTTTGCCGCCCGGCACCGCCGTGATACGGGTGGTGAAGAGGCGGTCTTTGTAGGAATCCCAGGGAATGAGCACGCAGTTGGTGGTGGCCAGAATGGGGCCGGAAAACTGAGGGAATTCGTATTGCTGGTTTTGCCAAGGGCCGCCGAAATGCCCGACCAAATGTTTGTGGGCTTTCAGCTTGGGGTAGCTGTGCGCCGGCAGCATTTCGCCATGCGTATAAACATTCACGCCTTGGCCGGCCGACTGTTCGAGCAGGTCGGATAAATCGACCATGTCGTGGCCGGTGATCAGAATGCCGGGGCCGGGCTTGAGGCCTTCGTACACTTCGGTGGGCTCCGGAACGCCCAGTTTTTCGGTGTGCCCTTCGTCGAGCAATTGCATCACGCGCAGGTTATGCTTGCCGCACTCCAGAACCATTTCAAGCAAACTTTCGAGATCGAAATTGACGTTCGTCACCGTGGCGAATAAGGCCTCTTCAATGAACGCACTGACTTCGTCGTCGACTTTCCCCAAGCGGCGGGCGTGGTGGGCGTAAGAGGCCATGCCCTTCACGCCGTAGAGGAGTGTCTCTTGTAACGATTGCATGTCGGGGTCCTTGCCGCAGACGCCGACATCGACACACCCCGTACCGCCAGAAGTTTGTTCACATTGATTGCAAAACATTTCGCCCGTTTCCTTGCTTTTCTGTGAGAGGAATCTGTGTTTTGTAAGAGGAATCTGAGTTTTTTCGTCAGAACCACTTGCCTTTTGCCGACATCTTAGGATAATCTAACTCGATGTCAAGATCTTCTTATCCGGTTTAATTCTGAAAGGTTTCGTGGGATGCAGCGAATCGACGAAGAACGCCTCGAGACGGATACACACTACCGGTATGAATATTTGGTCGACTTCATAGAATTCGACGCCGAAGATATTTCCACGATACAGGCCTCCGCCATGCATATCGGTCCGTTGGTAAACACATTAGTAGAAAGGCTTTACGAAAAACTACTGGCCTACGACGCCACCGCCCGCCATTTTGTGCCCAGGCAACATGGTTACGACGGACCCACGCCCGACGGCGTCGACGACCTCGCCGCCAACCACCAGCAAATCCAGTTTCGGAAAGAACATTTGCAGCGCTACTTTCTGCAACTGCTGGGGCGAGCATATGATGCTAAGACAGGTTCTTTTCTCGATATGGTCGGGAAAATGCACACGCCAAAGGCCGGAAATTCCCAAATCGACGTGCCTTTGGTGCAAATGAATGCTCTAATGGGGCTCTTGACCGATACCATTTTCGAGGCGGTCGCGGAACTGGATCTCGACGCCAAAACCTCGATTCGCGTGATTCGAGCTTATAATAAGCTCATGTGGATCCAAAACGACTTCATCACTAGGCACTACCAGCCGGAAAAATCGGCTGTTTGAGGTAAAAAATGATTTCCCAGACCGTGGAGTACGCGTTACGGACGGTCTTGTGTTTGGCAAAAGCCTCGCCCGAAGCTCGAACCAGCGAACAATTGGCCGAAGCGGCCCAAGTGCCGCAGCCGTACCTGCTCAAGATTATGGTCAGCCTCAAACGCGCTGGCGTGGTGAGCGCACAACGCGGTAGACGGGGCGGGTTTTCGTTGGCAAAATCGCCCGAAGTATTGACTATTTTAGAAGTTGTGAATGCGGTGGATCCTATCCAGCGCATTCACGAGTGTCCGCTGGGTATTGTTGACCACGGGACGGCGTTGTGTCCGTTGCATCGCCGCATCGACGACACCCTGCAATTGGTCGAGAAGGCATTTCGCGAAACGACGTTGGCCGAAGTGCTGGCCGAGCGTCCTGCATCGCCGCCCTTATGCACCGCGAGTCAGGAAGTCGCCTTGGTTTCGCTGGACGGCCTCGCCAGCAAGCCCGATGTCAACAAAGAATAACCCGCAAACCGTTGGCTGAGTCGGTTTGGCGCCGGTGCGCGAAACTCCGCGTGTAAACTCACCGCGACGCCCGCCAACAAGAATACGATCGAGTGGTCGAGCGGCGTGAAGGTGATTTCGTGGCCCACCATTTGCCAGAACAGAGACGACAAAACCGCCAACAGAAGCCAACCCTGCCGCTGGGCCCAGTCCGGCGCCAGCGAGCATCGCGCCAAACGCCAAGCGTGGATCGTCCAACCGATATAAACGGCAAGGAACAACGCCAGGCCGATCACGCCCGTTTCCGTCAGCAAACTCAGAAACGTGTTGTGATGCACGTAAGCGCGGATGCTCTCGAGTTGCAGGTCGACCGAGCGGTCGCCCAGGTAGGCGAGTTTCTCTTCCGCGAATTGCCCGAAGCCGAATCCGAAAACGGGGCGGTCGAGAAACATCAGCCAGGAAACATAGGCGAAGCTCTTTCGCATGCTGGCCGACTTGCGCGTGTCTTGCACGGTGCCTTCGCGTTGGAGGCCGACGATGGAATCCATCTTCGTGACGCCGACCAGCAACCCGGCGGCCAGCATTCCGCCCATCACGAGTGTTCGGGTGCGTCCGTTGAGCGTGCCGAGAACCAGAACCCCCACTCCCGACGCGGCCCCCAGCCAAATGGTGCGCGTCTTGGTGAGATAGATCGCGGCGAAGAACAGCGGCAGCAAAGTATACACGGCGAATTGCCCGTATTTGGGCAAACGCTCGCGCCAGATCCAGGCCGCAAACAGGCAGGCCGTCAGATAGAACCCGTAACTAACGGAGTGCAGCATCGGTCCTCGGGCCCGGCCAAAATGCAGGCCAAGTTCCGGGTTGGCAATGTAGCGGGGCCAGACCAGGGCCCAAACGCCGAGCGATTCAAAAATCCCGGTCAGGGCGAGGTAGACGCCGAACACGGTCAGCAGACCCAGCAACCAGCCCACATGCTGTTTGGTGAGCACTGCGTGGCGGGCGATCCAATAAATCGAGAAGGGGATGAAGTAGCCGTTGATCAGGTGTTGGATCACGGGAACATCGTGCAGGGAGGTCGAGCGCCAATCGTGGAGGAAGGTCGAGACGGTCAAAACGGCGAGCAGTCCTAGCAGGAAAAAGTCGATGCGTTCGATCGGTTTTGGCGTTGTTCGCGCCAAGCGCCACTGCATAACAAAGGCGCCGGCCAACGCCAGCAGAAACAGACGGTCGAGCGACAGCGTGACGCCGCCCACGTCGAACTGCATGAAGTAGCCGCCCATGCACGACGCCAAAATCAGATACACGCCGCAGCCCGCCAAGAGCGAGCCTCGCGCCATGAGAATGCCGCCCCAGATCAGTCCGGCGAGAGCGAAAATAGCAATGATCGCGGTCATGGATGTTCGGCGTGTGAGGCGAATCGATACGAGAGTGGCTCCCAGACGCTGCACGGCAAAGCGTTGGTTCGAAACGTATTGTTCAAGGATAGGCCACCGGAGGTCGGTTGGCGGGAAAGTCTTGCGGTAGCCATTGCTCGAACGCTCTAACCCGGATTATTCACGAGATCGACTCTGATCGCTGCAAGTGGTGATATGAAACAACTTTGCGGCTATCTTACCCAAAACGCCGCGCAAATCAGCCGCCACGCACTAGCGTCCGGTTCTGTGGGGAATTGCAACAACCGGATGCTAGCGCGTGGCGGCTGATGAATAATTCAGGCTAAGTCGACAGGTTGCCGTACGACCGTCATCGCTTCGGCGCGGCCTGCGCCCATTGTTCGGCTTGTGACAGTTGTTCAGCTTGCGACCCCGCTCGCCTATCAATTTGTGAAAACGCGTTCTGGAATTTCGAGCTTTGTTTTTTTGGCGGCTTGAATCTGCTCAGCCATGACCGAGAGTTGAGCAGCGGTTTTGCAGCCTCGCGGCGGGCGGGTTTCAGCATCGCATGGAATGGGCTTTACCATCGCGGAAGGCGGCGCCAAAGAGATGCGAGTAGAACTTCTTTCGACCCCTGAATCGTTGACGCCCCTTTTTCCGCAATGGAATTGTCTGACCCGGGGCGTGCCGTTTCGCCGCTGGGAATGGCTGACCAGTTGGTGGAAACACTACGGCCAGGGCCGGGAATTATTTGTCGTGGCGGTGTTCGACGATGGCGGATCCAACGGCCAGGAAGCATTGGTCGGATTGGCCCCGTGGTTTGTTGAAAACACCGCTTCTCGAGGACGCGTCATTCAGTTTCTCGGTTCCGGCGATGTCTGTTCCGATTATCTGTCGCTGCTCACCACTCCGGAATACGAAGAGTCGGCGACCATCGCGATCGCGCAGTGGATGACCAACGCCGCGGTGTCGAACGCGTCCCTCTCGGCGGAGTCGAAAAAGGGTGTTGCGGCCGTGCAAACAAAGTGGGATCTGCTGCAACTCTCGGGCGTCGCCTCCGACGACAGCGCCATGGCGCTCTTCGCCGCGCACATGAACACGTTGGGAGCGGGCGTCCATCGGCAGCGTTCGCTCGATTGTTGGCGAATCGATCTCGACGACTGGGACGCCTACCTCATGATCCTTTCCAAAACGTGGCGCAAGCGTTTGCGGAAGATCGTCAAGAGCGTGCTTACAGCCCCCTCAATGGAGTTCGAGACCTTCTCCGAGGGCCCTGGATTCGACGCCGCCTGGAACGCCATGGTCGACCTCCACCAGCGCCGCCGGCAGGCTCTGGGCGAACCGGGCTGTTTTGCGTCGTCGTCTTTTACCGGATTTCTACGCGAAGCCGCCGACCAAATGCGCGGCGATGGCAGCTTGCAAATTCATCTGCTGAAAATCGACGGCCAACCCGCCGCCGCGGAATTGCACTTGCAGGGCGGCGGCGTGAGTTACGCTTATCAATCAGGAATGGCGCCCGAACTGATCGATCAGCAGCCGGGCCACTTATGCCACATTGCCGCCTTTCGCGAGGCGCTCGCTCGCGGACAAATTGGCTACGACCTCTGCCGCGGCAGCGAGGAATACAAACAGCGTTGGCGCCCTCGCGCCCAAGCGATGCGAGAGCTGCGCATTGTTGCGCCCCGCACCGGGCCGAAAATTCGGCACGGCGTGTGGCTCGCCGGCGACACCATGAAAAACTGGGTCAAGAGCGGACTTCATCTGACCGGCATGCGGTGAGGAACAGGCAACCATGAACTTCCGCCAGCAACTTGCCTTGAACGCCTATTACTATGGCTCCCTGCCGCTGCGCGCCTGGTGCAAAAAGAGTCGCGGCGCGCCGGTGTGCGTGTTGTTTTATCATCGGGTGGCCGACGCCCACCCCAACCCCTGGACCATTCCCACGCGGCAGTTCATTCGGCAAATGAAGTGGCTTCGCAGCCGCTTCGAGTTGGTTTCGTTGGAAGAGGCGCAGCGACGCATTCGTCTGGAGTGGAACGACGTGCCAACGGTGAGCATCACCTTCGACGATGGTTACGCCGACAACTGCACCCACGCGCTGCCCTGGCTGATCGAGCGAGATATTCCCCTAACTTACTTCGTGGCCAGCCGGTTTGTGCTGGAAAACAAAGCCTTTCCCCACGACATCGCCCACGGGGTGCGGTTGTCGCCCAACACGCCGGAGCAGTTGGCGGAACTGGCGGAGCAGGGCGTTGAAATCGGCGCCCATACGCGAACACATGCCGACCTGGGAAAAATCACCGACAAAGCCCAACTGTGCGATGAAGTGCTCGGCGGCGCCCGCGAACTTGCCGAAATGGTGGGCCGGCCCATGCGCTACTTCGCGTTTCCCTTTGGCCTGCATGAGAACATGCAGGCTTATGTGTTTGAACTGGCTCGCCGAGAAAGATGGCGCGGCGTCTGCTCCGCTTATGGCGGATACAACTTCGCCGGCGACGACGCCTTCCATCTTCAAAGGATTCACGGCGATCCTGAAATGGTGCGTCTGAAAAACTGGCTCACGGTCGATCCTCGCAAGGTTGCCGCCGAGCGGCGATACCAATACCAGCGACTGGCCTGTTCGACGCCGTCCGCCGCGGTGGGGGCAATATCGTCGTGAGCCCTTCCTTTTTCGACGCCACGCTCCATAGCGACACCACGGCGGACGCTACCGCCCATGTCGCCTTGCCGCCGCTTCGCGAAACGCCGACCGAACTACAAGCAGTCGCCGCAGGCAAAAAACCTGCCGCTGAAACACTCGCCGCCGGCGTGTTCTTTTTGCTCGCCCTGACCGTCGTGCAGAAGAGCGTCGGGCTCACTCGGAGCATCGTTTTTTGCCGAATTCTCACCCCCGAGGAGCTGGGGCGGTGGAATCTGCTGTTCAATTTCCTGGTGCTGATGGCGCCGTTGGCGGTGCTAGGACTGCCAGGGTCGTTTGGACGTTATGCCGAGCATTATCGGGGACGCGGCCAACTGAGAGTGTTTCTTCGCAGGATCGGCATTTCTTCCATCTTACTGACATTACTCGCCACGGCGGCGCTGTGCCTGGCGCCGGAGCGCATCGCCTGGCTGATGTTCAACGACCCCGCCCAGGTGAATATGGTTTGGCTGGCGGCGGCGGCGCTGGCGCCGATGGTGTTGTTCAACTTTCTGGATGAACTATTCACGGCGCTGCGGCGCGTGCGCGTGGCGTCGATAATGAACTTCTTCAACAGCCTCACATTCGCCTGCGTGGGCCTTGTATTGCTGCTCACATGGAGTGCCGACGCAACCTCACTGGCGTATGCGTGTATTGCTGGAACGAGCGTGGCCAGCGCCGGGGCGCTGGTTTGTTTACGACTCGCCTGGAAAGACTTCCCGCAAGATACCTCGATCCTCACGCATCGAACGATGTGGTCGCGTTTGCTGCCCTTCGCGGGTTGGATGTGGGTGACGAATGTGTTGGGCAACTTGTTCGATATCGCCGACCGCTACATGCTCATCCATTTTAGCGGCTTGAAGGCGTCCGCCGCAGCGGCGTGGGTGGGGCAATACGATAGCAGCCGGATTGTTCCCGTGCTCCTGATTTCCGTCGCCGCGATGGTGGGCGGCGTGATTACTCCGCACCTCTCCTGCGACTGGGAGGCCGGTCGGCGAGGCGATGTTTCGCGAACGCTCAACCTAATTCTCAAGCTTGCCGGCGCAGCGCTGTTGGCCGGCGGCGTGGTGATTCTCTGCACCGCGCCGTGGGTTTTCACCGTCGTGTTGGCGGGGAAATACAACGACGGCCTCGCTATTCTGCCCTGGACCATCACCTACTGTGCCTGGTTCAGTTTGATGCTGCTTGCGCAAACGTATTTGTGGTGCGTGGAAAAAGCGAAGTGGGGCAGCGTCGCGCTGTTCCTAGGACTGCTGGCGAATTTGGGGCTGAATGTTTGGTTGGTCCCACAGTTTGGATTGGTCGGCGCTGTCTGGGCGACCGCCGCCGCCAATGCCGTGGCTTTGTGTTTGGTGTTGTGGCTGAACGCGCGCGAGGGGATGCAGATCGACCGTGGCGTTATTATCGTCTGCCTGACGCCGCTCCTACTCGGCTTGGGCGCCGCCTACGGCTTGGTCGGCCTGATTGTATTGGCCTGCTGTGTGTGGAACACGACCTGGATTCTAAACGATACGGAAAAACATTCGGTGCTCCAGACGCTGGCCGCCGGGCGTGAAAAAACATTGGTTATGTTGGGTGCGAAAAAGTAAGAATCGAATGAACATGTGGAAAGCAAAAACGCTGCAACCGCGCGACGACCGCGGCCCGCTGCGGGTGATGTTTGTGATCACGAGCATGCCGGTTGGCGGCGCCGAAACGCTGTTGGTGAATCTTATTCGCAACCTCGACCGCGAGCAGTTCCTTCCCGAAGTGTGCTGTTTGAAAGAGCGCGGGCCGTTGGGCGAAGTCGTGGCGCGGGAGGTTCCCGTCCATTCCGGTTTGCTGGAGGGCAAGTTCGATTTGCGCATTCTCGTGCGTTTGAGCCGGCTTCTGCGGGAACGACGCATCGACGCCGTGGTGACCGTCGGCGCCGGCGATAAAATGTTCTGGGGACGCCTAGCCGCTTGGTGGACCCAAACGCCGGTCGTCCTCTCGGCGCTGCATTCCACCGGCTGGCCCGATGGCGTGGGTAGGATGAACCGCTGGTTGACATCGATCACCGATGGTTTTATCGCGGTGGCGGCGGCGCATGGCGAGCATCTGGTTCAATTCGAACGGTTTCCCCGGAGGAAAGTGCATGTGATTCCCAACGGCGTCGATGTCGAACGCTTCCACCCGCAGTTGGAGTCGGCGTCGAACGTACGCGCTGAGTTGGGCATTCCGTCGGCGACCACTGTGTTTGGCATTGTGGCGTCGTTGAGTCCTGTAAAAAATCATGCACTGTTTCTCGACGCCGCAGCGCGGCTGCATCGGCAGCGGCGGAGCACCGCGTTTGTGATCGTGGGAGATGGTCCGCTGAGAGAATCGTTGGAACAACAGACGCGCGAGCGAGAACTCGCGAATTGCGTACATTTTTTGGGCGCCCGTAGCGATATCGCGGAGCTCTTGCCTTCGTTCGACGTACTGGCGCTGACCTCGCACAACGAGGCGAATCCTGTTTGTTTGCTGGAAGGCATGGCTACGGAGTTGCCGGTTGTTTCGACGCGCGTCGGTTCGATTCCGGAAACCATCGAAGACGGTGAAAACGGTTTTTTGATCGAGCCCGACGATGCCGCAACGCTCGCCGCTCGTTGGCTCGAACTTGCAAACAGTGCGGAGTTACGCCAAAAAATGGGCGCCGCTGGTCGGAAACGGGTTGAAAACCGGTGGTCGCTGCCGAAGATGGTCGAGGGTTATCAAGAGCTGATCAGCAAGATTTACACGAGCAAGGCGCCGCCTCGCCCTTCGAGCGAAAACGTGCAAGATTCGGCCGAAAGGCGAACACCGGGAAAGAATTTCCCTCTTGCCAAGGGAGATTGAGTCGCGGGCTTCGCCGATTTTCGCGGCCGCCCAAAATCTATTCCGCCGATGTTTCGCGCTGGCTGTGCTAGTGCTTTGTCACAGCTTACTTTGCGCTAGCCCACGGTTCTGAGCAGGAAAACCGTGGGCTAGCGCCCTGCGGCTGATATCTTGCAACCCTAATTCTTAGCTGTGACAAAGCACCTTACGCGGCTTTCCTTCGTGTTCTTCGCGCCTGCGGGTGCGAAGCGGCCTTGTGCGAAAACATACTTGCAGCGCGGGAAATTTCTGATCCTCTTTCTCCGTGGTCTCGGTGCTCGGCGGTCAAAAATGTTTTACAATCGTTCACGGTGGCGCGGGAAGTCGCGTCATCAATCTAGACGACAGTGCAACACCCGTGAACCGCTACGAATTTCCTAAGAGCCCCTAACGCAACCCCTGTTTGGCGTTTCAAACGCGGAGTTTGATGCTAACCCATCAAGTTGTGTTAGAAGGTATAAAGCTTCAGAATCTGTTAAAAGGCCAAGACCATGTCGGAATATGTTGTCGTGCTTTCGATTCCCGGCCTGCGAGCGAAAGATGTTGAACACATGCCGCATTTGGCCGCGCTTACCGCCGGCGGCGACAGTGCGCCGTTCGTGGCCGATTTTCCCGCCGTCACTTGGCCGGTTCAGGCGAGTATGCTTACGGGAAAACAGCCGGCCGTTCATGGCGTGACGGCGAACGGTTTCTATTGGCGGGAAAAACACGAAGTCGAAATGTGGACCGCCTGGAACGAGGTCATACAGGCGCCGCAAATCTGGGACATTCTCCATACTCACGATTCCAGTTTAACTTCGGCGGTCTGGTTCCCCATGCTCAGCAAGGGCTGCGGGGCCGATTACATTTGCATGCCGGCGCCGGTTCACAACCCCGACGGCTCGGAATCGCTCTGGTGTTATACGAAACCGGAGAGTTTTTACGGAGAGCTGCGAGACGCCTACGGCCATTTTCCGCTCAAGCATTTTTGGGGGCCGCTGGCGAGTATTGCCTCGACCGATTGGATTGTCGACACCGCGATTCACGCCGCCCGCCGGCATCAACCCAATTTCTTTTTCATTTACCTGCCGCACCTCGATTACGCCGCTCAAAAAGAGGGCCCCGATAGTCCGCTCGCTCAAGCCGCCTTGGGCGAACTGGACAACGCCATCGGCCGTTTGGTTGCCGGTTGCAACGAAGCGTACGCCGAGCATTCGCTGCTTTGGCTGGCCGCCAGCGAATACGTGATTACTGATGTCGAGCATGTTGCTTATCCGAATCGATTGCTTCGCGACGCGGGCTTGCTCAAAGTGAAACGGCAAGACGATGGCGAGCACCTTGATTTTGTCGCCAGCGAGGCGTGGGCGTTGGTCGATCACCAGTTCTCGCATGTGTATCTGCAAAACGCCGAAAAACAATTGGTGGACCGGGTGGCCAATGTTTTTCGCGGCGCCGAGGGAATTGAAGAAGTGCTCGTCGGTGACGACCTCGCCAAGTATGGATTGAACCACCAGCGCAGCGGCGAGATTGTGTTGATCTCTTCACCGCGAAGTTGGCAGGCTTATTACTGGTGGCTCGACGACGCCCAAGCGCCCGCGTTCGCCCGCACGGTCGATATCCATCGCAAGCCGGGTTACGACCCGGTGGAGTTGCATTTCGACTTCGCCAGCAAAAGCACGCCGCTCGACGCCGCTTTGGTGAAAGGTTCGCATGGCGCGCCGCCGCGCGAAGCATTCCAGCGCGGCGTGCTGCTCTCCTCGCAGAAAGGCGTGTTCGCGGAAACGCCGCTGCCGCAAACCGATCTAGCCGATATCGTTCTGAGGCAGTTCGGCATTTGAGCCGCTCGCCCTACAATAGTAGGTCCAAACTGCCGACCACAAACAGGCCGAAGCTAACGATGGCGTTCACTTGAAAGAACGCCGCGTTGACGCGTGTTAAGTCGTCCGGCGAGACCAAGGCGTGTTCGTACGCGAGAAGTCCGCCAACCAGCGTCAGTCCGACGCCGTAAATTACGCCGAAGCCCACGCTGGGGCAGGCCAGCGGCAGCAAGGCCAGCGTGAGCAACATGCCCACATGGCAGGCGGCGGCAATTTTCAGTGCGCCGGCCACGCCCCATAACGCCGGTATGCTGCGCAGCTTGGCGCCGACATCATACACCGCATCTTGGCAGGCATAGATGATATCGAACCCGGCCACCCACAGCAGCACGCCCACTCCGAGAAAAAGTGCGGGCGCCAAATCGAGCGGCGAAGCCAACACTTCGCCGCCGCGAATCGCGATCCAGGCCGAAACGGGCGAGAGCATCAGCGCGGCGCCGAGCCAAAAATGAACCAGCGACGTAAAACGCTTGGCAAAGCTGTAGCCCAGCAAAACCAGCAGCACGGGAACGGCCAGCAACAACGGCAGCCGATTGGGTAAAAACAGCAACGTGCCGGCCAGAAACGCCGACGACGAAAAAAGAGTGAACGCCGCCACGCTGGCCAGGGAAAGCGAACCCTGTGGCAGATGCCGATTTTCCGTGCGAGGGTTTTGCGCGTCGTACTTGCGGTCGGCAAGCCGATTAAACGCCATCGCGGCGCTCCGCGCCGCCACCAAGCAAACCAAGATGCCGAGCAAATCTTGCCCTCGAAATGCGGGCGGCTCGCCGCTCGAGGTGGGCGTCGTCCAGGCCATGACAGCAGCCAGCAAGGCGAACGGCATGGCGAACACCGTGTGGCTGAAGCGAATCATCTCCAGGATTTGGCGGGTTTTTGCAAACATAGATATCAGCGGGAAGATTAGGTGGCCGTTCACGGATTTTGATTGGAGCGTTCATCGTTACGCCGGCTTGATTTTACAGGAGGGAGCGGAGGGAACGGAGAATCTTGTTTGTTTCCTCGTTTCCGCTGCATGAAAGGCGTTTCGATGCACGCTTTGCTTTCCTCCGCAAAGCTCAATTACTAAGTTACATGAAACTCCTCGATATTCCGCTGGGGCTGATCATCAACTTTAATGTTTTGAAATTGTCGGACGGCGTTTCCAGATTGATCCTGCCCGGCGCCAACACCAAATCATTCCGCACTTTCTCTGTTTCCTCCGTTCTCTCCTGTTCCATTCGCGTCACGCGGAGTTCACGCGAGCGAGAATGGAGGATTGAGTTCTTACGATCGGTGAAAATCGTGAACGGTTACAAAATTAGAGCGAAGCGTGTTTGAAATATCAGCGAAGGAGGCATTTCGCTTGAACAAAACATGCAATGAATGAAACACGGAGTCAAACCTCGCAATAGCCTGCTCACAACTTGTATTCTTTCTTACTTCCCAACATCTTCTCGGTGGCCTCTGTGTGCTCCGTGGCAAAAACGTTTTTTTGTTTGGCGCGCTGTTGTGTTGCGGTGTCTAGGAACCGGCGGCGTCATCGGCGGGCGTTTCGCCCCAAGGTTGGATCAAGCAGTGGGGAACGCGCAGTTGGTCGAGAATGCGGGCCACGATAAAGTCGACCAAATCTCGTAGGCCATGCACGCCATGGTACCATCCTGGCGAAGCGGGCAGGACGACGGCGCCCAACTCCGCGGCGCGGCGCATGTTATCAAGATGCACCAAGGAAAGCGGAGTTTCACGCGGCGCGAGCACCAGCGGGCGGCGCTCCTTCAAATGCACGTCGGCCGCACGGTGGATCAAATTCGCCCCGCCGCCGGCCGCCACCGCACTGAGCGTGCCGCCGGAGCAGGGGCAAATCACCATGCCATCGGTCAGAAAGGAGCCGCTGGCAATGGGGGCGAAAAAGTCGTCGTGTTTATGGTAAATGATGCGGCCGCTGTTTTTTTGGGCTGTATTTTTTTCGCCGACGTTCGCGATGTTGGCCAGTTCACGCGTGGCCGCCAAGCCGGTATCGGTCCGGCTTTCGGGAAAATGCGTGTTGAAAGGCGCCGTGAGCACTGCGACGTCCAGATTGTTCAAGTCCAGCCGAATGCCCAATTCACTTTGCAGCACCAAGGCCGCCGCAGGGCTGATCGTCAAATGGATTTGGCGGTCGGTCGCGGCTAAAACTTCCAACAGACGC
>QIKY01000112.1 GCA_003233175.1 Planctomycetaceae bacterium | reverse complement strand
TACATGGAGAACTCGCCACAAGAATTCGTGTCTATTCGTGTCTATTCGTGGTTCCATCAAGCACCGATCGAAGCTCGTCGCTGAATAGTTGTAAAAATTTTATAGATACGCCTCCTCACCAGAATTTGTGGGCGGAATCGGGAGACCGGCGGCTCACTGTTTGCATAGAAAGGATTGTTCAGCGCGGTCCAGCGGGGCCGGCTTATTGCGACCGTTTGGCGGCGAGGGGAGAGAACGTTTTGGAGCGAGGGCAGATCGGAGATGCAGCGTCCATGATGCAGCAACGATACTACGTTACGATTATGCCGCGTGGGGAAATCGTTCAGCGATTTCTCTACCCGCATGAAGCAGAGGTTTACGCGAGAACCTTTAACCGCGTGATGCGCGACACCGATATTCACGCGGAGGTCGTTGCGGAAGCCGGCATATTAAAGGTTCGTCAGTGATTTTAATGGCTGATAGCAGTCCGATTCCGTCGCACTATTCCATCTCGGCAATGAATCGTAGGAAACGCGTCTCGAGCATGGTGAGATCTTGTCCAAAGGCGGAGCGAAAATCTTGCAATCGTTCGGGGCCGCGGTAGCGGGTGAAGTCGGGGCGAGAGGCGGTTTTGGCGAGAAAGCGTATGTACTTTCGGGGCTGGGTTTCCGACAAATAGAAACTCAAGGCCCAGGCCTGTGCGTAGGCGTTTTGCGGATTGGCTCGAAACGGCCGGTCGGACGACACCCATTCGGCCAAACTTTTGCTCGGCCGGGTGTTCAGGTAACGACGGAAGGCGGCTAGTTTTCGATGTTGGATCCGATCGCTGCGTTTCGTGTAGCGTCTGGAATTCCAGACGCCGCGGGTCTCGAACATCACGCCCAGGCCTTCGGTCACCCAGCGCGGCGGCGGCGAAAAACGGCTATGCACGCCGGTATTGAAGGCCGACTGATGCGCGGCTTCATGGGTGATCGTCTCGGCGTTTTCCGACCAATCGCGTCCTTGCTGGGTTTGGTCGTAGATCATCACGCGGTTGGTGGCCAGGGAGTAATATCCTAGCACGCCAGGGTTGATTGTCGCGTGCTCGCGGCGAGCCGCCTGGAAAAACTCCTCGCGTGTGGCGAATACAATGGCCACCAGCGGAAAACGCGCCCTTTGGAGTTGGAAACCTCGCGCAGTGAAATAGTGCCGGAACGATCGATTGAGTTGATCGAACCGCGTCGCCCAGATGGCGCCCTGCCCGGCGGGATGCACAACCACGTAACTTCCGGCGGCGGTCACTTCAAAACGTCGGCCGAATTCCCGTTGCAACCGCCCACGAATTTCGCCCTGGGAAAAACTATTAAACACGGGAGAGACGCGGCGGAAATTTTCCGCTTCACTGGGCGGAAAGGTCCACCAGCGGCCGTCGCGAGAAAGCAAATGCACCGACTCGTTCGACCACTGCAAAGGCGAGCCTTCGAGCCGTTGCCCGGCGTAGTCGAGCTCGATGGTCCCGGCGGCGCGAAGGGGCAAAATCGGGAAAAATGGCAATATCGCAACCAAGATGGCGAACAGATAGCGGCGCATGCGAAACTCGCTGTTGGCAAAAGGTGGAAAGAGAGCAGTATTGAAGCATAGGTTATTGCCGTTCCGCCGAGCGTGGCGTTGAATATTCAAAAACCGGTGAATTCTCGGCGAAACATGACCATGGCCATCCAATATGAAATAGTGGCGGAATCAATCCTTGTTTCGTAATATGAATACAGAGTGGCCGATGTGTGCCTAGGAAAGGAAAATAGAACGTGCTGAACACCCTTCTGTTGTTGGGCGGCGTATTGTTGGGACAAACCGAACCCGCCGCCGATGCGCCCCACGCCAGTGTGACGACTGATCACGACGCCCTGGCCAAGCAAGTAAAACGTCTGGTGCGACAACTCGACGACGAAACACTCGCCAAACGCCGGGAGGCCGAGCGGGCGTTGGAGTCGCTCGGCGCCGATATCTTGAGTTTGCTGCCGAAAACCACGGCGCGCACGTCGGCCGAAGTGAAAGTGCGGCTGGACCGCGTGCGGGAAAAATTGGAAAAGAAAGCCGCCGCCAAATCAGCCACGGCGTCGCTCGTCACGCTTCAGGGAAAAATGTCGTTGGACAAGGCGCTGGCCGCCCTGGAGAAACAGACCGGGAATAAAGTCAGCCAGCCGCGAAACGGCGACCTCGAAATTGAGGTCGACTTCAAAAATACGCCCTATTGGGAAACGCTCGACCGCATTCTCGACCAAGCCGGTTTGTCGATCAATGCGTTCGGTGGTCAGTTCCAACGACTCGTGCTTCAAGCCCGGCCCGATGCCGCAGGCGACCGGTTCGGATCCGCACAGTACGTCGGTTTGCTGCGTTTTGAGCCGATCAGAATCGAAGCCACGCGCAGTCTGCGAAACCCAGATGTACAGGGCTTACGGATTGCCTTGGAAATCAGTTGGGAGCCTCGCATCACGCCGATTTCGCTCATGCAGCCGATTGACAAAATCAGCGCGACCGATGAAAACGGCGAACAAATCAGTTTCAATTCGCAGCGTCAGACGTTGGAAGCAGGGCCGGCCAGCGACACTTCGGCGGTCGAACTCGAATTGCCGTTGGCGCTGCCGGCGCGGAGTGTTTTGAAAATCGCTTCACTCAAGGGCGAACTTACGGCGCTGCTTCCAGGGAGGATCACGAGTTTTGAATTCGACGACCTGGAATCGGGCCGCCGAGCTGAACAATCGCATGCGGGGGCCACGGTGTTTTTCGATTCATTCCGGCGGAACCAAGCCCTTTACGAAGTGCGCATGCGGCTCCGATACGACGCAGCGGCCAACGCGTTGGAGTCGCATCGGGGTTGGGTTTATAGCAACGAAGCGTACATGCTGGGCCCCAACGGAGAAAAAATTGAGAACGTCGGTTTCGAGGCCACCTACCAAGATGTCAACGAAGTTGGCTTCGTGTACCGTTTCGTGCTCGACGAGGGCGCCGCAGGCTGCCGCTTCATTTACAAGACGCCAGCGGCAATCATTCGCACCACGGCGGTATTCGAATTGCACGACATCGAACTCCCATGATGCGCCCCGCCCAGTTTCCAATATCGGCCCGCCGCCCGCGATGGCAAGCGATGGTTCTAACGCTGTTGGTATTTAGTGCGCAGTGCATCGCCTCGGCGGAAGAAGACGCGGCAAACCCCGGCGCCGTGGAAAAGAACGGCCGTATTTTGGCCACGGTCGACGGAAACCCCATTTTCGCTCACGACATAACACGCCGTTTGCAGGAATTGTCAGCGCGGACGCCCAACCAAAAAAACGCAACTCCCACCGCGCCGCCCACCGCGCCGCAGCCCCAACTCGAAAAACAGGTTCTGGAGCACCTGATCGACCAACGCCTCGTATTGGGGTTCCTGGAGCGAACCGGCGAAGCGCTCACGGCGGCGGAAATCGACCTGGAGCTGGACCGCTTGAAAAATGCGATCGAGAGAAAAATGCGCTCGCTCGACGACTACCTGAAGCGCCGCAACCAGAGCCTCGACCAACTCCGCCAAACGATTCACTGGCGCGTCAGTTGGAGTCGGTATCTGAACGCCAAGCTGACCGATAAACTTTTGCAAGCCTACTTCAAGGCGCACGCGCGGCAGTTCGACGGAACGGAGCTTCGCGTGTCGCATATCTTGCTGACGCACGCAGCCGGTTCGCCGCCCGAAAAAACAGCGCACCGCATCCGCGATGAAATTCTTTCCGGCAGCCTGACGTTTGCCGAAGCGGCGTCGAAATATTCCGCATCGCCCAGCGGGAAAAACGGCGGAGATATTGGCCTGATCTCGCGTTTCGAGCCGATGCCCGAAGCGTTTTCGCAGGCCGCTTTTTCGCTGAAAAAAAATGAAATCAGCCGGCCGGTCGAGAGCGCCTTTGGCTGGCACCTGATCACGGTTACGGAAATCAAGCCCGGCCAAAAAACCTGGACCGACGCCCGTAGCGAACTTGCCAGCGTGGTGGCCCGCCGCCTCTTCCAACGGGCGGCGGAATTGCAACGCCCTCGCGCCGAAATCAAACGCACCGGCTCGCCAGCTGAATCAACTTCGGTACAATCGCCATGACAGCGTCGAAAGGAAAACGCAGCCCGGCCGATCAAACTCTGTAAAGCAAGTTCGTAAAAACTTGTTATTTCAATAAGTTTTTTCGCGACAATAGTTTTGAAACGCCGGCGAGTTTGGACCGTTCGCCCAAACCATGCAATGAATAAACCACAGAGAACACCGAGCACACAGAGTTTGATGCCGCGGGCGTTTTCTTCCGTTCATGAATCGCCGGCTTCTCCTCCCTTTCTTCTCTGTGTGCTCGGTGTCCTCTGTGGTTAAAATGTTTTTTTGTCACCCGCTCGCGTTTCGTGAACAACTCTGCCTATCACAAATTTGGTTGCGGTCAACGGCCGCGCTATGGTCTCGGGCTCTGTGGCATATTGATTTTCAGGTCTCCGGTGAACGGTCGGTGTAATTCTCACTTGCCGCTTGCCTTGTACTTTGTCCGGCGAGAGGACGCCTCAATCGCGCTGAACCGCCCTTCGTCATTTTTTCAAAACCCTACCGAACTCCGGCCTCGCATGGACGCCCCACTCGCCGCCAACGCAATCTGGCCCGACGCCAATTGGAAACGTCGCCTTCGCCGCCGCCTGCTGGGCTGGTTCGCCCACGCCGCCCGCGACCTGCCCTGGCGCCGCACGCGCGATTGTTATGCGGTTTGGGTGAGCGAAATCATGTTGCAGCAGACGCAAGTCGCGACGGTGGTTCCCTACTACAAACGGTTTCTGCAGCGGTTTCCCGATGCGAATTCCCTCGCCGCAGCGCACGAAGAAGAAGTGCTCAAGCACTGGGAGGGGTTGGGCTATTACCGCCGGGCGCGGCAAATGCATCGCGCCGCCCAACAGATTGTCGCACTGCACGACGGCGTCTTCCCGCAAGACATGGCAGCCGTGCTGGCGTTGCCGGGAGTGGGCCGCTACACCGCCGGCGCGATTCTCTCGATCGCCCTCGATCAATGTCAGCCGATTCTGGAAGCCAATACGATACGCCTGTTTAGCCGGTTGTTGTACTTCAGCGAAGATCCTCATTCCACGCGGGGCCAACAAACGCTGTGGGCGTTCGCGGAAGATATCTTGCCGCGCAAGGCGACGGGGCAATTCAATCAGGCGTTGATGGAGTTGGGCGCCACGCTTTGCCTGCCGGCCGCGCCGAAATGCTCGCAATGCCCCGTGGCGCCGCTGTGCCCCACCAACCAACATGGGCGGCAGTCGGAAATTCCCCTTCCCAAACGCAAGCAGCAATATGAAGAGATCCATGAAGCGTCGATCTTGCTGCGAAAAGGGCCGCACGTCTTGCTGAGAAAATGTCCAGAAGGCGAACGTTGGGCGGGCCTGTGGGGATTCCCGCGTTTTCGCGTGGCCAGCCCTGAACAAGACGCGGAAAAAATCAGCCTCGCGCTGCACGAAGCCATTGGCGTGCGGGCACAGGTGCGAGATGTCGTGACCAAGGTTCGGCACCAAGTGACGCGCTATCGCATTCGCCTGACCTGCTACGAAGCCGATTGGGTTTCCGGCGAAGCCCAGGGAAACACCGAATTTTCCTGGACCACCACCAACAAACTCGTCGACTTTCCGCTGCACGTATCGGCCCGAAAAATCGCCCAAGCCGTTTGCCGGCGAGAAGCCAAGGACCGCTCGTGAAATTAGCGGCGACTTCACATTTCTTATTTGTTATCCTTCGTCTTCGTGTTCTTCGCGTCTTCGCTCGCCATTTTTCTCACGCGAAGGCGCGAAGAATTGGCCAGTCCAAAATCGGTAGCGGATTGCTCCGCGCAGGCGCCGGAAATGCGACCGCAAACTCCCGGCCGACGCTAAGGAATAGTCCCGAAATAACTTCCCGATTTCATGTCAGCCGGAACTGGGCATAGCCTGAGGTTATTCATAAACAGGTCGGAACTTTTCATAAACCTCTCCCCAAAAAAGTGGTTGCGTCTTGCCAAACGCGCCAGGCAGATCAGCCGGAACGCGCTAACGTCCGGTTCTCCGAGAATGCCGTAAACCGTGAGCTAGCGCTCATCGGCTGATGAAGCATCCGGGATAGTGCTCACTCGCTTCCACGATTCAAAAAGATATTTCATTTCTTGCCTTTCTCGGTTCAACGTTACATGCCCTGTGAGCGGTTACGAACAGAGGGATCTTATTTCGGGACTATTCCTTAGTATCGTCCCGGGAGTTGCGCAAAGTCATTTGTTTGCCTCGCATCCTTGTTTCTCCTTCTTCAATGAAAAATGACAAATGAAAAATAACTATTGATAAATTCGGCTCTTCCTTACCCATGAAAATCAGACAATTATTTCTCGAACGGTCCCAAGCGGTAGTTGGCGGGGCGGCAAACGGCTTGGCGAGAAATCCGTAACACCACTGCGCGGAATAAATCGTGGACAAGTGCTTATGGTTGTATGCTTTGAGGATCTGGATTAACATCGATACTGATCGATTGGTCTGAGAGTTGTCGTTTCCCGCAGGAGAGCAAGAAGCAATGCAACGCCGTGAATTCTTGCGCGCCGGGTTGACCGGTTTCTCTGGACTGAGTTTGGCGGGGCTCTACAATCTGCGTGCTCAGGCTGCGGCGGCGAGCGCTGAAAAAACAGCCGTGATTTTGGTCTGGCTGCGGGGCGGCGCGAGTCATCTTGACACGTTCGATCCCAAGCCGGACGCGCCTTCTGAATTTCGCGGACCTTATGCACCGATCGACACCAACGTTCCGGGAATTCGCATTAGCGAATTGCTGCCGCGTCTGGCGAACATCGCCGACCAATACAGCCTTTTGCGTTCGGTGGCGCACACCGGAGGCGGGCACCCTGCCGGGTCGTTGCAAGTGCTCGCCGGAGACACCGCCCGCCAAGACAAAGTCAAACCGGTCTATCCCGATTGGATGACCATTGCGAATTATTTGCGGCGAGATTCTTCTCGAACGATTCCGAATTACGTGGCGGTTAATGCAGTCGACCGCTATGACAGCTTCACGATTGCCGGGCCGACGTATCTTGGTCCGGCGTATGAACCGTTCAAAGTGACCGGCGACCCCAGCCGGCCAAATTTCCAAGTTCCCAACATCGGCTTGGCGAGCAGCCAGCAAGCCCGCTTGCAATCTCGGTTGGACTTAAAGAGAGCCATCGATCGCACCAACCGCGCGATAGACGCTTCCGGCGTGATGGACGCCGTCGACCAATTTGAAGCCCAGGCGTTGAACCTGCTCACCAGCCCCGACGCTCGACTGGCGTTCGATTTGTCGCAAGAGCCCGGCGCGGTGCGCGATCGTTACGGGCGCAACCAATGGGGGCAACAATGCCTCATGGCGCGGCGGTTGGTCGAAGCGGGCGTGGAAATCATCGCCACGGAATTCGATGGCCCGCTGTGTGGCCGCGTCGCCAACTGGGACGATCACGCCGTGAACCACAACGTTTTCGAGGCCCTGAAATTCCGAGCGCCCGTGTTCGATCAAGCGGTCTCGGCGTTGATCGAAGATATTCACCAACGCGGCCTTAACAAACGCGTGCTGGTGATTGTCACGGGGGAATTCGGCCGCACGCCGCGAATTTCACATGTCGCGAGCAGCGGAGGCGGGGTGGCCAGCGCGGCGAAGGGCGTCGTACAGCCAGGCCGCGACCATTGGCCGCGGGCCAACTCCATGCTCTTCGCCGGTGGCGGAATCGCGGGTGGGCAGATCATTGGCGCGACCGACGCTCGCGGCGAAGACCCGATCGACCGACGCGTCGGTCCGGGAGATTTTCTGGCCACGATCTACCAACACCTGGGAATCGATTTTCGTCGCATCGCTATCCAGAATTTCGCGGGCCGCCCCAACCCGATTCTCAATAGCGGCGCGCCGATTCCAGAACTGGTCTCACGCGGCTGAGGCCGATGCGTTGGAGTTCATGCTTTATCATGTTTTGAAGTATGTAGAAGAAGAAAACATGCTAAAGCATGAACTCCAACGGCGCGGGCCTACTCCAGCACTTCCAGAACCAGGGCCTCCATGTTTTTTTCAATGCCGGGGGCGTAGCCTTCCCAAACGCCGCGCACAATGCCCTGGCCATCGAGCAGTACGGTTGTCGGGTACGACATATCGAAAGACTCCGTCAACTCCGCCAGTGCTACGCGAGTGGTGAATTCAGGGTCGTAATAGGTGGGAATCGCGAACTGTTTGTCGTTAAGGAACCGCTGCGTTTCCCACCTTAACTCTTCTACGTCTCGATCATCTCTCGGGCCGCACGAGACAAACAACAGTTGAAAGCCAGGACGTTCGATGAGCCTCGTTCGCAGATCTGCAAGGTGTGGGAATTCGAGCAAACAGGGTGGGCACCAAGTTCCCCAAAAGTTCACCAAGACGACATCTCCGGCGAGCGATTCGAGCGTTTCCAGTTTGGCGTTGCCTGTTAGCGGCGCCAAACGCAATTCTCGCAGCGGATGGCCCACGGCAGGATGGTTTTTGCCTTCCCCAGGCAAGGCGATGGCGCCGCTTGGTCCGACCGCGACCAGGTACAACAGCGACATACCCACAACAAAGGCCAGCATCCACCAGACCCGGCTCTTCCGCTCCGGCCTTTCAGGCCCTATCGACTCCGGCTGCTCTTTCATCGGCAAACTCCACACGCAAATGAGATCGGGATAACGCCGCCGTGGTTGCCGGCAACCACCCACGATTGTTCCGCCTACGTTTCAACACCAGTGTAGTATAGACTGCGCACCCGCACCGATAGCGCTTTTAGGAGCGTTCGAACAATGGGTGTCACCCCCCCGGACAGGGCAGAAAGCCACTTTTCGGTATGGAGCGGAAGCGGCGGTTTTGCGATACTTCGCTTCGAATCGCCACGTTCCGTCCTTTGTTCCAAAATACGGCTGTCTATGAAAATCTTTTTTTCCGTGGGAGAACCCAGCGGAGACCTCCACGGCGCCAACCTGATACGAGAACTGCGCGCTCAGAATTCCGACATCGTGTGCGTCGGCTATGGCGGTCCTAAAATGGCCGCCGCCGGTTGCGCGCTGCATGAAGACCTGACGCGATTGGCGGTGATGTGGTTTCTCCGCGTGTTGCTGAACATCCGCGTGTTTTATCAACTGCTGAAGCGGGCCGAGCGGTATTTCGAGGAGCAGCGTCCTGACGCCGTGGTGCTGATCGACTATCCCGGTTTCAACTGGTGGATCGCGCGGAAAGCGAAGCGGCGAGGCATCCCTGTTTTTTATTACGGCGCGCCGCAGATGTGGGCCTGGGCCGGCTGGCGGGTGGGCAAGATGCGGCGGTTGGTCGACCACGTGCTGTGCAAACTGCCGTTCGAATGCACGTGGTACCAGGAGCGGGGCTGCAACGCGACCTATGTGGGGCATCCCTATTTCGACGAAATGCAAAACCAACAGCTCGACACCGGCTTTATCCAGCAATTCCAAAACGCGCGTGGCCCGCTGGTGACGATCTTGCCCGGTTCGAGAACGCAAGAGGTGGCGTTGAACCTGCCGGCCTTTCTCAAAGCGGCGAAGTTGATTCATAGAGTCCACCCCACGGCGCAGTTCGCGATTGCCGCGTTTAATGAACGGCAAGCGTTGACCGCGCGCGAGCAATTGCCGCAACTCGATTTGCCGATTGCGGTGTTTGTCGACAAAACGCCGGAGTTGATCGCGGCGGCCGATTGTTGTCTGGCGTGCTCCGGTTCGGTGTCGTTGGAGCTTTTGCACCACATGAAACCGACCGTGATTCATTATCGGATCAGCCGTATTGCAATGTGGGTGCAGCGCTACGTTCGCACGGTCAAATTCATCACGCTGGTGAACCTTTTGGCCAGCCGCGAACCGCTGCCGGGGCGTTATGTCGATCACGATCCCGATTCCGCCGACGCCGAGCAGGTTCCTTTCCCGGAGTACCTTACCGCCGCCGATCAATCGTCGGCCATGGCGGCGCGCATTGCGAAGTGGCTTTCCGACCCCTCCGCCAAGGCGGAATGCGTCGCACAATTGCAAGAACTCAAGAGTCGATACGCCTTTCCCGGCGCTTCGGCCAAGGCCGCCAGATATCTGCTCGACGCCCTGAACCAGCTTCCGAACAGTGCTGCGTCGGAACGCCGCGCCGCCTGAGCGATCAATCGTGACCGCATGCGGGCAGAAAACTGAAACGATCAGAAGGTTTGTTGGGAATCCAGGCTTCGTTTCAAGGCACGTTCTCAGGCTGTGTGTTCGGCCGGCAGAACTTCGCCCCGGTTGAGCGTGTTGATGAGCAAACGCAAGCGGCCCAGGTTTCGGCGATTGAAGCGGAAAACAAGCCGGGGAAGATCGGCGATTTCGTATTCGTCGCGCTCTTCGGGCAGGGCGGCGCGAATTTCGAACACGCCCTTGGAGAGGATGTCTTGAAAGTAGTGGTTGATGGCTTGGAGCAGGTCGTCGGCGGGCGCTTCCCGCAAGCGAAACACAAGGTCTTGCCGCACGAACCGCATACTATGATAGACGCGGTAGAAATTCGCAATTTCCTCCACGGCTTTGTCGCTACTATCGGTGAGCAGGTAGAGGTTCAGGTCTTCCTCGGAAATCAATTCCCGCGAAAGCAACTCCTGTACGATGTATTCGTTGAATTTCGACCAATAATCTCCGCCGGGCTCATCCAGAAAAACCAGGGGGACGATGTCTCGTTTACCCGTTTGGAGCAAGGTCAGCACTTCCAGCCCTTCGTCGAGCGTGCCGAACCCTCCGGGCAGGCAGACCACCGCATCGCACTCTTTCACGAACATGAGTTTACGGGTGAAAAAGTACTTCATGTTCACCAACTTGGGATCCCCCAAGATGACCGGGTTGGCTGATTGCTCGAAGGGCAGCATGATATTGAGCCCCATGGCGTTTTTCCGCCCCGCGCCGCGGTGTCCCGCCTCCATGATGCCGCAGCCCGCGCCGGTCACGACCAGCCAATCCAACTCAGCCATGGCGGCGCCCAACCGCACCGCCTGTTCGTACGCCGGTTCGCCCGCTGGCGTGCGAGCGGAGCCGAAAATGGTCACTTTCCGCTGATTCCGGTAAGGCGCGAACACCTTGAAGGCGTATCGCAACTCCGCAATGGCGCGGCTGAGAATTTTGAGATCGCCGCGAGAGGAGCCGTCGTCCTTGAGCTTATCCGCCGACCGCTTGATGCGCTCAATCAATTCGTCGATGTGTGCGGCGCGGGTTTCTTCCAACTCCCGCGACTTCGCATCGCTTTCATCGGGGGAGCGGTCTTTCCCGTGGGCCTCTTTCCTCAGAGCCATGGTGCGTCCTTGGGTTTCGCGATCGTAATCAGGCCACGGCCTTGTACCGCTCACGGTTGAAAAATGTCGTTTTTATCGTTAAACGCAATCCGTTCAAGTTTTCATAAGTCGCGACTCCAGCTAATGTTGTGCTGGACTAAGAGCTCCTAACAACCCCTGTTTGGCGTTTCAAACACGGAGTTCGATGCTGACCCACCAAGTTGTGTTCGAAGGTATAAAAACCCCGCCAGTAAGGAGTCGCGAGATGTTCGAGCAAAGATGCTCAAGCCTTCCGGCGGAATGAGAATGGACGTATTTTAGATCGTTTGGCGGGGTTGGAGAAGAGCATTCCCCTGAAACTTGTTACGC
>QIKY01000178.1 GCA_003233175.1 Planctomycetaceae bacterium | reverse complement strand
CCTGGAAACCGCCGAACAATGCCTGAACTTCCGACGGCGCTGCGGGAATTTGCGACAGCAATCTAGCCGACAGTTCAAAACCTGTGAACGGTTACGATTTTTTCCAGGCAAAACACAATCACTTGACGCATAACTTGCGCGACGAAGTTTCAATCAGCGCACAGACATCAAGAATCAACGAGATTCTCCCATCTCCCATAATATTGGCGCCGCACACGCCGGGAATATCGTGGTAGTTTTCTCCCAACGACTTCACCACCACTTCGTCTTCTCCTAGCAACTCATTCACAATCAAACCGATCTGCCGGTTTTCGTCGCGAATGATCACCACCGCCGGATCATCGTCGCGATGCCCAGACCTCCCGGTTTTTTCACGTTGACTCCAACGGAACAGCTCTTCTAGATCAACCAGCGAAAGCGGCTCTCCACGCACGCAAACCGTGCGTTTCCCATGGACCGTGGTAACATCGCGGCCCTTGACTCGTACAATTTCGACAACCGATTCGATCGGAATCGCGAATACGTCGGCGTCGATTTCGACCAGCAAACAAGGCATGATGGCCATCGTGAGCGGCAGTTTGATTGTGAAAACAGCTCCCGCGCCGGGCGTGCTTTCAAGCTCGACGGAGCCGCTCAAGGCCTCGATTTTGGAGCGTACGATGTCCATCCCCATGCCGCGTCCTGAAACGTTGGTGATGCTTTCCGCAGTGCTGAATCCGGGCTCCCAAATCATTTGCAAGGTTTCGTGATCGGTCATGCTTTCCAACGCGTCGCGGGAGCAAAGTCCTTTCTCGATGGCCTTTTCGCGAATTCTTTTCAGGTCGAGCCCTTTGCCGTCGTCTGTCACTTGAATGACGATGCTGTTGCCGCGATGAAAAGCGTCGAGCGTGATTGTTCCCAGCGCGGGCTTGCCGACGTCCAGGCGTGCGTCGGGCGATTCGATTCCGTGGTCGGCGGAATTCCGCACCATGTGGGTGAGCGGGTCGGCCAACTCATCGATCATTCTTTTATCAAGTTCGGTGTTCTGGCCTCGAATGACAAGCTCGATCTCCTTCGACGCGCTACGACTTATGTCGCGGACGACGCGTCGAAAACGCGAGAACAGCGGGCCGACCGGCACCATGCGGGCGTCCATCACGGTTTTTTGAATTCCGCCCGAAACGCGGTCTAGGTCATGCACCGCCTGGTTGAGGTCGGCATAGGTGGCTCGAATCGAAGAAATTCGTTCAAATTCCGTGTTTAATATCTCTAGATGCGATTGCATTTCTCGCACGTGACGCCGGATAACGTCCATGTTTCCCATGTCCGATCGCGTTTCCTCCGGCGCGCCGACTTCCAGCACGACTTCCGCGAGCGAGCCTCGCATTTTCTTCAACGACTGAACGCCTTTCCGCGTGACGGTGGCGTTCTTGATTGCATCCCCGATGCGGGCAAAGCGAACTTTATTGTTGACCAACTGCCCCGCCAGATTCATCAGCCGATCCAGCCGCTCGACATCGACCCGCAGCGTTTCCACCGCCTTGGCGCCGGTTTTTTCGGCCGCTGGTTTTTTGGATGCGTTGCCTTGCGGCGAAGCAGGTTGCGTTAACGCGGGAGAATCGCGCAGGTCGGCGGGGATGGCGTCATTCTTGATGCTCGAAGCAGTTGCTTCGGTTTTTTTGGTTGGCGTCGCATCCGCTGAGGAATCGTCGGCGGCAGGGTTTTCCGCAGCGAGCGTGTTTGGATCTGCGTTGGCGTCATTAGGAACGTTGGCCGGTGCGCTGCTGGCGTTGCAACTATTGTCGTTGAAAAAATCATCGGCGGCGCCTTGCGCGGTCGTTGGCCGTTCAGTTCCTGTTTCTTCCAGTAAAGATTGAATCCCGCCCAGCACGACCAAGCAGTCGACCTCTTCATCACTTGAGTTCTTGATGCACGCAACCATGGCTTCCAGACGGTCGACGGCTTGAAACATCAACTCAATCATTTGCGATTCGATCGAAAGCTGATCGTTGCGCGCCGCGTCGAACACGTTCTCGACCTTGTGGGTCAACCCAGTGATGTTGTCGAACCCAAGCATTCCCGCCAACCCCTTCAGGCTATGGGCGGAGCGAAACATTTCGTTAAGAAGTTCGCCGTCGCACTTCTCGGAGGGGTCGTCTCGACCTTCAGCCCACTCATCAAGGTAAAGCAGATTCTGGTTGAGCTTTTCCAACAACTCCGCCGATTCGTCCAGGAAATCTCCCAGAAGTTCGTCGAGGAATTGATTGCTGCTTGTCGCGGTGCCCGCATTCATGGGGTGCATCCTGTATGATCGCGTTTAAACGCCGCCTTTGAAATAATCATAAAAGCTCCTAACATAACCCCTGTTTGGCGTTTCAAACACGGAGTTTGATGCTGACCTACCAAGTTGTGTTAGAAGGTATAACGCTGTTTCGGAACGGCATCTTTTGTGTTTCAGGGCGTACAAGCCGAAGAGCGAGCCATTTTTTTCGACCGACTCAATTTGGCCAGCACCAGCCACCATCGGTCCACTTTTTCAAAGGCGCGTTCCAACGCCTCGGCCAGGCTGTTGAATTCGCGCAATGGTTTGAGCAAGCATGCTTCGGCGCCGTTGCGCATGGCGTCGAGCGCCTTGGTTACCGAATCGGGCGGCATAATGACGATTACCTGCAACGCCCCATCTTGCTGCTTGATTTTGATCAGCAACTCACTGTTGACCGGTCCGTGGGGATCAATGCTCAAAATCACCACCCGATACGCGCCGGTTCGAAGTTCACTCAAGACGCTGTCGGGCGTCGACTCATGAGTGACTTCGTAATTCCTATCACCCAGACAGAGCGAGACCGATGCGGCCGCCGATTCGTCGGCGTCGACGTACAGAACTTTTCGCGGCGAAGTGGTCATTCGTCTCTCCGTTTTTATTTCCCATTCGAGAACTGCTCGACATATCCCTAGGGATGCTCCCCCAAATATAGGCCACGACTTGCGCTAAGAGCGCAAACCTTTTTCGTGGGGAATCCGCATTATTCCTGCGAGCAACCGTTGCAACCGGCACAATCGCAAAAACAGGCCGGCGTAATCGCATGACGGCGCGAGAGGCCCGGCTTTTTGAAAAAGCCGGGCCTCTGAACCGGGAAGCTGTTTTTCCGCATGTTCCTCATTGGGCAGCGCCGCTTTTGTGCCAAGGATGCACGGCCAAAATGGCCAAACGCAGCTAAAAACAGCAATTGAGCGGAGCGGGCGTATGTCGTATGATTGAAGAGGTTAGATCCCCTTCACGACCCCCTTCACGACATTTTCAGCATCGGCTCCAATTCGTGGTGCATGATTCCCTTCAATCCGACCCCCTTCAATCCGACCATTGCGCCGAGAAACTCCGTGCCTTAAGCGAACCGACGCGGCTCAGAATTATCGACACTCTGCGTTCCGGTCCTCGGAGCGTGGGGCAGATCAGTGAGGCGCTGGCGACGGAAATCGTTACGGTCTCGCATCATCTGGGCATCTTAAAAAACGCGGGGATCGTCGAACGGGAGCGGCAAGGGCGATTCATTATCTACAAACTCCGCAAGGGCATTCTCGAATTCAATCGCCGCAATTCGCTCGACTACATCAATCTCGGCTGTTGCCGGCTGGAAATTCCCAAGTAGCGTGGGAGTTGATTTCGGTGCAGGCCGCGTCTACGAAAAACGCCAGCGATGAAGCCGTCCGCCGCCACGCCGTTGATCGCCGACTTGCACGCTTCGGCGCTTCGCATTGTGGTGGCGAACACAGGCGCGGGTAGTTTGGCGATTTCGCAACTGCTGGCGGTTCCTGGCGCGTCGCGAACGCTGCTCGAGGCGATCACCCCGTATGCACGGACTGCGTTGGTCGATTTCCTGGGCGGCGAGCCGGAGCAATTTTGTTGCGCCGCAACTGCGCGTTCGATGGCGGCGGCGGCGTTCCAACGAGCATTGTTTCTCGATGAATCGGAAGACCCTCCAACACTTTGTGGACTGGGCTGCACCGCCAGTCTGGCGACGAATCGACCGAAACGGGGCGCGCACCGCATTTATGTGGCCGTGCAAACGGTCGACGCCACCCTTTGCTGGTCGCTGCAATTAGAAAAAGGCCGCCGGCAGCGCTGCGAAGAAGAAGCGTTGTCGGCCGTGTTGTTGCTCAACGCCTTGGCCGAAGCGGCGAAAATCTCCCCACGCCTCGAACTGCCGCTCACAGATGGAGAGCAGTGCCATGTCCAGCGGTTTACCGCGCCGGCGGCGTGGGGCCAACTCATGATCGGCGAATTGGCGGCCGTTCGCGAGCCGCGCGGCTGTTCCCCGCCGGCGGCGTCGCGTTGTATTTTTCCTGGTGCGTTCAATCCGTTCCACGCAGGGCACCAACAGATGGCCGACATCGCGCGGCGTTTGACCGGTAAAGAAACGGAGTTTGAGTTGTCGGTCGAAAATGTCGACAAACCACCGCTCGACTACCTCGAAATCTCGCAGCGGGCGGCACAGTTTCAAGACGTCGGCGTGCTCTGGTTGACCCGCGCCCCAACGTTCTCGCGCAAGGCCGAGATCTTTCCCGGTGCGACCTTTGTAATTGGCGCCGACACCGCACAACGCATCGGCGAAGTGCGGTATTACCAAAACGAAGCACATCGTGACGAAGCCCTGCGCGAAATCGCCCTGGCGAAATGCTCGTTCCTGGTTTTCGGCCGACTGGAAAACAACCGCTTTCAAACACTCGACCATTTACAACTCCCGCCAACGCTGCGGGCGATCTGCGAGTGTGTGCCGGAAGCGGAGTTTCGAGCCGACGTATCGTCGACCGAAGTCCGTAATGTAAAGCCGCCGTCCTAGGCGAGCGGCTCTCGTTGAAGGGCGCGCCGCAGGCGATTGTTTTTGTCTTGGACAGGTGCTTATACCTTCTAACACAACTTGGTAGGTCAGCATCAAACTCCGTGTTTGAAACGCCAAACAGGGGTTATGTTAGGAGCTCTAGGGCCTGTCCAGTACTATTCCGTGCAATGGTGTTAGGCGAGCGGCGGAAAATAGCTTACCCGCACGCACGCGGGAATGACCGTTTGCTGATTCACTCGCTTGCGCTTCGTGCTTGTATTAGGTGAATTTTCATCCGCCGCTCGCCTTATAAAATCCCCGGGCTTTTGGTTTTGCCAATCGTCTAACGCCAATAGTCGGGCAGGTTTGGTTTGGTGTCGCGAAGAATTTCGAGAATGGCCTGGCGGTCGTCGGCCGTAAGGTGCGCGTATTTTTCACTTTGGTCGCCGCCGATGAGCACGGTGTGGAGGCGACGATAAACCTGCTCCGCCGCCGGCTGCGGAAGGGCGTCGAACGCTTCGGAATAGATCTGGTAACTGCAAGGGTATTTCATCAACCGATGTTGCAGGTCGAGGTCTCGCAGGGAGCGCCCCTTGGAGTCGCGCAGCCCTTTGGCGCTGAACTCCTTGGCAAACGTCGAGACACCCTTAATCGGCGCCTCCAGTTGGTATTCGCCGACAAAAAGCATGTAGTCGACCAGTCGATCACAGACCGCTTTCAAACGCCGTTTCGTGGTGTCGCTGCGATGGCTCATAGGACGCTCCAGCGCCTTGTTCATCATCTGATCGTAATGCAGGGCGCTGCGAGTTTCAAAACTCGCCCGCGTGATGTAGTTCTGCATCTGGGATTGATGTTCGACAACCATCAAGGCGACAATATCGCTGGTGGGCGAGAGGTACGGCCGTACGTCGACCAATTTGCTCAGGTCTGTGATGTTGGCGCCGCGCGCCAGGTCGACGGTGTCCGGCTCTTCGCCCGCCTGGATGATAATATTACCCATGTGCTGTTGCTTGCCGTGCGTGCCGCTCACATACCAACCGCCCCAACGCTGCGAGAGCGGACTGGTATGATCGGTTTTATAAGTGCGCGAACCCAACATGGGAAAGCCGAAACGGTCGGTGTAGACCGATCGCACCAAATGCCCGGGAACGCCCGCCGTTCGCGAAGAAGCATGGCAACTCAGGCACTGCCCCCGATCTCGGACGAACTTCGGCGTGGGTGTTTCCTGTTGTTTCAGCGAATAAAAAATCGCGCCTTGATGAGGGTCGACCGTTGAAACCTCCACCACTTCGCCATCTTGCACCCAACCGATGTAGGTGTCGTCGCCAAAATAGACGGCGCGCGGGCTCCACGGCGCGATACGGCGCAACTGGAAACTCGTTTTCGAGAATACCAGCATTTGTGAAGAGAATGGAATGTCGAGATTCTTCAAGACCGAGGGCAGGTAGCCGTGCTGATCGTCGTATTTGAGCGTGACTTCACCGCTATCGATCTTGCTCTGCAACTTCGCGATCGGGTCGTCGGTGGTGGCGGCGTTGTAGTTGATCGGCGGCGACTCAAATTGCAATTGGGCTGAAACCGAACGGCCAACCAAAAGCAGGATCGCTAAAGGCAGAAGCATAGCCGACGCCACGTGAACGACGCGCCAACCGAGAGCCGTTCGCCGACCAGCAGCAGCGCGGCCGCTAACTTGGGCGGAAACGGTATTCGAACCGGCGTTCTTCCGTCCACACGGGAGGGATTGGTCTATCATTTTTTTGGGGTCCTCGCTTGGGCGCTGCTCATGGCGCCGACCAGTCGATAACCGGATACTGTTGTCCAGTAATAATCCCAAGATAATCCAAGCCCCCTAGCGGCGTCAATCCCCTTTTCACGGTTGGACGAACGCCGCCCGATTCAGAAGCCCGGCTTTTTGAAAAAGCCGGGCTTCTCGCGCCGCCCATTCAGAATTAAGTGGTTCCACACTTTCTAAGCGACGTGCAATTCTCCGGCTGGCAATCGGCTGGCAATCGTTCAAACCAGGTACTTTTTCATTACTTCGGCCGGCGCCGGAGCGTATTCCAACGGCTCCATGGAGCAGCCGGCGCGGCCTTGGCTCAGGCTGCGCATCGCACTGGAGTAACCAAAAAGTTGATCGAGCGGTGCGTGCGCTTCGATAATCGCCGTGCCGCCGCTGGTTGCCGTTTTGGCGATGATCGCCCGCCGCTGCTGTAAATCGTTGACCAATTCACCCAAATGCTCTTCCGGCGTGACCAGATTGACCTTCATGATCGGCTCCAGCAGCACCGAATGCCCCGCATCGAGCGCCTTGCTGAAGGCGTCGCTGGCGGCAATCCTGAAGGCCATTTCGTCGGAGGCGTCGCCTTGTTGCTCGGCGTCGGTGACGGTCACTTTTATTTTACTGAGCGGGAACCCATAGATATTGCCGCCGCCCTGTCCGCGCTCCCGCAGTTCCTCCAATGCCGCCGCCAGGAATTCCGGGTCGAGCGACTCAGCCGGGCAGGTGCTCGCCACGGCAACGGCCTTTGTCCCGCCTGCAAAGGGTTCAATCTTCAAACACAGCCGGGCAAAAAGCTGCTTGCCGGCGTGCAAACGGTGGCATTCTCCCACAACCTCCGCCGTTTGCGTGATCGTTTCGCGGTAGCTGACCTGCGGCTTGTGGAACTTGACCTTGAGCTTGAAATCTCTCAGTAGCTTGTTTTTGATCACTTCCAAATGCAGTTCGCCCATGCCGCTGATCAACGTCTGGCCCGACTCGCCCTCGAAAACCTTTACGGTAGGATCTTGCCGGCGCAGCATGTCCAGGGTTTCGGAAAGCTTTTTGCGCTCGGCGGTGGTCTCGGGCTCGATCGCCATGGAAATGACCGTCTCCGGAAACTGGATCGACTCCAGCAGCAGCGGATGCTTGGCGTCGCAGAGCGTGTCGCCGGTAATTGAATGGCGTGGCCCGATCACGCCCACAATATCGCCGGCGCCGACTCGCTCGATCTGCCCCTCGCGATCCTTCTTCGTGGCGTGAATGTACCAAAGCTGCGAGATGTTCTCCTTCTTGTTCTTTCCAGGGTTAATAGCCCGCGAATTCGCCTTGAGTTCGCCGGAATACACGCGAACCCAATACATATCTCCCGTTTTGGCCGGAATGATCTTGAACACCAGTCCGCAAAACGGCTCGGCGGAGTTCGGCTTGCGGCGAACAACCTTCCCTTTGAGGTCTTGCCCTTCGACGGGGGGGCGTTCGAGCGGACTGGGCAAGTAGCGCGTTACGGCGTCTAGCAATGGCGGGATGCCCACCTTATGCAACGCCGAACCGCACAAAAGCGGCTGGATTCGCAAATGCAGCGTGGCGTCGCGCAGCACGGATCGCACCAACTCCGCCGGAATCGGCTCTTCCTGAAGCGCCAATTCCATCAGGGGGTTGCTGTAATCGTAGAGAGATTCCAACATGCGGTCGCGCCACAACTCGGCATTCGCTAATTCTTCTTCGGGAATCGGCGAACGCGTGCATTTGGTTTCGCGGTCGGAGCCTTCAAAAACCAGCAGTTCCATTTCGATCAGGTCGATCACGCCGCGAAAGGCGCCGTCAATGTGCGCCGGACCGCAGCCGAGCGGAATCTGAATGGCGATCGGATTGGCGTCCAGCCGGTTTTGAATCTGCTCGAAAACGGCCTCGAAATCGGCGCCTTCGCGGTCCATCTTGTTAATAAAAACGATTCGCGGGGTCTGGTACCGGTCGGCTTGGCGCCACACCGTTTCGCTCTGTGCCTCAACGCCCTCCCGGGCGCTGAACACCACCACGGCGCCATCGAGCACTCGCAAGCACCGCTCCACTTCCGCCGTGAAATCGACATGCCCCGGCGTATCGAGCAGGTTGATGACGGTATCGCCCCAGTCGAACGTCATGCAGGCGGAATAAATGGTAATTCCGCGAGTTTGCTCTTCGGGGTCGTCGTCGGTGGTGGTGGTGCCATGATCGACCCGTCCCGCACGATGCGTGGCGCCGCTTTCGTGCAACATATGCTCGGTGACAGTCGTCTTCCCGGCGTCAATATGGGCGATGATCCCGATATTGCGAATATTTTCGATCTTGCGGGGCATGGCAATACAGTAGTTGTATCAAGGAATCGGCTGCGAGGGCCAAAGTCGGTTATCCCGCCCCGGCGAGCGCCGTCACGGCAAACATGTCGCGCCAGCGCAGCAAGAACGCCGCGTGGAACAAGGCCAACGCGGCGTTCAATGCGATATTTGTTTTTACCAGGCGAAGTGCGCGAACGCCTTGTTGGCGTCGGCCATGCGGTGCACGTTTTCACGCCGCGTGACCGCCGCGCCTTCGCGTTTGTAGGCGGAAATCAGTTCATCGGCCAGCTTCATATGCATCGGCCGGCCCTTCTTTTCCCGAATGGCGAGCAGCAACCAGCGAAACGCCAGCGACTGCTGACGCGGTCGATTGACCTGCATCGGCACCTGGTAAGCGGCGCCGCCCACTCGTTTCGAGCGAACTTCCACATGAGGCTTCACATTTTCCACGGCCTCGGTAAACACCTCGATCGCTTCTTTATCGGTGATGCGCTCGGCGATCACTTCCAGGGCGTCGTAAAACACCTTTTGCGCGATCGACTTCTTGCCGTCCTGCATCAGACAATTGATAAACTTGGAGGCCAGAATCGACTGAAACTTCGGATCCGGCTTGAGCTGCTTTCGACTTGCGGTAATACGACCCATGAACGTTCGTTCCAACTTCTTTTCGTCAAAGACTAAGATTTACGCGTGACTGAATTTTCATGTAAGTGGCTCCCCCGAAAGGGGTTGCCGTCAATTACGAGTTTTCTGCATCCGATCCACACTACGATTTCTTGGCGCCGTAACGGCTGCGCGACTGCTTACGACCTTCAACGCCCAGTGTATCGCGGGCGCCGCGAACCACCTGGTAACGCACGCCCGGAAGATCTCGCACCCGACCGCCCCGCACCAGCACAATCGAGTGCTCTTGCAGGTTGTGGCCTTCGCCCGGAATGTAAACCGTAACCTCTTTCCCGTTGGAAAGCCGCACACGGGCGATTTTCCGCAGAGCCGAGTTCGGCTTCTTGGGCGTCATCGTGCGAACTTGCAGGCAGACGCCCTGTTTTTGGGGGCATCTGTCCAGAACGGGGGCTTTGCTGAATCTTCGCTTGGCCCTGCGCGGCTTGCGTACGAGTTGATTAACGGTCGGCATTGTTAGCTTATCGAGAGTAAAATTTTTGAAACACGCTCCACAAAGGAGTGGAGAATAAGTGCGGAGAATTCGTCAATGTACTGCAACGCGTTTGTATGTCAAGGCGGATCAAACTGGCGGCCATGCACCACCGCGACGGGTTTCACGGTTCACGGTGCATGTCAGCTTTTGCGTGCACCCAGATGAGTATTTGGTGTCAACACGATTTTTCGACGATTTCACTGCGACGAAAGTCAACCCAAACGACGGCTTCGACTATAGATTGCCAAAATTCGACTGGCAGCCGACTGGCAGCCGTGTCGAAACACTACCGGAAAACCCACTGTTATTGGTGATGATGTTAATGCAGAGTACAACGGGCCGAGTGTGAAATTGAAGCTAACAGTATTACCACTGCCTCCTCCAGAGAAAAAAAATAGCAATCAACATCACGATATTACTATATTTCAGGCTGGCGGCTTAGGGCCTATCCAAGTACTGCTTCGTGTTTTTGGGATGCGGGCAAGGACAAAGCGGCGTCTTTGATTTCATATCCTGTAAAGGATAATAGCCGCCTTCGGCTTGCCGTTCAACGAAGAATGGTTTCGTTTCCAACCGTCTGCGGTGGTATATTGCGTCCATTGGGCATGGAAAGTGAAACACAACTATTAGCGCCGAGAATTCAGCCGATAATGGATCAAAAATTTTCAGCGGTGATCAGCGGCGCCGGCAGCGGCGTGGGACGCGGCTTGTGTCTGGCCTTGGCGGCTGAAGGCCATGCCGTGTTCGCCACCGATCGAGATATCGCGGCGGCCCGTGAAACCGTGGCCCTGCTGCCGGAGGGAGCAACGGCTTCTGCGGTTGCGCTCGATGTGGCCTCGCAATCGCAGATCGATGCTTTTGCGCAACAACTGGCCGATGAGAACGTCGGGCTGCTAATCAACAATGCCGGTTTGCAACATGTGGCTTCGTTGGAATCGTTCCCGCCGGAAAAGTGGGAGTTGCTGATTGACGTGATGCTCAACGGCGCCTGCCGCCTCACGCGGGCGTTGTTGCCCGCCATGCGCCGGCGCGGCTTCGGCAGAATTGTCAACATTGGCTCGATTCATTCGCTGGTCGCGTCGCCTTACAAATCGGCTTACGTGGCCGCCAAGCATGGGCTCTTGGGTTTCAGCAAGGCGGTGGCGCTGGAAACCGGCGATGTCGATATCACGATCAACACCATTTGCCCTTCGTACATTAAAACACCGCTGGTCGAGGCGCAAATTGCTAGTCAGGCCCAATCGCACGGCATCACCGAAGCGGAAGTGGTCGACACGATCATGCTCCAGCCGATGCCCAAACGGGCCTTCATCACGATCGATGAAATCGCCGCCGCCATTCTGTTCCTGGCCAGCTCGCAGGCCCGCAACATTACCGGAACCACGATCACGATCGATGGCGGCTGGACCGCTCGTTGAGCACGGGTTGCTAGATGCTACCGCATACCACCCTGGACGATGACGCGTTGCCGGTTGGCTGCGGAGTTTATCCCTCAAACGGCTGAAAATGCGACATTTACGCTAGTTGCTTTGTCACAGCTTAATTTTTAGCCCACGGTTCTGAGCAGGAAAACCGTGGGCTAGCGCCCTGCGGCTGATATCTTGCAACCCTAATTCTTAGCTGTGACAAAGCACTAGGAATGATGCAATTACGTCAGTCTTTACCGTGTGGAGTTTATCGCACCGCCGCAGTGAACGAATTGGTCATGTTTGCTTGTCGCTCTTGGTGGTTTTGACTTTTCAAGTAATTGCGAACTTGTGAACAGCCGCTCCGCACCAACTCTTCCTAAATGCCGCACCTTCCGATTTTTTTACCCGCCCGCGAAAGAAATGGGGGAATGAGGGAAATATAAAGGGCATTGCCGGTCGATAAGCCAATTACGGTTAAGTAAAATTTACCGTCTCCGGCGTGCGCCCGCGTAGTGCTTGACGCCGGATAATATTGTAGCCGTCTCCCCCAACGAGCTAGGCAACGTGCGAGAAAGCAGCGTGTTTCGTTCCTTAGCGGAGCGAAAGACGACAATTAAAAACCGCACGGCTCTCATGAAAACGATTTTGGCAAACCATCCGGTCCGCTGGGCGCCGCCAGATTTCATGCGCTGGCTTGGCCCGCTGTTGCTGGTCGTTTTGGGAGGGTGCCGCGGGCCTGCAATCATTTCGGACTACCGAGCAACAAACGCCGCCGAACTGATTGGGGCAAGCGCGGTTTTCTCTCCGCCGCTCGCCGAAAAAAGCCCGGCGGCGAGCGCACATCGAGCGTCCAAGACGAAGCCGGTGGTGCGGCTGGCATCGTTTGAATCTGAGTTAGCCCCCGCCCCGATTCGTTCACTGGAACTCACCGACGCAATTAACATCTCGCTCCAGCGAAATCCTGATCTGAGGGCGGTGCGGGCTAGTGAACCGGTCGCGCATGCGGCCTATCATGTGGCGCAAACCTATCCGTTCAATCCCCAGTTTCAGACGCAGGTCTTGCCTTATAGTCGGGATCGGAACGGGAACGATGGTGCGCTCAACCAGCAACACGTTCTCATGCAGACGTTTGAAATGGGAGGGCAGCGGCGGTTTCGCGTCGGCATGGCGGCGGCCAGTTGGGAGCAGGTAAATGGCGTGATCCGACAAGCCGAACTGCTGAACGCCGCGCAGACCACGCGTCTGTTTTTTGCAGCGATTTATCAGCGAGAACTCCGCGACATGAATCAGTTGCTGGCGGATTTGAACGAGCAATTGGTGGGCGTTATCCAGCGACGCCAAAACGCCGGGCAAGCCAATAGCGCCGATGTTGCGTTGGCTCGTCTGCAATCGCAGTCGTCAGATCGTCAACAACGTCTGTCCGAAGCAAGCTACCAAACGGCGCTGATGTTATTGCGAAATCAATTGAATTTTGATGCGAACGCTCCGTTGGAGTTATCGAGAAATTGGCTCGATTGGAAGTGGCGGTCATTGGGTGAGACGATATCGCCGGGAGATTCCAACGCAGCGTTGTTTGAATCGGTCGCCATCGGCGAGACAAAGCTAAGGCAACTGGTTGTCGATCGGCCTGATGTCGCGTCGGCTCGCGCAGCGGCGGCCATGGCGGCGGAAAACCTGGGGCTGGCCAAAGCCATGCGGCGGCCCAACCTACAGATTGGTCCGATGTGGCAGCGCGACGAGTCGTCCACCGAATTCTGGGGCGTTCAAGGTCAGATCAATATTCCGATCATCAATACGGGCAAGCCGTTGGTCGCGCAGAGGTTCGCTGAGTTGCGTCTGCAACAGATCACAGCCGCGCAACTGGAGAATCGAGCGGTTCTGGAAGCGCGGGCGGCGATCCAGCGTTACGAGCGGGCGCGGATATTGGTCGAAGAATCGCGCGCCGAGTTTGCACAAGATATTTCAAGCGCCTTGCAACCGTTCGAGGAGCAATTCAAAGCCGGGCAGATCACGCTGCTGCAAGTGTTCGCGGCCCGCGCCGCGTTCGCACAGTCGCGCCAAAGTTTTCTGGCTCTGTTGAACGAGTTGACGTTGGCGGTCGCCGATCTGACCCAAGCGACCGGCCAGTCGGCCCAGCAACTCATCGTCCCGCAACCCATCGTCCCGCAATCATCGGCGGCGGACAAAACGGAAACGGCTCCGGCGCCATGACACACACGCCCACGGAACCGCCGTCTGATGACGCCCCAGCCGGCCTGGTGCTGCGCTATGGAAAAGCGATTTTGTTTCTGGTCGTGGCGTTGTGTTTGGCCGGAGCGTATGCCGGTTTCACGATGCCCTCTTCGGTGTTTCCGCAGACCAACTTTCCCCGTGTCGTGATCCTGATCGACAACGGAGTGATGCCGGCCGACGAAATGATGGCCACCATCACGCGGCCCGTCGAAGAAGCGATGAAGTACATTCCCGGCACGGTCAATATTCGCTCCACGACGGCGCGCGGGTCGGCCGCGATCAACGTGTTCTTCAACTGGTCGACCGACATGAAAGAGTCGGAGCTTTACGTTCTCAGCCGCCTCTCACAGATTCGAGGCGCCTTGCCGCCGACCGCCAGCGTGCAGGTCCACCGGCTGACATTTTCGGCCTTCCCGGCGATCGGAATTAGTCTGACGAGCAAAACGCGGCCCACCACCGACATATGGGAAACCGCGAGATACGATATCTACCCTCGCTTCTTGAGGATCGCCGGCGTGGCGCGAATCAATCTTGTCGGCGGTCGTGTGCCGGAATATCACGTCGTTGTCGATCCTGCAAAGCTCGACGCGAATCAACTCACTTTTTCCCAAGTCACGCAGGCGTTGGCCGATACGAACCAGTTCACGCCCGCTGGAATGCATGAGGAAAACTATCAACTTTATCTGGCCGTGGTCGACAACCGGTTGCACAAACCGGAGGAAATCGAAGAGGTGATCGTGGCCTGGGTGAATCAGGCGCCGGTGCGCATTCGAGATTTGGCGACCGTTCGGCGCGGCGCCGCGCCGCAGTACAATCGTATTACCGCCGATGGCCAAGACGCTGTTCTGCTGAACATCTACGGGCAACCGGGCTGCGACACCGTGCAGATTTTCGACGAACTGGAAGTCGAACTCCAACAACTTCGTCGCGAACTGCCGCCCGATATGAAACTGGCGTTTTTCTATGATCAATCGCAGTTCGTGCGCGAAGGCGTGCGAAGCGTGTGGGAGGCCATCATTCTGGGGCTGGGGCTTTCGGTGGTGGTGCTGTTTGTGTTTTTGAGAAGCGCGGCGGCCACGTTCGTCGCGGCGCTCGTCATTCCCGTGACCGTGCTGCTGACGCTGATCGGCCTGCGGCTGCTCGACATGAGCTTCAACCTGATGACGCTGGGCGGCATCGCGGCGGTGGTTGGCATCGTGATCGACGACGCCATCGTGGTCGTGGAAGCGATTTACGCCAAAATTCTGGCCGGTCGGGGGTCGGTCGCGGCGGTCACGTTGGCCATGAAGGAAGTCGGCCCGGCGTTGGTCGGCAGCACGATGACGCCAGTGGTTGTGTTTCTTCCACTGGCGTTTCTCGATGGCGTGCCGGGCGTCTTCTTTCGATCACTGGCCATCACGATGGTGATCGCCTTGTTGGTCTCACTCGTTCTCGCCCTCACCTGGACGCCCGTAACGGCCGGGCTGTTGATGGGCGCTCGTCGCGGCGGCGGCAGTCAGACAGAGCTTGAACAAGGCGGGCCGGTTCTACGGCGGCTGATCGCGCTTTACGCTTGGGTCATGACCAGAATGTTGCGATTCCCGGCGGCGGCGGCGTTGTGCATGGCGCTGGTGGCGGTCGGGGGAGTCGGGCTGTACACGCAGTTGGAATCCGACTTCCTCCCCGCTCAAGACGAAGGCGCGTTCATCATCGACTACTACTCGCGGCCGGGCACCAGCCTCACCGAAACCAACCGCATGCTGATGCATATCGAACAGATCCTCCGCCAGACGCCGGAGATCGAGAGTTTCTCGCGACGCACCGGCGCGCGGCTTGCGCTGGCTATTGCCGAACCGAACACAGGCGACTTCCTGGTCAAACTGAAACACGATCACGCGCGCAGCACGGAAAAAGTGATCGAAGAAATCCGGGCCAAGGCAAACGCCGCCGAACCGGCGCTGCAATTCGAATTCCCCGGCGTTCTGAGTGACCTCATCGGCGACCTCACGTGGTCGCCGAATCCGGTCGAGATCAAAATATTTTCAACCGACGCCGAGTTGCTGAAAACGAAAGCCAAGGAAATCGCCGCCGCGATCGAAGAAATTCCGGGCGTCGTCGACGTCAACAACGGTTTGATCGTGGCGGGACCGACAATGCGGCTGCGGACCAACGTGGCCAAACTGGCGAGAACCGGGCTGACGCCCCGGTCGCTGGGCGCCGAAATTCAGGCCACCATGATCGGCACGATCTCGTCATACGTGTTGCAGGGAGACCGCACGTATAATGTCCGCGTGTTGGCCGAACCGGCAACGCACCAGCGGCAACGGAGTTTGGCGTCGCTGCCGATTCGCTCCTTGGCGGGCGCTAATCTGACCGTGCAAGATGCGGCGAAAATCGAACATGAACCGGGTATCCTGGAAATGCACCGCGAAGACCTGCGGCAACTGGTGGCGGTTTCGGCGCGGTTTGAAGGAATTGATATGGGACGCGGCATCTCGGCGATCAAGGCCAAGTTGGCCGAAACCATCGACCTGCCGCCCAACGCCAGGATCGAATTCGGCGGGTTGTACCAACAGCAGCAGGAGTCGTTTCGCAACCTCACATTTGTCTTGTTCGCGGCGCTCGTTTTGGTGTACGCCGTGCTGGTGCTGGAATTCCGCACGTTCCTGGAGCCGCTCGCGATCTGGCTGGGAGCGCTCTTGGCGTTGTTCGGCGTGGTTGCGGCGCTGTGGTTAACCGGTATGAGTTTGAACATCGTTTCGATTCTAGGCGCGATCATCGCGATGGGCATCGTTCACAAGAACGGCATCCTGATGTTCGACTACGTCTCTCATTTGCGCAGTCAGGGTTTGCCGCTCAAGGAGGCGATGATTCAATCTGGCCGTCGTCGTCTGCGGCCGGTGCTCATGACCTCCCTGACAACCTTTCTCGGCTTGCTGCCTTTGGCGTACGGAATTGGCGCCGGCGCCGACATGTTGCGGCCGATGGCCATCGCCGTGATGGGTTCGCTATGCACGT
>QIKY01000220.1 GCA_003233175.1 Planctomycetaceae bacterium | reverse complement strand
AACCTGAGAGCCCGTTGAAATTCATTCGTGTGAATTTGTGTCCATTCGTGGTTCTCGCAAAAAGCATCGTGCGATCATCGCTGAGTAGTTACGTTTTCCTTTTATTAACCACCACGTTCGCGTTCGCGGCCGATACGCCGAAAATACAGGCCGACTTGCTGGTGGTGGGCGGCACGGAATCGGGCTGGGCCTCAGCAATTCAAGCCGCCCGCATGGGCGTCGGCAAAATTGTGCTGGTCAACGACATCGAGTGGCTGGGAGGGCAGTTCACCGCCGAAGCGCTGGTCGCGATTGACGAGAACCGCTCGCAAGAAGAAACCCGCCGCCGTTCGATTCGGCGGCGGCCTGCAATTCCCCGCTCTGGGCTATTCAAGGAGCTTCTCGACCGCATCGAGCAACACAACCGCGAGAATTTTGGCCATCCTTCGCCGGGAAACACCATCGTGGGAACCACCTGCCGGCCCGCCGAAGCAGAAGCGATTTTCCAACAGATGATTCGTCCTTACGTCGAGCGCGGGCAGATACGCGTGATCTCCCACTATGCTCCCACCGCGGCGTTGCTCTCCGCCGACGGGCAAACGTTGCGCGGCATGCGTTTTCGGTCGACCAATTCCGCCACGGCCGATGAACTCACGGTAGAGGCGAAAATCACGATCGACGCCTCCGACTGGGGCGATGCCATTCAATTATCCGGCGCCGCTTTTGAATTTGGACCCGATCTAAAAAGCAAATACGGCGAACCGTTGGCGCCCGAAAAAAGAACCGGGTTCCCGCTAACCGATATGAACCCGATCAGCTATTGCATGGTGCTCCAAGAGGCCGATACCGACGCCATTATTCCTCGTCCGCCCCATTTCGACGAGCGGCGTTATTTCAACACCACAGGGCTGACAAAAAAAGAGCACGACGCACTACCTTGGCCGCATCGACCGGTGCGGGCGTTTGCCAGCGTGGAGGCTGTTTACCAGTCGCGCCGCATCGTGGACCACTACGGCTTGGAAAACGTAACCGGCCCCGACGCCGTGTTGCTCTGCTGGCTGGTGCAGGATTACCCGCTCGATGTATTGCCTAGACATGTGGTCGAGGCTTTGGAAAAAAACGAGCCCGGCGCGTCGAGGAAAAATATCGTGGTGATGTCGCGCGAGCAACGGCAGATTGTTTTCGACGACGCCAAACAACACTCACTTGGCATGTTGTATCACTTGCAAACCACGGTGAATGATCGTCAACAAGACCCGGCCCATCGGTTTCGCCGCATGCGTTTGAGCCAGGAGTTCGGCACGCCCGACCGCATGCCGTTCAAGCCGTACATTCGCGAATCGCTGCGGCTCCAGGCGATGTACATGCTGCGTCAACAAGACACCACGCCGCTGGGTCCGGAAAGCGAAACGTATGCGCGTGTGATGCACCACGATGGCGTTACCGCTTGGCAATTTGAGTACGACTTCCACATGACTGGCCGCACGTTTTTGCCGAACGACGCCCAAGGAACCGCTTGGCAGTCGTACTTCAAACGGGGCCGCACGTGGGGCCCGCCCTACGCCGGGCTCAGCCTGTTTCCCTTGCGAAGCCTGATTCCCGCCAAGCTGAACGGCTTGCTGGGCGCCCAGAAAAACCTGGGGTATTCCAGCATCGTGAGTTCCGCGATTCGCCTCCACGACCAGTGCATTCACATCGGGCAGGCTGCCGGCGCAGCCGCGGCGGTCAGTCTAAAAACGAAAACGGCATTGCGCGAGATTCCCTTTGATCGATCGTTACTCACACGCCTGCGGCTGGGCTTATGCACACGGCGCGATGGCGGGCAGCCGATGGCGCTGTGGCCCTTTCGCGATCTCGTTCCGACCGACGAAGCCTATGTGGCGGCCAACCTGTTGGCTGCCGGCGGGCTGCTTCCGCTCCGGCATGATGACGTCGCCTTCCATGCCGACCAGCCCGCCAGCGAAAAGTGGCGGCGGCAGGTGAGCCAAGCCACGCGCCGAATCAAACAGCCGTCTGTGAAATTGCCGGCGCTCACCGGCGCCATGACGCGCGGCCAATTCGCGATTCGATGGTGGGCCGCCATTGCCGACCTGCCCGACGTGAATTTCAAGCGGCTCTCTCCCACCGACGCCGACGCCGATGGCCTCCCCGACCGCCACGACGCACTACCGCTCGACCCCAAAAACGCTTCCTTGCCGCGAAGTCCTCAGCCACCACACACCGATGGCGTTCTGGAAAAATTGCCGGCCGAATTTCAAGTTCGCGCTGCAACGCAACGTTTGTTTAACTTCACGCCGAAGGCGTCGCCATCGGTTCCCGAATTCACCAACGATGTCGGCCTGCCGTTCGACGAGAAACGCGGCTACGGTTGGAGTCGCGACATTTCCGACAACTCCCGCAAGCGAAATACGCTTTCCCAGCCGTACCGCGATACCTTTCTCTTCACCCGAGAGGCCGACCGTTGGGAGTGCGTGGTTCCCAACGGCGCCTGGGTGGTCACGGTGTGTGTGGGCGACGCCACGCACCGGCAAAGCGGCCAACGGCTGCGGATTGAGAAACAGTTGCTTGTGCAAGATATCACCACGGCGGCTGGAAGTTTTCTCGAAAAAACAATCGTGGTTCACGTAAACGATGGCCGGCTAACCCTCGAACTTGGCCCCCAACAGCCTGCGCACAACACCTGCCTGAACTGGATTCGCTTTGTACAGACGGAAACACGCTGAAGCGTACACTCCAACAGAGCGGCATGCGTGAAAAAGATGACCAAACGATCCACCGAACAACTTCGAATCGATGTGCAAGCAATCTGGCGGGCCGGAGTGGCGGCGGTCGACAGTGAGCGGTTGGTGCGGGAGAACGTCAGAGTAAAAGGCGGCTTGTTGCAAATTTGCGATCATTCCGTGTCGCTCCGCGATGTCCGAAAAATTGTTGTCGTGGGCGCGGGCAAGGCGGGGCGCGGCATGGCTCTCGGTTTGGAACAGGCGTTGGGTGAAAAAGTCGCCCAGGAAAAGCAGCTTGCCGGTTGGGTCAATGCGCCCGCCGATTGCGTTTCCGGCGAGCGGCGAATTCATCTGCACCCTGGCCGCCCGGCGGGAAGGAACGAACCAACGGCGGAGGGCGTTCTGGGCGCCCGCCGCATCTTGCAGATGGTTTCCTCGCTCGAAGCCAACGACCTTTGCATCGCACTGGTTTCCGGCGGCGGGTCGGCCTTGTTGCCGGCGCCGGCCGAGGGAATTTCGCTGGCCGACAAACAGGCGGTCACGCGTTGGTTGAGCGCGGCCGGCGCGAATATCGAAGAACTGAATTTGGTCCGACAAAATTTGAGCCAAATCAAGGGCGGCGGATTGGCCAGGGCTTGCAACGCCGGGACGCTAATCACGCTGATCATTTCCGACGTCTTGGGTGATCCGCTCGACATGATCGCCTCCGGACCCACGGTTCTCACGGAGCCGCGTCCGCTGGCGGCGCGTGACATTTTGGATCGTTTTGGCGCTGCTTCCGAACCGGCCATCCTGCCGATTCGCCATTGGCTCGACGCCCGCGCCGCGTCGGTTGCGTCGGAGAACGAACACCTCAATGCGCCGCCGCCGGTGAACCGGCATTTTGTGATTGGAAACAACGCCGTGGCGGTCGACGCCGCCGGTTTGGAAGCCGAGAAACGCGGCTACAGCCATGCCATGACATCGGCCGGCAGGTCGGAAGGCGCTGCCGAAAACGTGGGGCGCCACTTGGCGGAAATGGCTATCACGATGCTCCAACAGCCCGGCCCCGACTGCTTAATCAGCGGCGGCGAACCGACGGTCAAACTGGCGCCCGTGGAACAACGCGGCGATGGAGGACGCAACCAGCAACTCGTGTTGGCGGCCTTGGAGGAACTGCAAAACAAGCGGGGCGCCGCGGCGCTCCAAGGCGTCGCGTTGCTTTCCGGCGGCACCGATGGTGAAGACGGACCAACCAACGCCGCCGGCGCGTTTATCGATCAAGCGTCGGCCAAGGAATCACGGCGGCGAAACCTCTCACCCGCAAGTTACCTGGAGCGAAACGACGCCTACCATTTCTTCGAGCCGTTGGAAACCTTGTTGCTCACCGGGCCGACACACACCAACGTTTGTGACCTGCGCGTGCTGCTGGTCGACCGCGTGGAAACAGAACGGCGGGAGTAATTCCCCGGGCGCTCTCCCCTCAATAAAAGGGCGTTTCTTGCCGCTGCTCACCCCCGTTTTTGCCTCTCTCGCTTGCAACAACCTGCCGATGCGGCCAAGGAGCCCATCTGGTAGAATGGGGACTCTTTCGAGTTCCCCCCTCCTTCCGTGTGGCGCCCGGCCACCCTGCAATGTCTTCCTCCACAACTGCGTTACGCCCCCTCCGAACAGATTGGATCACCAACCATTCGCCGGTTTATTATGGTTGGGTGATGATTTGCGTGAGTATTGTCGCGCAAGTGATGACCAGCCCCGGCCAGACGTTTGCGGTCTCGGTTTTTAACAGCTACTTCCGCGAGGCGTTTCATTTATCGGACAGCCAACTGACCGGCGCCTATGGCCTGGGCACGTTGCTGGCAAGTTTGTTTTTGCCGCTGGTCGGCGCCCTGATGGACAAACACGGCATTCGCCGCACCATGACCGGCGTGGTCATTTGCTTTGGGTTCGCATGCCTGGTCGCCTCCTCCGCACAGGGGTTGGCGTCGTTATTCGTGGCGTTCTTTTTGCTGCGTCTGTTGGGGCAAGGCGCGCTAACATTGCTAGCTTCCAATACCGTCGCGATGTGGTTTCATCGGCGTTTGGGAATCGCGGTGGGAATCACGAGCGTGGTGGTTGTCGCCTCGATGGGACAAGTCCCCAAGCTGATTCGCCTGATGATCGACCAATTCGGCTGGCGGGGCGCGTACGTTGGTTTGGGCCTGATTGTTTGGTTGGTCATGGGCCCCGTTTTGTTGATCTTCTTTCGAGACCGCCCCGAAGATATCGGCCTGGCGCCCGATGGCGACACCCCGCCAGACGCCCACTCCTTGAAAAACAATCAGAACGCCGCCGCATTGCAAGTGAATTTTACCTTGGGAGAAGCGCTGCAATCGCGCGCCTACTGGATCATCTTGCTCGTGATGGCGGTTTGGTCGATGGTCGTGACCGGATTGGTGTTCAACGTTCACCGGCTGTACGGTATTCACGGCTACACCGCCACCGACGCCGACGCCGCTCTTTCGCTGCTGTTTGGTTGCATCGCCGCCACGCAATTGCTCGGCGGCATATTGGCCGACCGCGTTCCCCTGCGGTGGATGGTCGTCGTTTCGCTGGCGGGCATGTTTCTCAGCAGCGTGTTTTTGTTGCAGGAATCGGGGCTTTGGCTGACGGTATCGTTCGCGCTGTTCGGGGTTTCGCAAGGCTTGCTCGCGCCGACGGCCAACACACTCTGGCCGCGCTACTTTGGCCGCGCGCATGTCGGCAAAATTCGCGGCAGCGCACAAACCGCCGCGGTTGCCGGCAGTAGTTTGGGCCCCTTCATGATGGGCGTCAATTTCGACATGCGCGGCAACTACGCCATCTCGCTGTGGGTGTTCGCCGCGATGTTTGTTCCGCTCATTTTCGCCGCGTTGTGGGCCACGCCGCCGAAAACGCCCTGCGAAAATCACGAATGACACGAAAGAAGGAAAAGGAAAAGGAAAAGGAGAATGAACGTGTTTGCTTTTCCCAGTCTCTTTCGTGTTTTTAGTGTCTTTCGTGGTTTCGTCTGGCGACGTTCACCATGCACGGCGATGACCATGTTTTTTCATCGCGTTACCCCGGTGATCGCCTACGAATCAACCACGGAGCACACGGAGTTTCATGTGTCGGGAGCGGCTATTGTTTTTTGTCCACGCGCGATAAAAATCCCTGGGCGGCGAAACTACAAAACATGGCCAGATCTTGCTCGGGCGAGAGCACGAAGGTGGCTGGCGTGTTCGCCGGTCGCAATGCTGCGGCGCGGGTGGCCAGTTGTTGCATGGCGGGAATCGCCGAGCGGGCTTTTTCGCCCAATATTTCGATTGTGCGCGCCGCATGCAAGACCACGTTCAGGTCGTCGTGCTGGAGCAGACCGATCAGCACCGGCGCCGCCTTTGCCGCGCCGCCGTGTCGTGCTAGCGCATCGGCGGCGGCAATTCGCACCGCCGGCGAGTCATCCTTTAACGTCTCTTCCAAACGGCGGCGCGCCGTGGCGGTGAGTGTTTTGCGAGCAGTCAGCCCGACAGCGCCCCAATAACGCACTGCGGGGCGGCCGCTCTTGAGATGCGCCAAAAACGCCGGCTCATTCGCCAGACCCACGTCGCCCGCGACGCGATACAATTCCAGCAAGCCGGCGGAATCAAACTCCGGCCGACGCGCTGCATCCCAAGGATTGGAACCGGCAAAAAGTTTCCAGGCTTCCGACTCCGGAAAAAACGCTAGGTCCTTGGTCGTTTGGAGATGCCGCAGATGTACTTGCCGCATGCGCGCCAGCACGCCGGTTTGTTCCGGAGACGCCGCCAGATTATGCAAGTTCAACGGATCTTGCTCGCAATCGTAAAGCTCTTCGGTCGGACGCGTCGGCTTGACGAAATTCCACAGCGGGGCGGACACGCGAGAGGAATCGGTCAGGCGATAAAATTCATGGCGAATCTGACCCAGGTCGGGCCAGGCGGTCGGTTGGTTATAGCCCAGGTGCGGCATGTAATTTCGGATATAGAGATACCGTTCGCCGCGAACCGAACGCGCCAAATCAAAGGCTTCGTCCACTCGGTCGCGATGCCCAAACACCCACCTGCGGGGCGCTGCGGCGTCCTTGCCCAAGAATGCCCGGTTGCCCAAGAATGCCTTGCCCTGCATGTAGCTCGGAATCGGCGCGCCGGCAAGATTGAGAACCGTGGGAGCAAAGTCGACAAAACTCACCAGCCGAGCATCCACTTGGCCCGCACGCGCCGGCGCCCACTGTTGGTGTTTTTTCGGGAAATGGATCAGCAGCGGCACATGCATGCCGCTATCGAGCAAGGCTCGTTTATGGCGGGGCATGCCGGAGCCGTGGTCGGAATAAAAGAACACGATGGTATCGTCAGCCAGGCCGTCGTCTTGGAGTTGTTTGAGTATGGCGCCGACTTCCTGATCCATCACGCTGACACAATCGTAGAACCGGGCCACGGTGCGGCGAACGACCGGCGTATCGGGGTAATAAGGCGGCAGCGGCGCGGCGGCCGGATCATGAATTTCGTTGGCGCTTAAACGGCTTTGCACTTGTTCCACGAACCGCTCGCGCGACCAAACCATGGTGCGGCTCTGGTGCGTGGTCATGAGATTGAAAACGCTGAAAAAGGGCTGAGTCCGGCGCGGGCGGTTTCTCCAATGCGCCGTATTGCTGCTTTCATTCCAGGAGGCTTTGATGATTTCCCGCCAACTGCCGGTGTTGTAATCTGTTTTGACATTGTTGGTGGTGTAATAGCCTCGAGCGCGCAGCAGCGTCGGGAAGCCTCGCATTTTTTTCGGCAATGGGAACGCCGAACGCATTTGTTGCGTGCCGGTCGAGGGGGCGTAACAACCGGTGATCAAACACGAACGCGCCGGCGAACAAACCGGCGCGCTGGCGAACGCCTGGGTGTAACGCACGCTCCGCCGCGCCAGGCTGTCGATGTGGGGCGTGTTGGCGTATGCGTCTTGGTAACAGCCGAGCGTGGCGCTCATGTCTTCGGCGACGATCCAAACGATGTTGGGCCGAACGATATCGGGGCTTTTTTCCTCGGCCGTCGCCGCGTCTGAAAACAAGCACATCGCCGCCACGGCAAAAGAAAGAACTGCTACTGGCGCCATACAGTTTTTCATGGACTCATCTAATTTCTGGACCGCACGGTCGTAAAAAATCGCCTTTTCAGCATCTTCATATTTTCTCTGTGGTCTCGGTGCTCTCTGTGGTAAAAATATTTTTTTCTGTGTTTCATCCATGGCGCCCGACTTCCTTCTTTCCTCCCCTTACTGAAGTATTACATGAATTTGTTCAGCGGCATGGATTTCCTTGCCAACTCGCTACCGATTATACTTGAAAGCCCGGCAAGCAACCCTCTCCCGCGCTCACGAATTCAAGGCAAAAACCATGACACGCTCACTCTCCCGCCGCGGCTTTCTCAAAACGACTTCGCTCGGCGCCGCCTCCACGTTCGCCGCCCCGGCGTTTCTTTCGGCGAAATCTCCGAATGAAATCGTTCGCGTGGCCGGCGTGGGCGTGGGTGGCAAAGGTTGGACCGACATCAACGGCGCCGCCAAGCACGCCCAGGTTGCGGCCTTTTGCGATGTCGACACCGGCAAGAATCGGCGCGGCGGATACGGCAACGCCGCCGAAGCATGGCCCAAGGCAAAAGCGTATGTCGATTTTCGCCGTATGCTCGACAAGGAACACAAACAGCTCGACGCCGTCACGATCAGCACGCCCGACCACATGCACGCGCCAGCCACGATGCTGGCCCTGCAACATGGCTTGGCGGTATACACCCAAAAGCCGCTCACACGCACGCTGTTTGAAGCCCGTGCTTTAACACAAGCCGCCGCCAAGGCGGGCGTCTCAACCCAGATGGGCAACCAGGGGCATAGCGGCAGCGGCTATCGAACGCTGGCGGCCATCATTCAAAGCGGCGCCATTGGCAAAATCAAAATGGCGCACACTTGGTCGAATCGGCCGATTTGGCCCCAAGGCCAAACGCGTCCCGCCGGGTCCGACCCCATTCCCTCCTCACTCAATTGGGACCTCTGGCTGGGCGGCGCGCCGCAACGGCCATTCAAGCAAGGGCTCTACCATCCTTTCAAGTGGCGGGGCTGGTTCGATTTCGGCGCCGGCGCCTTGGGCGACATGGGCTGCCATATTATTGACCCGGTGGTCTGGTCGCTCGAATTGGGCGCGCCGACCAGCATTTCTTATGTGGGCCCCAAGCCGATGCCGGAAACTTTTCCCCAGTCGGAAATCCTCCGCTACCGGTTCCCCGGAACCAAGCACACCAGCGGCAAGGAAATAGGCATGACTTGGTCGGACGGCGGCAAGTTGCCGCCGCTGGAAGAAACCGATATCCCCTTGAACACGGAGCTGCCGAAGTCGGGCGTGATTCTGGTGGGTGAACAGGGCACGCTGCTTTGTAAGCATGGCGGAGCGCCCGTTCTTTACCCCTTGGAAAAATTCCAGGACGCCAACCTGCCCAGCGTCGGCGGTTTGGATCATTACCAAGTTTGGATCGACGGCATCAAAACCGGCAAGGCGCCCAATAGCAGTTTCGCCTACGCCGGGCCCCTGACCGAAACGGTGTTGTTGGGCGTGGTTGCTTCGCGCGTCGGCGGCGATGGCGGCGGCAGCGACATCGTCGTCGGCGAACTGAAATGGGACGCCGAAAAACTCGCCTTCACCAACTCCGACTTGGCTAATCGTTTCGTTCACGAAGACTACCGCGACGGCTGGAAAACCGCCGGACTCTAAAGCGGGTTGAGTGGCCATTTCCAACACGAACGTCGCATTTCGGGTAGACTTTCCTGGAATCTCTGGTTGTGAGTGTGAGGAAGGTCGGAAGACGGGCAGTCGGAAAATCGCACCGTCGTCGGCGGCGCCAACCGCAGTTGGTCTCTTTCTCATGCGCATGAACGATTTCAAAAATGACGTTTTGTCGGCAGGGCTGGCGGTCTACGACACTCAATGAGAAGGAGCGATTATGTCTGGCGGTTATGATGAAAACCCCAACGTCTATTCCGATTCGCCAAATCAAGGCCCCAAGAAATCGAGCGGGGTGAGGATTCTGCTCTGGGTGCTGGGCATCGGAGGTGGCCTGATGGTGCTGATGTGCGGCGGTTGTTTGGTCGGATCGTATTTTTTGTTCAAGGATGTGGCCAGCACCGATCCAGCGGTCGTGAACAAAACCGCGCAGTCGATCATCGATATCGAACCGCCTAGCGGCTACGACCCCAAGTTTTCGATGAACATGGGGGTCAAGATGGCTGCCTTTGGCGGAGAGCCAGGCGAATCGGGGCAAATACATATGCTGATGCTGATGGCGTTTCCCGCCGGCATGGGCGATGAAGGCCAAATGAAGCAGCAAATGACCCAAAGCCTCCAACAACAAGGCGGGAGTCAAAACCTGCAGGAAATCGAAGCCGAGACACGCGCCTACACGATTCGCGGCGAGGAGTGCAATGTGCAGATTGCCAAAGTTAAAAACGACGATGGCGCCGAATTTCGACAAATAACGACCGTTTTCACGGCCAAAAATGGCAATCTCGCCATGTTGATGCTGCTGATGCCCGAAGAGGAGTGGGCCGCTGGCGGCGAAGAGGAATTTGAAAAAATGATCGGATCGATGAAGTAGCCGGCTGCCAGCGGAGAATCCTGGGAGCGTTCATTCAGAAGCCCGGCTTCTTCTCGACGACATTACGCAAATTACGCAACCTTTACCGAAAGACAAAATGCCCACCGAAGATGCTTCTGTTCGGCTTGACCAATTCCTGAAACTGAACTTCATCACCGACACAGGAGGCCAGGCAAAACTCTTGATTCAAGGCGGTGAGGTGCGCGTCAACGGCGAAACCGAAATACGGCGGCGGCGAAAATTACTTCCCGGAGATGTGGTCGACGTCGGCGGCCAGACGTGGAGCGTGGCCGACTTCTTTGATAGCCAATAGCTGCGTGAACAAAATGCTAACGGAACGTTCGCTGGGAAAGGTGGCTGGCTTGCTCCCACACGGCGGCCACGAGAACGGTGGGCAGGAATACGCCGCCGGCGTCCATGTACCGGCCATAGGGCGGCGCCAAAAGAACGACCAACAATAACTTCGAGAGAGCGAAACCGAGCCCGACCAGCATCAGCAAGTTCCTCGCCGCCACGATGTTTTCTTGTGCGATGTCTTCCGCACTGTTGTTTTCCGACGAGTTTGCCAAGCTGCGTTGCTGGAACAAGAGCCGCCAAGCCCAGGCTGCGAACAGCGCCGCCAGTAGCAATAAATTCAGCGGGTGGCCGATGAACTCAATTGCCAGCATGCGGAAGCCTTGCCGGACCGCCTTGACCAGCCACATGGCGTACAACTTCGGCCGGGCGGCGAGTACGGTCGTGGCCAAGTGTTGCAACTTCCGGTTCTTCAACACGATGTTGGAGCCGTACAATGCATCGGCCGCCGGCCCGTACACTTCCCAGACCAAACTATCGTAACGTTGCTCCATGGCGAGGTAATGGCCGACCGCGCCCACGGCCATGTGCGGTTTGGTTTGCGCTAACTTTTTTTGTCGCGCCAAGCCCGCTTCGGCCAAGGGCCGGACATCCTCCGGCAATTGCGCGGCGAAGTCGGGGTCGAGAAATTGGCCGGCCACGCCCATCAGTTCGTAGCCGCTGAACGAGACAATGCCAAACTCGCCAACCACGCTCCACCGCAGCAGGCAAAAGGCCAACAGCGGCGCCGCGCTCACCACGCACAACGCCAGGGCGAAGCGGGTTCGCGGCTGATGTTGGGTGTCGCGCAAACGAGCTTTCAACCGCCACAATGCAAGGCCCAAGAGCGGCGCCAGCGGGACGAGAAACACATAAGCGGCGCGTGTTTGGCAGGTCGCGAACAAGGAGCAGCCAAACGTGAACCAAAGCAACGTTCGCTTCGGCTCGCGGACCAGCCACAAGAGCCAACCGACGGTAAGAATCGCCAACGACGACGCCGGTGCATCGGTAATGGTAATCAGCGAGGCGTTGTATCGCAACAACACATTGGAAAACAGCAACACTCCGGCTACAGTAGCGCGTAAACCGTCGGCCGCCACCCAGGGGCGAAGTCCTCGATAGAACACCAACACGGCCAATACGTGCAGCGCGAACTGGGCAAAGGGAATCGCCTGGCTGTTCGCCGCCAGAGGCTCCGTCAGGCGAAGAAACAGCGGATATCCGACCGTGCGATATCCGCCCAGAGCGCCGTGGAGCGAATCGAGCGGCAGGTTTTGATAGCTCTGCGTATCGGGTTCGACGACCGGAGTAAACTGGCCCAGCGACGCCAGCAACGCGGCCGAAGCCGCCACCGCCCCGCAAAGAATCAACAGCGGCGTTCGCCCCCACGTGTTCACGATTGACGTCCTCTAGGATGGAATTCCGCAGGGCGAAAAACTTCGTTTCGATGTGCTCTAATAAAAAGCCCGGCATTTTCAAAATGCCGGGATTTTAGATGAACGGCAATTGGAAATGGGCGGCTTGTTTTTTTCGCCGCTTCAACTTGCCGCCTGACGACGAATCTCGTAGGTGGTGTGACTGCTCTTGGCCCGCGCCACCACAAAAGCCGGCGACTGATTGAACTGTTCGGCCAGTGCATTGGCGCGGTCTGAATCTACTTGCCCCCGATGCGCGTGCAATAAGTAACGCACCACCAAGGGCGACTCCTTCGAGGCGACCAGCGCGCCGTCGCGACAGGCCGAAGCGCCCATCCAACCGTCTTCCCGAACGTGCCATTTGGCCGGGTAGTGAGGATTCGCGGCGTGATCGAAATAGGTCAGCCCTTGGTCGCCGGGGCGGGTCGGTCCGCTGTAATCCATCCAACGCGAGGGCAAGCCGAACAGATTCGCTTCGGTTTGGCCGCCTTCGCTGCCAGTGAGCACGCCGCCGCCGAACCTTCCGGAAATCGACTTCGCCACCCGTACGGCGAGAAAACCGAAATTCGTCTGTTGGAACTCCAAAGAGCTGGCCAGCGGGCGGAAGGTTGATTGCAGTTCGAGCAGCAGTTCGTCGTCGTTCAGAGGACGCACCGCCGCCACAAGCTCCTGCTCCAGCAAGGGCGCCGGGTCGTGGCCATCGAACCAACCCAGCGTGACGGCCATGGCGGCTTCTTCTTCGCCGTCGGTGTAACTGAGCCAGTCTTTTTGCTCGATGCGAGCCGTGGTTTTGTCGCTCCAAAAGTCGATGCCCAACACCTTATGGTGGGCGAACCAAATGGAGCGGTGGTGATCGTGGTTCGGCGCTCCAGGATGCCCCATGCGGGTGAGCGAATCGCCGAGAGGTCCGATGAAAGGAAAAAAGAAAGGACGCGGATACTGAGGACCAAAATGCCAACGCAGGCGTTCCCTGCCATCGATGGTGAACACCGCCTGATGTTCCGACCAAGGCGTCGCTTGGCAGCGGGGAATTTTGTAATTCATGCCGAACACTCCGAGAAACGAACGCGATGCTGCTGAATCCAACAATTGTAATCGGAGCGGCCGAGGCGTGCTATTGAGGGCCTGCCCGCATTATGCGGATACCTTTCAGATCGCGCTTGATTATGGGCGAGAAACCGCGGAGAATGGCGGCGCCCATACACATCCTTTCTTCAAAGGGATTTCCGATGAAACTTTTTCCGTTGGCCATTCTGATTCCGTTGGCAATTTTGATCATGACGACATCTTTTCCAGCCGCAAACACGGCCTTCGCAAAAGATACAGGCAAGAAGGACGCCGGCGGCCAATACCCGCTGCTGCCGGAGAAGGTTACCAGTTTTGGCGCCGCGATTGCCGACGGCGCTCTTTACGTTTATGGCGGCCACACCGGCCGCGCCCATTCGTACGGCAGTACGATGCAGGCCCACACGCTTCGTCGCCTAAATCTGGCGAACCCCCAGGCCTGGGAAACGTTAGGTGAAGGGCCCGGTTTGCAGGGCTTGGCGCTGGTGGCGCACGGCGGCAAGCTCTATCGGATTGGCGGCTTTACGGCCAAGAACGCCGAAGGCGAACAGCACGATTTGTGGTCGCGGGCTGAGGTGGCGGCGTTCGATCCTCAGACCAATCGCTGGACAAACCTCGCCGCGCTTCCCGAACCCAGGTCGTCGCACGATGCGGCCGTGCTGGATGACAAAATCTTCGTGGTTGGCGGTTGGACCATGGCCGGCGAGGCTGAAACGGTTTGGCTCCAAACGGCCTGGGTGCTCGACTTGTCGGCGAAAACACCCACTTGGAAGGCGTTGCCGAAACCTCCTTTCCAGCGGCGCGCGTTGGCGCTCGCGGCGCATGACGGAAAAATTTATGCGATTGGCGGAATGCAAAAAAAAGGCGGCCCCACGCGGCGCGTTGCTATTTTTGACCCGGCAACGGGAGAGTGGTCGCGCGGTCCTCAACTTGTTGGACCCGACGGCATGACCGGCTTCGGAGCATCGGCCTTCGCCACCGGCGGGCGGCTCTATGTGAGCACCATCAAAGGCAGTCTGCAACGTTTGTCGAGCGATGGCTCGGCCTGGGAAATTGTTTCCGAGACGCCCACCGCTCGTTTCTTTCACCGCCTGTTGCCATTCGATGCGGAGCATTTATTGGTGGTTGGGGGCGCCAGCATGGAGGTCGGCAAGTTTGACGCCATCGAAATCCTGCCTCTGGTTTCATCCTCAAAACCGTAGTGAATCAGTCTGGCGTTCGGCGCGGCCTGATTCGTCTTTTTTCCTGAGCGTTTTTCGATCGTTCATGCTACTAAAACTGGAAAACCTGTGCGAATGAATGAAACCTTGGGCGAAGAAGCAACGGCGGTGGTTACTCAGCCGCTGGGCGAAAGGGCGCTCGTGATCGCGCCGTGGCAAGGTTTGCTGGTTGCTTTACTCGCCGGGCTAGCTGCTTGGGGCGTGTTGCAGTTGATTCCCTCCGTGTTTCAGTTGCCGGAGGAGTTGCGCGCCGTGACCGGCAATGCGCCCGCCGAACAATTGAATCGGCTCCATGCGGCGACCGCGACGGCGCAAACCAGGAACGCGATGTTCTCCGTGGCGGTTCTGGCGTTCGCCTTGGGGTTGTCGCTGGCGGCGGCTGAACAACTGCTGCGCCGGAACTTGCTCGGGGCCGTTTGGGGAGGCTTGTTCGTGGGGTTGGTCGCGGGGCTGATTGCCGTGGGCGCAGTAGCCGTGGGAAACGCCTTACACAGCTCCCTAGACTTCGAGAACAAACGCCTTCTAAAAACCATGGTCGTACAAGGCGCTACTCTGGGCCTCATGGGAGCGGGAATCGGCTTGGCGCTGGCGCTCTCGTTGTTGCGGCCCCGGCTGCTGGTTTCCTGCATTGCGGGCTGTCTGCTGGGAGGCATGCTGGCGGCATTGGCGTTTCCTCTGACCGCCAGCATTTTTTTCCCGGATGTGAATACCGACTTTTTGGTTCCCGAACCGGGTGTAGGGCGGTTGCTCTGGGCGGCGTTTGCGTCGGGCCTGATTGGCGTAACCGTTGCCGGCTTGGGCCAGAGCAAGAAGGACGCTAAAGCATAGCGAATTCGACAAAAACCGCAGCGGTTTCGCCATGGCCGCACGGGCGGGCGTGTCGATTGAACATGAGTCGTTCGGCGAGTACAATCGAACCGTGAGTTGTGTGTCGCACTATGAAACGTGCGACTTTTTCCCCGTATTTCGACACAACAACGCAATTCCGGTCGTCGAAAGCGAAGTTGTGGCCAGGACACTTCTGGAGGCGCTGGTTCGGTGCGTTGTCTGGCTCTCATTCCGGTTGCCTTATGCTTTGTGGTCGCTGCTCTGGCGGCGGGCTGCCACGGCAACACTGATGACGCCAGCTCAAACGACGCCAACAGCGCGGTTTCTTCCGCTGCTAATACTCCCTCTGGCGCTGCGGATGCCGACTCGGCGGATGATTCCATCTTGCCGGCTGCGGAGCGTGCGTTTCTTTGGGAATGTGAGCACTATGGAAATCGTTTGGGCCAAATAGGTTTCTCCGCACTTTCCAAGGCTTTGCTGGCCGGGGAGCCCGCAGCGGTGGCGAGGTTTTGTTCGCCTGATTTTCAGGCATCCGTTCCCTCGGAGGCGGCCGGAATCCGTTGGGAAAAAGATTCAATTACTGCTTCGCGCGTCATCGGCGTTGAGACGCCGCAACTGCTTAATCAAGACGAATTCGCACTCTGGCTATTGGAACTGCCTCAGAACATTTCCCGTGGCGCGTCTTCAATAAAATTCGAACTGCTGCATCTCGCGCCTCAGAATCGAAACAACCTCGAAGGCGGCTGGGAAGGGCGCTGCCGCTTGAGAATTCAGGGGACGGGAAATGCTGGCCAGGGGAGCGCTGGCCAGCTGCAAGAGGTTCTGGTGCAATTCAGTTTTCGCACGCTATCGCCGAC
>QIKY01000307.1 GCA_003233175.1 Planctomycetaceae bacterium | reverse complement strand
GCAGGTTGTCTACCCCGACCGCGTGCTGGTGGGCGTGCGCGTGGCGAGTATTGGCCGCAGCAGTTTCAAAATGGAACACCGCGTCGTGAGCTTGGAGCAAGGCAAGTTGGCCGCCGAAGGCGAGGCGACCTGCGTGATGTTCGACTACCGCGCCCAGCGCCCCGTGCGCGTGCCCGCCGAATACCGAGCGACGTTTGAAAAACTCGAAGGTCCGAACGGGCGGTTTTCCCAGCAAGCGGCGGATCAGGCCGATTTGCCCGGCGTGCAACATTTCATGGGCCGAGCAAAAAAAGATCGAGCCGAGTTGCGTGTTGTATACGGCGTACGGCGCCTTGACGATCTCTTGAAGTTGGTCGTCGGAGTATTCGCCCAACTCCGCGAGCACTTGTTCGTAGACGCCATCGAATGAGCGGCGCAGTCCGGCAATGCCGCCCTCCGGCGGATCTTGGTTGGGCGTCGTGCCCTTGAGGTAGCGGCGAATGAATTTTTTTGGCGCCAACGATTCGTCGACCGGTTCTTTTCCCCGCACGCGGAACAACGTGAGCATGTACTGGGCCATCGTTAAATGACCAACTTGCCAGGCGATGTTGGTCGGGCAGCCGGCGGGTTGGGCCAGCCAATCGTCGTCCGCCAAATCGTCGATTAGAGAAAGCGTGTACGTTCGCGCGAAGCGAATCTGTTCCAAGGCGAGTTCAAGCTGGGTGCGGTCCGACATAGTTCGTATCCGGCGGCGAGGGAGCTTGTCGTTGGTTGTGGAAGAAGGCGATGACCGGCGGCGGCTGTACTTCACACGGCTGGCGTTGGCTCGTTTAACGGCAAGCCGAAGGCGACTGCGTTTTGCGCCAACGCGTACGGCCAAGAAAAAAAACGCACCCGCCTTCGGCTTGCCGTTAAACGAAAAAGGCGACGTTTTCAACCGTGAGCGGTATATGAGCACCAAAACTATTGAGGGCCAAAACCATAAATGCGTTGGATCGGCGTTTTGTGGCCCCAGACGATATCATCTTTAGTGACGCCCAACGCCGTGGCGACTTTCTCCCTTTCCCCCGGACTGGGCGTCCAGCGCCCCTGAATGATTGCCAGCACGCGGCTATCGTCAAGACCGGTGCGTGCGACGAGGTCTGCGAAGGAAAGTTTTTGCTCTTGGCAATGATCGGCAACGTTGAGCGACATGGGCGAATCCTCTCTGTCTACTGTTCACTTCTGGGTGACGATTTTTTCAGCTCCTTTCTGAGTTGTATCGTTTCCGCCAGATGTTGGCCAGCGGGCGGCGGCGTTCGTTTGAGCGCATTGCAGTGTGAGCGTGGTTGGTTCCGCGAGACGAGCAAGAAGTGCAAAGCGGCGAAGCTTTCGCTCCGCCGCTTGCTTGCCAATCGCTCCCAGTTGGTGAGTATCGTTAGGGAATTTAGCGTCGTCCCGGGACTGGGCAAAGTCATTTGTCAATAGTTAATGGTCATTTGTCATTGGCCATCTGTTTGCCGCACATCCTTGTTTCTCTTTCTCCAATGACTAATGACCAATGAAAAATAACTATTGATAAATTCCTTCCTTGCCTAAGAAAACCAGACCATTATTTCTCGCACGGTCCTAAGAGCTCCTAACATAACCCCTGTTTGGCGTTTCAAACACGGAGTTTGATGCTGACCTACCAAGTTGTGTTAGAAGGTATAAGTATCGTTAGGGTATCAGGGCTGAGAGTCCGACCACGGCGCCGGCTTGCATGAGGCCGCCGCGAACGCTCAGCGGAATCGGCGGAACCAGCCAGGGTGCACAGTTGCCGGGGCGATAATAACCCAGGGCGTATTGGCATTCGCTGAGCGGGTTGATGCCCATTTTGTAGGGCAGGAAGGCGATGTTGGTAAAGAAGTGGGCGCCGGAAATCCAGGGTTGCAGCAGGGGGCCGGTGGTGTGGCCATAACGCTCCAATTGGAGTTCCTCGAAGTACAGCGGTTTGTGGCCCAGCGCCGAGGCCTTCCAGGTGAAGGTGCTGAGCGTCCAGCTACGGATTTCAAAGTCGTTGCGAGCGAACACACATTCGGCGGGCAATCCCCAAACCGAGTTTACGTAGCAGAAGTCGGCCTCACTCAGTTTGTCGAACGGGATCTTGGCGAGTTTGCCATCGGCTTGCTTAATGTGGACGTGGTCGTTGCGGAAGTCGGCCAGTCGACCGGTTGCCAGGAGTTGGCCATCAGATCCGCGATATTCTCGCGACTCGAGACCGGCCAATTGTGCCTGTTTGTTCTTTATGCCGCCTGTTGACGAACGAAACGAGGGTGTGATATCGAGCGAGATGCTTTTGATCCCGCAGTCGCGGAACAGGTTTCTTGATCGATCGCAATCTGCAAGTTCATCTCTGCAATAGCTCTCGTCATACAAGGGCTCCAGAGGCAGTGGCTCCGGAGTAAACTGCGGCTCTGGAGTAAACGGCGTTGCCGGAGCAGCTTGCGGCGCGGGCGCCGCTTCCGCAGGCGCGGGTATGGCTTCGGCCGCATCTTCCTGGTTCGCCGTGGAGAACAACCGACTGGGATCGCGAAAACCATGCTGGTGCGAATCGCGGTTGCCTTGAGGCGCGTCTCCGAAGGGATCGTCGAGCGGGTCGATTTCCGCCAGTTGCGTCGCTTGGCGGACAGGCCCCATGGTATTTCGCTGGCGAGGAGGATTGATGTTGGGCGTCGTTTTCGAACGCCGGGGCCGCCACCGCAACGATTTCACCTGACTGGCGTCGGCTACGCTGGAGGCAACGGTCGTCTTGCTAAAAGCCCGGCTGTTGGTTTCCCGCCAGATGGTTTTCAACGACGAATCGCTGCTCCGCTGGAGGGGCCGCGAAGGCGAAAATGGAATCAGGCGCGGAGCGCCCTCCTGGGCCGACGCCAACCCTGCCGGGGCAATCGTCAAGCCAAGCAGTAAGGCGAAACGCCCCCAACGAAGGCTAGCCGCCTTCGCCGCCCGAGGGAGATTCAAGACTGTAATTAGATGCTTCCTGCGTAATGGCGATGTCATGTGGGTGACTTTCTCTTACACTCGCCGGTGAGACCTGGATGAACCGCGCATCCGTTCGCAGTTCGGAAATGGTCCTGGTCCCACAATATCCCATGCCGGCTCGTAGTCCGCCTACAAGCTGGTATACAAATTCGCTCAGTTGGCCCTTGTAAGGGACCCTTCCCTCGACGCCTTCGGGAACCAACTTACCGGTTCCCTTGGGGCCGCCGCTTTGTCGATAACGCTCGCTCGATCCCTTGACCATGGCGCCCAACGAGCCCATGCCCCGATAGGCCTTGAACGTGCGGCCTTGGTATAAAATCGTTTCTCCCGGACTCTCATGCAAACCGGCGAATAATCCGCCAATCATGACGACGTGTGCTCCGGCGACAATCGCCTTGGTGACGTCTCCCGAGTATCGTATTCCTCCATCAGCGATAATTGGAATTCCGGCATCTTCCGCCGCCCGTGCGGCCTCCATGACCGCCGTGACTTGCGGCACGCCCACCCCCGAAATGATTCGGGTGGTGCAGATCGAGCCAGGCCCAATGCCGACTTTCACTGCATCGACGCCGGCGTCGATCAAGTCGCGACAGCCTTGAAACGTCGCCACGTTGCCCGCCACGACGTCGATATCCCAAGTTCGCTTAATTTCCTTTACTGTTTCAATCACATTCGACGAATGACCGTGTGCGCTGTCGACAATCAAGACGTCTACGTCTTTTTCGATCAGTTTGGCCGCTCGCTCCATATCGTATACGCCGACCGCCGCGCCCACTCGCAACCTTCCCTGCTTGTCTTTGCAAGCATTGGGAAAGCGTTTCATCATGTCGATGTCTTTGATCGTGATCAGGCCGGTCAGAATGTAAGATTCGTCAACCAGCAAAAGTTTCTCCACCTTTTTAGTCGTTAAAATTTTCTCAGCTTCCTCAAGCGTCGCAATCCCTACAGCCGTAACCAGGTTCTCTTTCGTCATAACTTGTGAAATAGACTGGGAATCATCCTCTAAAAAGCGGAGGTCGCGGCGGGTGATAATACCCACAAGACGGTGGTTTTCATCAGTAATGGGAATTCCCGAAACATTGTGCTGGGCCATCATTTCGCGGGCTTCAGCCACTCTATGGTGGGGGTCGAGCGTGACCGGGTTGACGATAATGCCGTTCGCGCTTCGCTTTACCTTGTAAACCTCCTCCGCTTGGCTTTTGATCGACATGTTTTTGTGTATTACCCCCAATCCCCCCACTTTTGCCAGGGCAATCGCCATGGCGTGTTCAGTGACGGTGTCCATGGGAGAACTCAGCAGGGGAACATTGAGCTGAATTCTGGAGGTAAGCGACGTCGTTAGTTCGACGTCTGAGGGAACGACTTCGCTGTAACGCGGCTCCAAGAGCACGTCGTCGAACGTGATGGCAAAGCGTGTGATTTTATCGCTGGTCGACATAGATAGGGGCTCCGCTCGCCTCGCTAAGGGATGCTCGCACAGGGAGGTCTGGAAAGACGCTCCATAAAAAAGTGGTGACACATTATGCCTCCCTGCCATTGGTTTCGCAACGCAGCGAGGAGCGTCAAAAACCGCAAGCCATTTGACAGTAACATGTTCCAGAATGAAAATCGTCGCGAATCAGGTTTTTGAGAGGCGCTCCCGCTTATCGCCGCGCCGATTGGGGGGCGTTAGGTCCGTAGGTCGTCCGCTCATAAAGCGACCTAGACATTCTGGGCGGCTTTCAGTACCCTTCGCCCCTCTTTCAAGTGGCTCGGCCCTCTTTCAAGTGGCTCGTCGGGAGCGGTCGGGAGTTGTAGCTTCTTTTTAAGCGGCAAGGCTCGATTTTCACCTCGCCGGGCGGTTCACCCTTCGATTTGATAACTGATAACGTCGCGCGGCTCGGGTTCGACGCAATTGCATCCTTTTGATGTGAAGGCCACACCTCCAGCCGCGTGAGGAATAACGTCGCCAAGATCTGGTCGTTTCACGGAACGACGAACACGCATGCTTTCGATCCGCATCAGAGAACTCATTCTTCCGGTGGGCATTGTCTCCAGCTTGCTGGTGATCATGGCGCCGATGCCAGCGGTGTTACTCGACGTTTTGCTGGCGGCAAATATCGCGATTGCGGTGATCGTGCTATTGACCACGGTTTATGTGCAAACGCCGTTGGAGTTCAGCGTTTTTCCCTCGCTCTTGTTGGCCACCACCCTGGGCCGGTTGGTGCTCAATGTGGCGTCCACGCGGCTGATTCTCACACAAGCCGAAACCGAGGGCATGTACGCGGCGGGCGGCGTGATCAAGGCCTTTGGGGAGTTTGTCGCGGGCGATAAAGTGATTGTCGGCCTGATCATTTTTGTCATTATCGTGGTCATTCAGTTCATGGTGATCACCAAGGGCGCCACGCGCATCAGTGAAGTCGCGGCCCGATTCGCCTTGGATGGAATGCCCGGCCGCCAGATGGCCATCGACGCCGACCTCAACGCCGGCATCATCGACGAACACGAAGCACAGGCCCGTCGAGAAGAAATCACGCAGCAGGCCGACTTCTTCGGCGCCATGGACGGAGCCAGTAAGTTTGTTCGCGGCGACGCCATCGCGGGTATTATCATCACGCTGATCAACGTCTTTGGCGGATTGATCATCGGCGTGGTGCAGGGAGGCATGGCCTTCTCCGAAGCGGCGCAACTGTTCACGAAACTTTCCATCGGCGACGGACTCGTCAGCCAGGTTCCGGCTTTTTTGATTTCGCTTGCGGCCGCGCTGCTGACCACGCGCAGCACCCAGAAAACCAACCTGCCAATTCAATTCCTCCAGCAACTTTTTTCGCGGCCGGAGGCGTTGGCGGTGGCCGGAGGATTCTTGAGTATTTTGGTGTTTACGAATCTGCCCACGATTCCGCTGCTGACCATCGCCGGCGGCTGCTTCGGGCTCTCGATCTTAATTTCGCGCGAACACCAAGACACCGCCCGCCATGAAATAGAAACCAAACAAAAACAAGAAGACGAGAAACCGGTTGCCGAGGAGCGTATTGAAGATTACCTGGCGGTCGATCCCATGGAAATGGAAATCGGCCTGAGCGTGATTCGCCTGGCCGACCCCAAACGCGGCGGCGACCTCCTGCCGCGCATCACGGGAGTGCGGCAGAGCGTGGCCGGCGAGATCGGCATCGTGCTGCCGAAGGTGCGCATTCGCGACAACATGGAGCTAGGCGAAACGCAGTACCGCATCAAAATCGCGAACAACACCATGGCGGAAGGCGAAGTGCTGCCCGACCTCCTGCTCGCCATGGACTCCGGCATGACCACCGGCAAGGTTCCCGGTTTGGAAACCCGCGACCCCGCCTTCGGACAAGCCGCCGTTTGGATCGAACCGGGCTTGCGCAGCCAGGCTGAAATGTTGGGCTACACAACCGTGGAGCCGGCGGCTGTATTAGCCACGCATTTGCAGGAAGTTGTCCGCCGGCACGCTGACGAACTGCTCACCCGCGACGCCGCCAAGAATCTGGTGGACGAACTCAAAACGTCGTCACCGGCGGTTGTCGAAGAACTGATTCCCGGCGTGATGAAAATCAGCGAAGTGCAACAAGTGCTCCAGATGCTGTTGCGCGAACAAGTGCCGATCCGGCAACTGGGGTCGATTCTCGAAGTTCTCGGCGACCAAGCCCCGCGCAACAAAGACCCCATCTGGCTGACCGAGTTTGTTCGCCACCGCCTGGCGCGCACTATCTGCTCGCGCTACACCGACGCCGAAAAGAAAATATATGTCGTGACCTTCGCGCCCGCCTTTGAAGACCGCATTGCCGCCGGCTTTGAACACAACGAACGCGGGCTGTTTATTAGGATGTCGGCCGAGGCGATCGCCAAAACGTGCGAAAGGATTTCGCTCGAGGTTTCCAAGCTGACGCGTGCCGGAAAAACGCCTATTGTGTTGGTCAGTCCTCAAATTCGGCCGGCCGTTAAGCAGATCACTTCGGCGAATTTGTCGCGGCTGGTCGTGTTGAGTTTTAACGAAATACCCCGCGACACCACCATGGAATCGGTGGGCCTGGTCGTCGACGAACAACCCCAACAGTAAACAGTCGCCAGCAGTAAGGATCGTTCGAGAAAATACTGTCGTACGATGGCCTTCCAAGGCCGTCGGTTTGCTCACGGAACATCCTGTTTCGACGGCCTTGGAAGGCCATCGTACAAATAAATCGGCCGCAAACTCCTCAGCCAGCAGTAGTTGGTTAATAGTCAGGTAGTGTGATGCAAATCAAAACGTTTCGCGCCAAAAGCATTCAAGAGGCCTTGCAGCTGATTCGGACTGAACTGGGCCCCGACGCCGCCGTGCTGCACACGCGAGAAGTGCGCCGCGGCTTGCTGGGGCGAATGATTTTGTCGCGGCGAATTGAAGTCACGGCCTCGAACGAAGTCAATGTGCAGCCGCCTCTGGCGTTGGCCGCTCAGAACGCAGTGGCTTCAGAAAATGCTCGCGAACAAAACGCCGCGCAGCCAACAAGTTCCGTAGATACGACGATGCGAACTCCCTCGCATGCGCACGCCGAACACCATCGAGATCAACTTCGTGAAGACATCCAGGCCGAAATTCAAGAGTTGCGATTGCTGGTCGAAAAACTGCACCGCCGAAGCGGTTCGCGCACCAGCGATGCTTCTCACCCTGCTCCAGTGAAGAGCGACGATCCTCAGGAACAGGCGTTTTTCACCGTCTTCACCGAAATGCGCGACGCCGGCTTGCATGAACACGACGCCCGTGGCCTGCTCGACGCGGTACGCCCAGACTGCGCCGCCACCGATTCGGCTGAATCGATTCGCGGCAAGTTGGTTGAAACGCTGGCCAGCGAACTGCTGATTAGCGGTCCGCTGGAAGCCACGCCGGGTAAATGCACGGTGGTCGCGTTCGTGGGCCCGACGGGCGTCGGCAAGACCACCACGATCGCCAAACTGGCGGCTGTATCCCGGCTGCATCACAAACATCGCGTCGGTTTGATCACGGTCGATACGTATCGAATTGCCGCTGTCGAGCAGTTGCGCACGTACGCCAATATCATCGCGCTGCCGATGGAGGTGGTCGCCACGCCACGCGAAATGCGGCAGGCCATCGCACGCATGCGCGACCTCGACTTGGTTCTCATCGACACCGCGGGGCGAAGTCCTCAAGACGACGCCCGGCTTCAAGAGTTGCAATCGATGTTGGCCGAAGCCCATCCCGATGAAACCATGCTTGTGTTGAGTTGCGTGAGCAGCACGGAGAATTTGCAGGAGGCTTCACGACGCTTTGCCGAAGTCGGCGTGAACCGTCTGGTGCTCACGAAACTCGACGAAGCCGTTCAGCTGGGCGCCGTCTTGCCCGCGCTGCGCGGCTGCCAACTTCCAGTGAGCTACCTGACCGACGGACAAAACGTTCCCGACGATATCCAAGAGGCCGAAGCGCATTTTCTCGCCGGCGCTGTTTTGGGCGAATCGTTTTCCACGGCGCAGCGCTCGAATGCGGCCTGAGCGTCGGCCGCCTTTCGGAAACCTCTTAAGAGTAATCCCGCACGTTTTCACACACGATACGCCCTGAAACGCCGCCGATGAACGACCAAGCCGTGAAATTACGAAGTCTGATGCAAGACGCGCCCGGCGCGCATTCGTCTGGCGTGCAGCCAGCCGCCGCGTTTCATGGTCGTTTACCAGACCATTCTCGCGGCCCAGTGCATGTTGTGGCGGTCTGCGGCGCCAAGGCGGGCGCTGGCGCCACCACCGCCGCGCACTCCATGGCGGCGGCGTATCAACGCACCGGTCATCGCACGGCGGTGCTCGACTTTCAAGCAAATGGAAGAAGGCGGGCGTCAAAACACGAGGCTTCCAATGCCGGGTTGTACGAAGTTTTATGCGGTCAGGCGAGTTGGGAGGAGGTGTTGTATCCAGGCGACGAGAACATCTACCTTCTCGCCGCCTCGAACGATAATCCCGACGACGCTCACTGGCGCGCCGCCTTGCAGCGCGACTTAGCCGCCAAGCTTCAAGAACTGTCGGCCTGGGTGGATGTCTGCCTGCTCGACTTGGGCGCCGGTTCGCACGCCCTTCTAGCCGACTGTTGGAACTTCGCCCAAGAGGTGGTCTTGGTCACGACGCCCGAACGTCTGGCGATCATGGACGCCTACGCCGCGATCAAGGCGCTGGGTCGGCCAGCCGGCGCCGCAACGCTCAGGGTGGTGGTGAATCGGGCGTCGGAACGACAATGCAGGGCGGTCGACCAACGTCTGCAACTCACTTGCTCGCGTTTTCTGAATCTTCGCATCGACGAAGTGCTGGCAGCGCCCGCCGATGCGCATCTTCGTTCGGCCGCCACTGCAAGCGGGCTTTGTATCAGCGAGCCGTTGGCGGCGCGTTTGCAATCCTGCGTGATGCGCGGCGGCAGATGCAACGTTGCTTCAACGGCTTAAAATATTTCAAAAACATCAACAATAAATTCATGATTGACTGGAGTGGTAGAGGCCCCCGACCGACATAGTCGGATATAAAAAACCGCGACTTTATGCTCGCGGCGCGAAACAGATGGCGTTTGTGAGGAAGTGTGACAATGGCCTCGACTTATGGCGGCGTTTTGGGGTTCCTGGCGTTCTCCACCGTGTTGTTGCGAGAGGCGGTGAAATCGGGCAACGTCGACGCGGCCATGGTGCGGGGAGTGGCTTGCCTGTTTGGATTCGCGGTGATCGGGTATTTCATCGGTTGGGCGGCGGAAATCATTCTCGACGACTCCGTGCAGGTGCAAATAGCACGAGAAATCGCCGAGTCGAGTGAGACAGAAACGAAATAAGGCGTGCGAACATCGACGGGGCGAAGGATTCGCCTCCAGTCAGTATTTTTCATGGAGGATTGCATGGTCACGGCTACTATCACGCGAGACGACAGCATCGAACAGATTTGGCCCGCCTTCAAAGCCGAGCCCAGCCGCAAGGAATTGCGAAACCGGCTGGTCGAAAATTATTTGCCGCTGGTCCGATACAACGGCGAGCGTATTTGGTCGCGCCTGCCGGACGGAGTCGAACTCGACGACCTCATTTCCGCCGGCGTGTTTGGACTCATGGACGCCATCGACTCGTTCGACATGAGCCGCGGCGTCAAGTTTGAAACTTTTTGCACGCCTCGCATCCGCGGCGCCATTCTCGATGAGTTGCGGAAGATGGATTGGGTGCCCCGCATGGTGCGCTCCAAGGCCACGAAACTCAACGAAGCGATTCGCGTTCTGCAAAGTTCGCTGGGCCGTCGTCCCACGGAACAAGAACTCGCCGAGCGGTTGGAGATTTCGCGAGAAGAGCTGGATGTCATGGTGCGTGAAGCCACGGCGGTGAATCTGGTGAGCTTGCAACGCAAACGCAACGAATCAGACGGCTCCAAGGAAATGCATGAAGTCGATGTGATCGCCGACAAAAAAGGCATCGACCCCACGCGCCGCGAAAACCGGCACGACCTCATGCGGCTGGTCACGCGGGGTTTGAACCGCAACGAGCGGCTGATCATGATTCTCTACTATTACGAAGAGATGACCATGAAGGAAATCGGCCAAACGCTCATGCTGAGCGAAAGCCGCGTGAGCCAAATGCACAGCAATATTCTGCTGCGTTTGCAATCGCAACTCGACCGCCGCCGCGGCGAATTCTCTCGCTAGAACGCCAACTGCAACTCACTCACTCCAGAAGCCCGGCTTTTTCAAAAAGCCGGGCTTCTTATACTTCACACGGGTAGCATTGGCTCGTTTAACGGCAAGCCGAAGGCGGCTGCGTTTTGAGCTAAGCCGTTTGGGCAAGGCAGAAAAACGCAGTCGCCTTCGGCTTGCCGCTAAACGAAAAAGGCGCCATTTTCAACCGTGAGCGGTATAGCATCTGTCCAATAACGATTCCATGTTTTTCAGATGCGGGCCAAGGCCGATGAGATCAGGCGTCTTTGATTTCATATTCCGGAAGGATCACTGAAGCACGAACTGCGACACGCGCCAAAATCCTGAGGCGATAGGTTTGCCACGGCGCGGCGGGCGCATTATCCTGGTTGGTTTGCAGACGTGTTACCGCATTCAGCCGGTGTTGTTCGTCTTGTGTTCGCCTTGGGGAGTGTTTTTCGATGAAATCAAAGTGGTTGCTGATCGCGTTGGCGTGTGTGTTGTGGGGGGCGTCGGTCGGCTCGGCAGCGCAGCGGAATATTGTGCTGTTTGTCACCGATGACCAAAGCCCCGACGCCGGTTGTTACGGCAACGCGGTGATTAAAACGCCGAATCTCGACGCCTTGGCGGCCGATGGCGTGCGTTTTGAGCGTGCTTACTGCACGACCGCCAGTTGCAGCGCCAGCCGGTCCGTCATTCTGACCGGCATGTTCAACCACGCCAACGGGCACTACGGGCACCAGCACTCGTACCATCATTTCAGCGCTTTCGACCGCATCAAGAGTTTGCCGGTGCGTTTGAGCAAGGCGGGGTATCGGACCGTTCGCATCGGTAAATATCATGTGGCGCCCGAAGCGGTGTTTCATTTTGACACGGCGCTCAAGGGCAACGGGCGCAGTCCGGTGCAAATGGCCGACAATTGCCAAGAGGTGATCAACTCGAAAGACGAGCGTCCTTTCTTCCTCTACTTTTGCACGTCCGACCCGCACCGCAGCGGCGGCAGCGTGAAAGGCGCCAAGTACAACCCAAACCCGTTTGGAAATCGGCCGCAAGGTTACCCCGGCGTGAAAGAGGTTATCTACCAGCCGCAAGACCTTATCGTTCATCGCTTCCTGCCGGATACGCCCGTGTGCCGCGCGGAGTTGGCGCAATATTACCAATCGTGTTCGCGAATCGACCAAGGGCTGGGGCGGCTGATCAAACACCTCAAAGACGCCGGCGTGTACGACGAAACGCTGATCGTTTACACGGCTGATCACGGCATCGCTTTCCCGGGTGGAAAAACAACGCTCTACCAAGGCGGCATGCAAGTGCCTTTTGTCGTTC
>QIKY01000202.1 GCA_003233175.1 Planctomycetaceae bacterium | reverse complement strand
TTTGTACGTGTCGTGATAGTTGTGGCAGGCCAAGCCCAACTGCTTCAAGTTGTTGCCGCAACTCATGCGGCGGGCCGCTTCACGAGCAGCTTGCACTGCTGGCAGCAGCATCGCAACCAGGATACCGATAATGGCAATTACCACTAGCAATTCCACTAGCGTGAAGGCGCGCCTTTTCGACGCAATTACGTCGGGGGTAGAACACATAGGCTTTCTCCAGCGACAAGAAAAAAAGAAAAATTGAAAATAACGACATCGCTTCAATCCATCACGAACGGAAGCTTAAATCTCGATATCAATCGTATTTGATCCAGACGTGACCTCAACCTCCTTGGGAGACGTCGCCGCCGAAGTGTATTCCGTGGGAACCAAGCCGTCTTTGGCGGCGGCAGCCGTGGGGTCGCCTTGTCCTCCACCTTCCATGTAGGATTCATCTTGAGGCTCCGACAGCACAACCTTGTACTTGCCGGCAACAGCGCCCGCAGTACCCGAAGCTCCTGTATAAAGCGTATAATTTCCGCTGTCATCCACTCTGCCGCTGGCCGATTCGGGGTTGTCGTCGGTGGGTGAAAACGTGACCAGCGTATCCTTCGGAGCGGGTTTACCGCCAATCGTGACTTTGCCGGAAACCGAATTGGTTTTCGGACCATCGCCGCCGCAGCCCAATAAACCACTCACTACAAGAATTAACGTTAAGCATCCTACTCGTCTCATCGAATCGTACCTTGTTAAGATGATGTGTCGTGAATTTCGTTCAAAAAAGCGCGTAAACGGAAGCATAACCAGCTTCGGTCGACAGTGCAAGCAAAACGATTCTGAAATGCATCGCCCTCCAAGAGGGGCAATGCCGGAACACACAAGAGGTATGGGGATTGTTTACGCCCGTCTGTTTATGATAGCCCCTTTAGGTTAATCGCACCACCCATTGCTACCGGAAACACACTCGTGTTTTGGAAGATTACCCACTTATTGCCGGAAGACGCCCCCTTTTATCGGGACTTTCTCACTCGTTCGCTCAGTCTTTCAGCCACGGATGGCTCACCCGACATTTTGGCAAATTTTATCATCTTCCGCAATAAACCCCCAGAAAACGATTGGGTATCGGGCGCCTGGAGCGTTTCTCGCATAATTTCCTTGGCTAGCACCGAGAGCGACTGGTAGGCCGCCATTTTGTCGAGTTTGTTCATTTGCCGGTACACGCCCGCCAAAAAACGTTGGGTTTCGCCGTCGTAGGGATGGAGCTTCAACGATTGCAGGTAAGCCTTTTCCGCCTCTTCAAGTTCGTGGCGCGTCTCATGCATCCAGCCTTTGAATCGCCAGAAGCGGCTGTCTTCGGCGGAAGAAGGAGGCGCCTGAGCGAGCAACTTGGCGACACGGTCAACCTTGCCGCGAAAACTTGCCATGTTCAACTGGAAAGCCAAGACTTCCCGATTATGCGGAAATCGCTCCAGCAAAACATTCATGAGCCGTTCGGGACGCGATATTCCACTCTCATCGACCAACTCCGTTTCTTCATCCAGCGCCGCGGAGCGAACAAGATGATAGGCTTGCGCCACCAGAAAGGTTTCGTTTTCCGGCGACGATTGCAGCCAACGCTGGTTGACATCATAACCATTGGTGAAGGTGATCCAGTCGGCGGCTATTAAGTAGACGTATGTCTCGGGGACATCGCACCCCGTCGCAATAGCTCGCCGCGCTTCGGCAATCAGCTTGCCGCGTTGGCGCGACATGGCGTAGTAGAAAAGCAGGCGGCGGTGGGCTTCCGATGCTTGAGGTTGCAGACGCAAAATGCGTTCGCAGGTTTCCGCCCCCGCAATCGGTTGGTTCAGGGCGCCGAACTGCAAGTGGCTCAACTCAAATAACGCCACCGGAGTGCGGGCGTCGGCATCGGGCAGGTGGTAAAGGTAATACGCCGTGCGAATGGAATCGCCTTGCTGGCTCGCCGCTTCGGCCGCGTAAAGCCAGGGGAGCGCCAAGTCTGGGCGACGTTGCACCCATTGTCCGGCGAGGTTTTCCAAGCGAGGCCACTGTTCCGACTTACTAGCTGCGTCACATTCCGCCTCCAGCCAGACCACCCGACGTCTGCCCGACTCCAAGTACGCCAAGGAGGCCATGCAGATCACCAACGCGACGGCCAAGAGCCGGATGAGGTTGCGGCGGCTACGCTTCATGTTCGATTGCGTTATTCGGGGCGGCGATTGAAAGGTTCAGGCAACCAAATCGATTGCGGCTCGTGTGGATTCCCACCTTCTCGCATTATACACTTCGTTCCGCTGGAGAGGGCGCAACGGTCATTGAGGGAAGTATAACATAATGATGCTTTTTCGGCGGGCCGCTTCGCGCGATGGAAGAGATCACCGAAGTCCATGCTTCGTGCTCTTCGCGTCCTTCGTGGTACACCTGTCCGGCCAACGATTCTCGGTGCGTTGAACGACGCCGCCGAACGATCAATTTCACCACGAAGGACGCGAAGAGCACGAAGGAGAAGCGTCGGGAGTTTGACGCCATCCTGCAATTTTAGCGGGTTGAAGTGGATGAGCACCCCATTCCTCTGTCCTGACGGGATTCAAGCCATGAGCCGGCAGCCTGTACGAAGAAAAAGGGAAACGCCGAGCGATGTTGGGACTTCCGCCCAGAACGCGGGAAATTGTGATGTACCGCTCGCGGTGGAAATTGACACATTTTCGTTTAACGGCCAGCCGTGCGAAGGATAGACGCTTGCGAACTGGTTATCCGCCCCGAAATTGGGGTATAATTGGCTGCTCTCCTTCAGCGAATTCGAGTCAGGTTATGAAACGACGAATGGTGGCTGTGTTATCGGTGTGTGTGATCGTGAGCGGGGTGATCATCGTTGCCCGTTCCCGGCCGGCGCCCCGGCCGGCGCATGCTGTAGCGCCTGCGGCTGGCAATCCGTTTGAGCGTCCTGCCGTGATGCGTCTGTCGCGTCCCCAGCCACGCCCACAAAATTATGTGGGTAGCGATGCATGCGCCAGGTGCCATGAAGAGATTTTCGTGCAATACCGGAAAACAGACATGGGCCGTTCCATGGCGGCGATTCAGCAGGCTACCGTGATCGAAGACTACGAATCAAAAAAGGTGGTCGGCCTGGCCGAAAAACGAGGCTATCAAGCCAGACGCGAAGGGAATACCTTCACACACCATGAGATCACCTACGACGTGAACGACGAACCTTTGTTCGACCTCGGCCAGCCGATCCGTTTTTCCGTGGGTTCGGGAAAACGCGGCAGGGCTTATCTGATCGAACGCAAGGGCCGCTTTTATCAGTCGCCTCTGGGGTGGTATTCCCAGTCGAAGCGGTGGGATCTTTCGCCAGGGTACGTCCCCGGGAGACACCCTCGCTTTTCCAGAGAAGTCGGCGACGGCTGTTTGTATTGTCATGCCAGCGCCAGCACGCGCCAGACGACGAGTGTTGCTGAAACGGGCGATGCTGAAACGAGTGATACCGAAATGGGCGATACCGCAGGAGCCGAACAAAATGCCGACCACCACGGCAGCGCCGTCTCGTTATTTGAAGCAGCCATCGGTTGCGAACGCTGCCATGGCCCTGGGGAAGCGCATATCGAACACCATAGCGGAGAAATCGACCAGCAAGACATCGCCGATCCGATTGTGAATCCGGCCAATCTTGCTCCGAAACAGCGAGACGCCATTTGCTTCCAATGCCATTTGTTGGGTCGGTCGGTGATCCCCCGTTACGGCCGTGATTTCTACGACTTTCGCCCCGGCGACTCCCTGGAAGATGTGTTCGTCGTTCTTTCGCAAAAGTCGGATACCCAAGTTCGGGAAACCGTGCGTGCGGTGAGCCAGGTGGAGCAGATGCGGGCCAGCAAATGTTATCAGGCGTCGGCGGGCAAAATGGGCTGCGTTACCTGCCACGACACACACACTGTTCTGGCCGCGGAAGATCGTGATTCGCACTATCGGAATCGCTGCAATCAATGCCACCGCGACGACGACCATGGCTGCTCCGTCGCTCTTGAAACGCGTCTGCGCTCGCCGGCTCGCAACGCCTGCACGCATTGCCACATGCCGGGGCTGCCGACCGACGCAGTGCCGCATACCGCCATGACCGACCATCGCATTCTCCGCAACACAGTGCAAGAAAAAACGATCAAGCAACCGGCCGCCGAAAAAACGGGGCGCCCCGCGCTGCGTGTTTTTGACGACGCCGACCAACGACTCCCCAAGGCGGAAATCGATCGCGCGCGCGGCATCGCCCTCATGACCGACGCCTGGAATCGTCACGATCGATACCTCGCCTCACAGGCCCTGGCAACGCTCCTGAAAGCCTTGGAGTTTTCCACGCTTCCGATCTCCGCTCGCGTATCCCAGATCGACGACGTCATGCTGCTCGAAGAATTGGGGGCGGCCTATTTTATATTGCAAGATTTCACCGCCGCTAAGAGCTGTTGGAAACGAGTGCTGGAGCTAGAGCCCCAAAACGAGACAGCCCTGTTGGGAATCGCGAACGTGGCGGTGGAGTCGTCTGACATCGACACTTACGCCGCTTGCCTGGAGCGGCTGCGAAAAATCAGCCCCGCGATGCCCGCAGTGCTCGAAATGCGCGTCAAACTGCAAACGTATAAAAAAGACCTGCCCAAAGGCGCCGAAGAAGCGGAACGCGTGCTGAAAATCGACCCGACCATGGTTTCATTGCGAGTGTGGTTGGTCGATATTTATCGTCGCTTGGGGGAAGACAAAAAAGCAGACCGCCATCGCCGCTTGCTGGAGAAAATGGGCGTGGGCAAAACGAAAAAACGGTAGAGACCGCCTACGCCGCGTCGAGCGAGGGAAGCGGTTTGCCTTGTAGCTGATACACGTACCGTAATAATTCGGCCACGGCCGCGAATTGCTCCGTGGGAATCGGTTGGCCGATCTCGACTTCTTTATACAGAAACTGCGCCAACGGTTTGCGCTCCACAATCGGCACGTTGTGCTCCAGGGCAAGGCGGCGAATGCGCTGCGCGACAACGCCCGCCCCCTTCGCGACCACAATCGGAGCGGGGTCTTTTTCGATGTCGTACTTCAACGCCACCGCCAGTTCCGTGGGATTCGTGACCACCATATCGGCGTTGGGAACGGCGTCGCTCATGCGGTTCAACGCCATCTGACGTTGGATCGTTTTTCGCCGCGCGATCATTTGAGGATCGCCCTGCAAATTCTTCATTTCCTCGCGCACTTCTTGGTCGGTCATGCGGATGTCTTGTTCATGTTTCCAGCGTTGGTAGAAATAGTCGATCAGGGCCAAGATGAACAGCACGGCGCCGATTTTGGCGGCCACCCAGAATAATGTTTGCCCGATGAAGGAGGCTGTCTGGGGAACTTCGAGCGCCGCCAGCCCCATGACATTTTCCCAGTCGGTCCACAGACTCCACAGGCCAATACTCGCCACCACCGCCACCTTGAAAACGCCGAACGCCAGGCGGACCCAATTGGAAATCGAAAACAGTCGTTTGACGCCCTGCATCGGGCTGGCGTTGCTCCACTTGGGAGCGAGCTTTTCGGGCAGGAAGAGGAAGCCCACCTGAAACAAGTTCACGACGACGGCCGCCAAGAGAAAAAAGCCCAAAAGCGGCGTCAGCGTGCTTGCCAAATCCCACATTAAACGTCGCAGTTGGGCGAACGAATCGGAGGCGTCAAAATACAGTACGGTGTGTTCGGTGAATTGTTGAACGGTGAGCCGGGTGAGGAATTTGGCCACGCCGCCGCCGAGCGTCGCGAGCGCCATAACAGCGCCGATGAGAATCGCGGCGGAGGAGAGGTCTTGGCTTTTGGGGATTTGGCCTTGCTCGCGCGCTTTTTCGCGGCGATGCGGTGTTGCGTCGTGTGTTTTTTCGCCAAAATCTTCAGCCATGCTGGCTCATTAAACTCACGTAAAAATTCATTGAACGACGGATTTTAGTTCAGCTAATATTGGTAACTACTCAGCGATGATCGCACGATGCTTTTAGCGAGAACCACGAATGGACACAAATTCACACGAATGAATTTCAACGGGCTCTCGGGTTTTCTCCTGGAAACAAGCGACGTCAGCCGTGCCATTACATGGAGAGCTCGCCACAAGAATTCGTGTCTATTCGTGTTCATTCGTGGTTCCATCAAGCACCTGTCGAAGCTCTTCGCTGAATAGTTGCATTTTTTCTTCTCTGCGGCCCTCCCCGCCTTTGCGATCTCTGCGTTTCCCTTCTTCAGGATTATGAGTTATTCGGCGTCGGCTGGATGGTTGTCGCGATTTCCCGCGCCACCTTGAACGGCCGATACTTTTCCGGCGGCGGCTAATCCGCTTGCAGCGCCTCGCGCAGCAGTTCGATGGTCGGTTCGAATTGTCCTTGAAAAATCCAAACGGCGCCGCCCAGCGAGATGCAAAGCACCGCCAGCATCATCATTGAGTTGAGGCTGAAACCGATCGCGATGACATTCAACTGCGGCAGCGTACGGCTGATCAGTCCAAGAATCAGAATTGAAACCAGCAGCGCCACCATCACCGGCGCCGCGGCGCGCATGCCCAGCACAAAACTCGCAGACACAATTTGCAGCAAGGCGTGAGCGACGTTCAGTTGCAGCCCCGCTTGCCCGGGCGGCATTTCGCGGAAAGTATCAAGTAGCGCGCTGAGTAGTTGGCGGTGCCCGCCGATGATGATAAACACCGTGACCATCATGAGGTTCAAAAATTGTGAAAACAGGGGGACGCTGGCGTTGAAGGTGGGGTCGAAAGCGTCGGCGAGTTGCATGCCGCTCATCTGGCCCAGCACTTGTCCTGTGAGTTGCAAACCGGAGAACAACGCCACGATTCCCAGCCCCAACGCAAGCCCCAGCACGGCTTCGCTGGCCAACAAAACGAGCAGTTGCAGCAGGTTCACGGGCAGTTCAAGCGGCGTATCCCAGAGCGTGGCGGTTGTCATCGCCGAGATGCCGATCGCCAATAACGCCCTGACGCGTATCGGAATGGAAGGCGAGGCGAACATCGGCGCGGTCATGATCAGCGCGCCGATGCGCGTGAGCACAAGAACAAAGACCAGGAAATTGGTCAGAAATGCGTCGAGGAATTCGTTGGACATCTATGTTGGTTCATGGGTGGCGGCTCTACCGCGCACGGTTGAAAACGGCCAGTTTTTCGTTTGACGAGCTATTGCTAGCCGTGTGAAGTATAAAACGTCTAACCTCCGGTCACGATGCGCGGCGCGTTGACGATAATATCATGCGAATACTCGGCCAAATAATTCATCAGCCAGGGCAGACAAAACCCCAAAGCGACAATCATCGCCACGACCTTGGGCACGAACGAAATCGTTTGATCTTGAATTTGAGTGAGCGCTTGTAATAGTCCCACGACCAACCCCACCGCCATGCCCACCACCAGCACCGGCGCGCCGAGAATCAAGGCGGTGAGAATGGCCTGCCGACCAAGGTCGATTGCGTATTGAGCGTCCATTGTTTTGTTCTCTCCTTTGAGTTTCGCCTTGTTGGCGGGGCGTTGTCCGTTGTTGGCGCGAGCCGGTCAGGTATAGGGAGCGAAACTTTCCATCAACATGCCGACCACCAACCGCCAGCCATCGACCATCACAAACAACAACAGTTTGAAGGGCAGCGAAATCATTACCGGCGGCAACATCATCATGCCCATCGAAATCGTGACGCTGGAAACGACGATGTCGAGAATCAGAAACGGTAAATAGATTTGAAAACCGAGCAGGAAGGCGACCTTCAACTCGCTGAGCATGAACGCCGGCGCCAGCACGCGCAGCGGGACGTCGTCCCAGCTTTGCGGTTCGGGCGTATCGGGCGGGAGGTGCTCGAAGAACAGCCAGACGTCGTCCACGTTACGGGCTTCTTCAATCTGCCGGCGCATGAACCTTCGAATCGGAGCGGCGCCCGCCCGCCAAGCTTCGTCCAAAGACATGTCCACCGCGGGATCGGTATACGGCGCGATGGCGTCGTCATAGACTTCCGTCCAAACGGGCGCCATGATCAGCAATGTCATGAATAACGCGATCGACGTAATCACTTGGCTGGGAGGTAGCTGTTGCGTGCCCAGAGCTTGCCGCAGCAGCCCCAACACAACCACGATCCGGATAAAACTCGTGGTCATCAGCAGCACCGCCGGCGCCAAACTCAACACCGTCAGCAACAGCATGACTTGCAGCGAAGAGCTGAGCCCTTCGGGGCTGGTCCAGACGTTTGGCCCGCCGCCGAAATCGGGCAGTTCGAGCGGTCGCGGCGTGACCACCGGCGGCTCTTGCGCCAGCGCCGGCTTCCAAGCCAAAAGCAGAATCGCGAGCAGCACCGCCATTGCGGCTGGCAACCAACGGCGCGCGGGCCGCCCGACAGCGCCCGGTTGTTTCAGTTTGTGTTGTACACAATGAATTTTTCGCAGCATGAGTTGGCCGCCATTTCCCTTGGCGTTTTAGGCAATATCAGTGGCAACCGGAGCGGTAGACGTTTTCGCTTCGGCGCCGAGAAATCCCTTCGGCGCGGGTTCCTCTCCCATGCGCCCCAATACTTGTCGAAAGGACTCGGTAATGCTGTTGTTCTGATTCGCCTGGCAGACGCCCGCCAGACGGTCGACCTCCAGCGGCTCGGTAATTTCCGCCAGCGAAACGGCGCCTTCGGCCGACACCGCCAGCAGCACCAGCTTGTTGCCGAACCGCACCACGTGCATTTGCATACGCGCCGAGAGGGGCGACTTTCCCAACACTTCCAGCACTTCGGCCGGCATTTGCGCGTGGAGCGCCCGCCCACTGCGTCGGGCAAACCAAATGACAAGAAAAAATAATCCCAGCACCACGCTCAGACTCGCCGCCACCGTCATGAAGGCGCTGCTTCTGGTCGGCGTGGGCGTTTGCAACTTCCCCTCGGTGTTTTTTGAACGCGGCGGTAAGGAATCCGATCGTTTCGCCGCAACGGCGCCGCCGGTGTTACCTTGTGGTCTGCCCTCGCCACGGCTGGGGGCAACCGGCGCTCCCACTGAAACGCCGGCCCCACGTTCCCGATACGGCGGTTGTCCATCTCGATACGGCGGTTGTCCATAAGCAGGAGTTTGCTCGGCCCGCCCTCGCTGTTTCACATGCCCTTGCTGTTGCAACAATTCTCCAGCGGCGGCGTCCACCCCTGTGGGCGACCTCAAATCGACTGCGGCTTCGCGTTGGCCAAACCGTGGCGGCGCTCCATGAGGCGGCGCCATAACGACCGCCATCAGCAGTGTGCTCGTCAAAGAAGGCATCCGTTCACATTCCTCAAAATTTTGCTAAATTTTTCGCGTTTCAGCGGCGATAACGATAAAGCGTAAGTCCGGCCTGGATTGACTCCAAAATTGCGGCCGTATTAGCGGAAGGCGACGATTTTATGGAACCACCAATGGACGCGAATAAACACGAATGACGCCGGTTTGAAAATTCGTGTTTATTCGTGTTTATTCGTGGTTCCCTTTCGTTCTCTGTTTTTCCATCCGTTTCAACGAACGCTCCTGATCTTCATCTTCCCTGAAAGAGGTGCTACGCCGCTTCTTCGCCCCACACCAACTCCGCGATACGCACGCAGAAACTGTCGTTGAGAACTAGCACTTCGCCACGCGCGATCAAACGTCCGTTGGCAAAAACGTCGACCGGGTCGCCGGCCAGTTTGTCGAGCGCCACGACCGACCCCTTCCGCAGCGAAAGGATATCCTTGAGGTACATCTGGGCGCGGCCCAATTCGATGCGAATCTTGAGATCAACATCGCTGAGCAGGTCGAGGGTGGCTTTGTCGGCCGACGCCGGTTCGCCCGCGAACTCTTTCAGTTCGAACGCTCCCAGCCCTGGAGGCGCCTCGCCGGTCGGTTGGTCGACGGAGGCCAACGCCATTTCGGCCTGTTGCAAAAGAAATTCGATATCGCCCTGCGATTGTGTCTCGCCGGAGGCCCCCGCCATGGCGGGCGCTGGTTGGGGCGGCGGCGGAGAGGCTGGTGGAGGCGGCGCTGCTGGAGAAGACGCTTTCGGACTAGCGGCCGCTGGCTGGGGAGGGCCGCCCGCGCCTTGATTGAGCAAGGCCTCGATCTCATCTTGACCGAGAGCGCCGCTGTCGTCAGCCGACGCTGCGTCCGGCTCTTCGGCAGGCGCCGCTTCAGCGGCGGCATCGGGCTTCGACGAACCAGCAGCCTGTTGCGCCTGGCGCAAAAGCTCTTCGATTTCGTCTTGGCCAATTTGTTCTGAGTCGTCTGCCATGGGAATCCATTCCTTTGCGGCAGGTTACGTGCTTCCGACAGCCGGACGCCGATTCCTTGCAATCATCCTCGATATGCAAAAACGCTATTCCGGCCGCGCGAAGTTATTGACTGCTCCAAAATCTACTGCTCGACGAACGAAAATTCGCTAAACACGACCGATTGCAGCAGCGCCTTTCCTAACAGGCGGTTAGTTTTCTCCAATATCTTCCTTTTAATCAACCCCAACCCGGGATCGGTAAGATCGGTAATTTCCGAGTTTCGCACCGTAACAATGACTTGCTCGCGAAATCGGTGCTCCGAACGCGTGAAAAGTTTCTGGAATTCGTCGGCGTCCTCGTCGAGAATCGATCCAAAAAGATGGAAGTCGATCCGCAAGGTTGTGTTGCTGGTGGGCTGGAAGGCGGTCACGCTATAATTTCCCAGATCTTGCTCGGTCATGGGGACGGCTTCGCCTTCCGGCGAGAGAAGATCGACGGGGTCTTGCGAGTTTGGTCGGCGTTCCTCCAATTTTTTTTCGGCCAAGGCGACCACCTCGTCGGCGCTGGGAAACCAAAGATACGCCACCGCGCATTCCACCACGATCACCGCGCCCATGAACGCCGCGGCCATCACCATGCCGATCAGTGTTTTCATGCCGCCAGAACTTGGCGCCGCTTCAGGTTGCTCATTCTCTGCCATGAAGAATTCTCCCCTCCCATGCGCCGGCTGCGCCGATTAGGAGGAATGTAGCCGTTGATGCTAGCGTTGGCGGAACTCAGGGGGCCGTACTTTCGAAAAAACGCTCCCGCCGTTTCGCATCACCGCCTGAGAGGCCCTCTACTACTTGATCTAGCATATAAACCTCGACGCGCGGGTTAAGTTTTAGTTGAAGTGGGTCAGATCCCACATGCAGTGGTTCGTTTGGACCGGCGGAAGTGATTTCGATGCGCCGAGGATTGATTCCCAACTCGTTCACCAGATATTCCATGACGCTGCGTGCGCGCGTATAACCCAACTCCCAGTTGTCTCGGAATTTTTTTCCGCCGGCGCGCGGCCGCAACGACGTATGGCCGCGAACGGCGATCTTCTGCGGCTTGCCGCGCATTTCATCCGCCTCGATTTCAAGATCGTGCTTATTGCTGTCGGAGAGGGCAGGATCGCCCTCCAGATAGTGAATCACGGTGCCGATCCCCGTTTTCTTGCCGGGGCTAACGACCCGCACGCGAGGGAAATCGCCGGAGGGCGCCTTGACTTTGTCGCCGCCCTGGGTGGTGTCGAAGCGATTGGCTCGGCCCTGAGCGGCTATTTTGGCCACGGCGGAATTACGCGGCTTGGCCTTGCCCGGCGCCATGCTCATCATGGATTTGTCGTAGCCGAATTGCTGGCGAAGCGATTCCACCATCGCCTGATAGCGTTCTTCTTCCTTGATTTCACTCATTGACACCAGCATGATGAAGAAGGTCAGCAGCAACGACATCATGTCGCCGAAGGTCACGACCCATTCCGGGATGCCGATTTCCTC
>QIKY01000411.1 GCA_003233175.1 Planctomycetaceae bacterium | reverse complement strand
TGCCCTACGCGCTGACCATCGAAGCCGAACTGCCGATCGATGACCCCATCACTTCGATTAAGTCGTGGCGGGAATCGGTTGCGTTTTCCGGAGGCGGTCCACTCTTCGGCATGCTCGAAACCAGAGTCGGCCGGCCGCAGCCGCAACTCCTGACCCGGCACACTATTTACCGAGCCGTGCAAGAGGGGCAGGCGGTGGGGAACTACGTGCGGCCGTCGGCCGCGTTGCCGCTGTTCCCTTCGGCACAAATCAAAATGCCGAACATTGCGAAAATTTCCGCGACGCCAGTCGGACTGGGAAACTGAAACTCCACCGTTTTTATCAATCCGGGAATTCGCTGGCGTTATGAATTCGAATCCGCCACGCCGCTGGTGGCTAATCCTAACAATTGGGGAGCAACCTAATGCCGAATGAACTCACCTGGCGGGGCGACGCGCTGGCCATACCGCAAGTGACACGCATCACGCCGGCCAACGTGCAAGCCGGTGATACTTTCTCAGTGACCATCAACCGCAAGACGCTGACCGTTACAGCGGAGGGGTCGACCCAGGCGGCGTTGATTTCCAACGTGGTCAGTCAAATGGCGGCCGCCATCGGAGCGTACGACAACGCCATCGCCGAGTTTTCCGAAATCGGCGCCGGTAAGATTGTTGTATCTGGGGTGACGACCGCGCTGACGCTGACCGGTCCGGCCGATGGCAAGCCGTTCACGGTCACGAGTTCGGCGGCCGACGCGGGTAATTTTGGACTCACGATATCGACAGTTACCGCTGGCGCTGCGGGCACGAACGAAAGGCAGCGAATCACGTTGGCCGGGACTCCCACCGGTGGAACGTTTGCGCTTTCGTTTGGCGGGAAAACGACAGCCGCAATTGCTTACAACGCTTCCGCCGCAACCGTGGAGGCGGCGTTCGAGGCGTTGAGTAGTGTTGCCGCGGGCAATGGAACAACAACAGGATCGGCGGGCGATTGGACAATCGAATTTACTGGCGCGCTTGCCGGAACGGATGTTGCCTTGATTGCCGGCGATGGAACACTTCTGACCGGCGCCGCGAATGTGACGGTGAGCACCACAATGCAAGGTTCGCCGGGAACGAATGAAGTGCAACGGCTGACGTTGACAACACCCGCCGCTGTCTGGTTTTTGGTGTTTGGCGCTGACGTTGCGACGGTAAATGCCGGGACGACCGTCGCCGGACTGCGGAACGCCTTAGAGTCGATGCTATCCATAGGAACTGGCAATGTAATTGTCACGGCTAGCGTGACTGGTCAATCGAGTGTCGCGTTAGACTCGCAGCACCCAAATACAACTGGAGATTATTTCGAGGTGGAGTTCGTCGGGTCACTTGCTGGAACGGACGTTTCCATGCTAGTGGCAACAACAGATGGCGTTTCAAGCCCATCATCGCAATGGACCATCACGGAACAAACTAAGGGTTCCGCCACGCCGATTAACGAAGTGCAAGTCGTCACGGTGAACAATGGCCCAACGGCAGGAACATTCACTCTTACTTTCCAGGGTCAGACGACCACGGGTGTTGCCTACAACGCGACGGCTTCCGCTGTTCAATCGGCGCTCGAAGCGTTGTCGAATATCGCCGCTGGTGAGGCGGTTGTAACAGGCAATGCGGGCGGACCATACACCGTGACGTTTAGCGGCGGAACGCTGGCGGGAACCGACGTATCGAAGATGACCGGTTCGGGAGCGTTGCTTACTGGGTCGTCGGTATACGCGGCCACAACGCAAGCGGCGGTCGCGGGAACGAATGAAGTTCAACAGGTGGCGGTCGACTCCGAAGCAACCGGCGGAACGTTCACGCTTACATTCAACGCGGAAACAACCGCTGGCATCGCGTATAACGCAACGGCTTCCGCAGTGCAAACAGCATTGGAAGGGCTAACGACTCCCCTGGCGGGCGACTTCAGCGTTACCGGCGCCGGGCCTTACTTGGTCGAGTTCAAGCAAAACTACACCGCGTCAAACGTCGCGGAAATGACGGGTAGCGGCGCCAGTTTGACCGGCGTCGGCTCACAGACGTTTACGACATCTGTCGCGACGTCGCCCACCGGACCAAACTGGTTCAACGAAGCGGACAACTGGCAAACCACCGGATCGTCCGCCGCGAACGCGCCCGCCGCGAACGATACGCTGATCTTCAAAGACTCCGACATCGACTGCCTCTATGGCCTGGAGAATCTCAGCGGCGCCACCGTGGCGAAGATTTCGTGCCTGGCTTCGTACACCGGCAAGATAGGGCTGCCGACAAACACCGGTGAATATTTTGAATACCGAAACACTGAGCTGACGCTGGGCGCCGCGACAATAAATATCGGCGAAGGAGAAGGCAGCGGATCGTCGCGTATCAAAATCAACGGCGAGGCGGTTCAAACGACTGTTTCGGTTTACAACACAGGCGCCTCGGACGACGACCTACCCGCCTTTGTCTGGCGTGGCGTGCATGCGTCGAATGTTGTCAATGTGTTTCGCGGCTCCGTGGGCGTGGCCCTGAACGCTACGGGAGACGACGCCTCCATTGCGATGTTAACAGTCGGTTTTATCGACAGTCAGGATACCGACGCGATCGTTGTGTTGGGCGAAGGAGTCTCGCAGTTGACAACCGTCAACAAATCGGGCGGGTCGCTCACGATTGGCGACACAGCCGTGGCCACGTTCACGCAAGAAGGCGGGTCGGCCGAGATCAACGGCGCGGGCGCTATTGCAACACTTACCAACCATGAAGGCGACATCCTCTACAACTCGACCGGAACCATCACCACACTGACGGTGTCGGAAGAGGCGGCCGTCGACTTTACCGCCAAGCAGATTGCTCGCACCGTTACAAACTGCACGATCTATTCCGGCTCGACATTGACCGACAGCTTCAAAACCGTGACGTGGTCGAACCCGATCACGTTGTCGAATTGCAGCCTGGAGGAAGTAACGCTCGACGTCGGCACCAACATCACCCTTCAACCGATCAGCGTGTGAGGTAACCCATGGGCGCGCCACAAGGAACCGCCTATTGGGGCGGCATCAACGACTTTATCTCGGCAAGTTTCACTTTCACTCCGGGCATCTCGCCATCGGTTTGTCGCATCGTGATTCCGCCACAGAGTGTCAGCAATCTGCAGGCCGGCGGAGATCTAACATGGCGTTACGGCGGGAGACGCATTGTATTTCGCGATTGCCGTTTAGATTCCGTGACCGCGGCGGGCGGCGCCAACCGAACCGAGAGTTGGATGCTCTTCATCCAGGACCGCCGTTGGTTGTGGCGCGAAACCGGTAGAATTTCTGGCTTCTATAATGTCCAGACGACTGGAGGTTTGAAGAAAGACACCGAAAAGTCGCCTCGCGAACTGGCGAAGCTTTGCCTCAACGCCATGGGAGAAAAGAAGTTTTCCTTGGCGGGGCTTCCGAACGACATTCGGCCAGAAATCGATTGGGACTACGCCAACCCCGCCGAAGCATTGGCGAGTTTATGCGATTGGCTCGGCTGTTCTGTCGTGCTGGGGCTCGATAACCAGGTTTACATCGTGCGCAATGGGCAAGGTCGGAAGTTGCCGCGACAGAATATTATTGATGGCGCCGAGGTGTTAGACCCGCCCGACCCGCCGGGGAAAATCGTGATCGTGGGTGGGAGAACGCGGTATCAGCACGACTTTCAACTCGAAGCCGTAGGGTTGGATGCCGACGGTGAAATTCGCCCGATCAATGATTTGACGTACATCAAAGAGATGAACAACGGCGGAGATGGACTAAAAAAGGCGGATGTGCCGGACTTTAACGGACTCAAAAACGCTCGTATTCGGGGGCTGGCGAGGCTGTCTGTTTTTCGATGGTATCGGATCAAGACGCCATTCCGATTGCCGGGCGTGACCCATCCCATCAACGATCTGCGACGAATACTCCCTCTGGATGACACGCAGCTTGAGAGGTCGAAGAAAGACCCCAAGAAAAACGAAAGGAAGGAGTCGGCGAGCGAACCCCTGCCGCCGTGGGTGTTCGGCGTGTTTTGGAAGGGCGAGGAATCGCTCAAAAGCTCGACGGAAAAAATCGAGCACAACATAAAAAAGCATCCCGAGGGGCTTTATACCGGCGGGTTTGAGATCGACGCCGAAACCGGTATCGTGCGGTTCAATGAGGCGGTTTGCAAGATAAATACGGACGACGACAAAAATCTCAAGGAGCAGGCGGACCTTGTCTTGCGTATCGCGAGTAACCTGCGAGACGAAAAAACGCGAGGCTGGGCGCGGGAGGAATTCAGCGGCGGGGCCAACGTTCGAAGCCGGCATCGGTCCAAAAAGAAATACCTCCTCCGCGAAGACATTGTGCGCGAAATCTACGCGCGCTTTCATCCGAAACCGGTGAAGGTCGTGGACAACCTTGACGCAGTTACAAAAACGGCGAAGTGTTACCTCCGGGCGGAATTGGCCAAGTACGCCACAAGGCGGGCGGGAACCGTGATCTACGCCGGGCTGGTTCCCATCTCGCCGGATGGCGTCACAAAACAAGTGACCTTCGCCGTCGGCGGCAATGGTCGCGCCTCGACTCGCATTTCGCGCAACCGCGAAGAACCGCATCTGGCGCCAACGTACGCCGAAAAAAGAATCAACGAGCAGAGCTTCGCGGAACTCCGGCAAGCCCGCAAGACAGCCGCGCAGCGCGCTCGCGATGCACGCAAGAGAGGAGCCAAATGAGCGGATTTCAACAACTCAGCCAAACGTCGGGCTATCGCTCGCCAAATGCACGAAAGAAAACGCTGTCGATCATAAATATGTCCAACGAGGAAATTCCGGCCTTTGCGGCTTGCGCTTTGCGGCCTGGTAGTGCGTTTCCTTCGAAGTCGGGAGGAAATACGATGCCACGTTTCAATCAGGAAGTGATTGGCGGACAAGTGGTGTGGCATGTACACAAGCCGAACGCGAAAACTTCTGGAAACCTCGCTCCCGAAATGATCATCATCAACGGACCGACGTCCATCCCCAGCGGTGGAACGGGGACAGGATCGCAAGATTGGCCGCTCCAGGTAACACATGAACTTAGCGACGACTTATCAGCCGGCGAAACGTGTGGGATCGCCGATGGACAATGGGATGTTAGCTCCAGCGGAAACGATTTTGTTTGCATGTCCAGCGACAAGGCGGTCGTATTGGGAGATACAACCCGTCAAGTAATTTGGGTGTCTCCCGCGCATTCAGAGCGAGTGTATTCTATCACGTCACTAGTTTTTGATTCGGAAGATAATCTAGGCGTCTCCATACCGGACGGCGGCCTAGTGCAATTCAACGGAATCACGGGGAGCGTTACTACTTCTGGCGGTGCGGTTCTTCCAGGAGTCAAGCTGTTGTTCATCGACGATGGACAGACAAAGCTGGGCCCAGGCTCTAGCGTCGCACATAACACGGTCGTGGTTCCGGTGAGCGGCTTCTATGAATGTACGATTTCCGCCAATGTATCCAAGCCCGGCATAACCGGCCGGTCAGGACTCATCGACCTGTTGGCCGTGCGTATAAGGAAGTTAGATGGTGCGGGAGGCGATTTGCTCAATTCGCTTACCGACGGAATGCCGATATCTGACGTTGCAACTCCAGGAGTTCAAATATTGGCCACAAGGGAGAATGCCTACTTCGACATCATCGAAGGAACGGGCGTCTCTCTTTTTTATCCCCATGAATCAGTTTGTGCATCGGGAATCGTGTTTCTAGAGAAGGGCGATGGCGTTGCCATGGGATTGGGGACGCTTAGAAGCCTCGGAGGGCCGACATTTGTATCTAACTCCAGGCTATCGTTACGACTTTCTTCACCTGAAAACGCCCCCATCCACACGATTGAGTAGATGCATGCCATTTGCTTTCCAGACGGCGCCTCAGCCAGCGCCCGATGCCGAGAAAACCTGCCTGCGAGTCCTCCCGAATGGTCACGGCGCCGCGCCGCCCATTCCTATCGACAGCGACAAGTATCAAATCATTGTCAAGTCGTTTCGGCGGTTCGATCTGCTTTTGCGATTCGTTCGGTCGGTAAAAAAGTACTACCCAACGGCGCGAATTCTCGTCGCAGACGACTCCTTTGAAGAGGTTTCGGATTCCCTGCCTTGGGAAATTCGTGAAGTCCAGCAGACGCCTGGAGTTTCTTGGTTGCGGTTTCCGTTCGATACCGGGCTGGCTGCATGCCGCAATCGTTTAGTGGAGGTAACGCAGGCCAAGTATGTCGTCAATTGCGACGATGATTTTGTGTTTACCGACGAAACACGGCTCGACAAGATGGTCGATGTTCTCGACGCCGACGAGGACGTCGACCTCTGCGGCGGGATTATTCGCGAGAACGGAGTCGCGCGAAACTGGGCCGGCGAATTCAGTCGCGGGCCATCCCAGATCAAGGGAAAAGATATCCTGCGGGTCAAGCCGCTGTCATCGCCGTGGCGGAGACAAAAAGGAACGCACTATCGGAAAAGTGAACTGGTGTATAATTTTTTCATGGCGCGGCGCCAAACACTCGTGAAATGCCCCTGGGACGACGCATTCAAAATATCGGGCGAGCACCTCGACCACTTCCTTTCCGCGCATGAAAAGGGTGTTCACGTCGTCTACACACCCGAAAGCCTGATAGACCACCGGCCTGCGGGAAACAAAAATTACAGGCAATACCGGCAACGCGGCGAGCATTACAACCGGGTTCTGAGGGAGAAGTGGGGTATCGTTCGGAACCCTGGCCATCGCGCCGCCAACGAACCTGGGCTTCCCTCGCGAGTCGACAAACTGGAAGCACTCGAATTTAGAAAACCAAACATCATCATTCTCGGCGTCGGCCACTCCAACACCAGTATTACTACGCGGCAAATCGCGGCGCTGGGCTGGAACCTGGGTGATGCCGATGAAGAATTCGCCGAAAGCGTGGGTGTGCGAGCGGTGAACCAGAGCGGGTTCGACATGGATTCCGCCAAAATCGCCTTGGAAAAACTGCCGCAGCCCTGGGTCGTGAAAGATCCGCGTTTTGCATGGACGCTCTCTCATTGGATTCCCGCGTTTGCGCCGTACCGACCGCTGCTGGCGTGGATCAAAAAAGATTTGGCGGTCGTCGAGAAGTCGTACCGAACACGCGGCGAAACCGATGTCCGCGTGGAGGAACTGTTCGCCAACTGCCAACAATATTTCGACGCCTGGCCTTGGGCCAAGGTTCAGATTCGCGCCGAAGACGTGGCGGCCGCCGTGGCGATGTTTTCAAATCAAGAAACAAATCGATAGCACGCCTGCTGTTTGCGGACGATTTCGACCGCCTGACTTTTTTTGGACCATACTGGAAATATTGGCCTCCGCGTGGCTCACTCGCCAATCGTCAAATGGACCAATAGGATTCCAGCATCGGCGAGATTCCGGGAAGAGCTTCGGCAACCCATTCCGCCGGCTGGCAAAAGCTGTGCATCCGAACAATATTCGTCGGGTCTTGAACGCCCCCATGCGCCAGCACCCATTTCACCGGGCCAGTGCAAAATACGTAGAGAATAAACACCATTAAATACTGCGACGTCTTGTTCACTCGAAGCACCTCATTAGACATGGAAGATAGGACGTAACAGGCATGCCTTGCGGGAAAAGGGTCAGCTGCACAGTGATCATTCGGTATTCATGAAAACACCGGACGCCAACAACTGGTTTCGCAAAAAACTTTTCCTAGCGACTGCCGTTACAGAGATTTGTAAAGCGCATGCGGCTTGAAACAAATACAACGGCGAACAGAAGTCGGCGCGAGTAAGATCGCGACGGTTGTAGGCGTTGCAACGCGAGGCCGGGCGCTATTTCAAGGGCCGAGCCGGTCGGATATAGATATCGCTTACGCCGAGAGCGAGTCCGGCGTCGCTTTCGATCATCACCCGAATATGGGCGTGGCCCCGTGCTTCGGAGGGAATGTCGAGCGTTCTTTGGAAGGAGCCGGCCGTGGTGTGGAATGTTTCGATGGTCCAACGTTGATCGTTGGCGCGGTTGTAGGTGTCGTCGAACGCGGACAGGTGTTGGTCGTCGTTGACAAATCGCGGACGAGGAGTGGGCCGGAAAGTCAGGCGGTCGCGACGGCACACAACCTCGATGGTGCAGCGTCCCGCCGTGGCGTTTTCGACCGACGCCACCAACTGTGCGCTGGCTCGTGTTTTCTTCGCCGCTCGCACGGTGAGCGTGCGAGGACGCGGCAGGCGGAGAAGAGGGTCGCCAAACAAATTAAATAGTTGTGCGTGTTCGGCGCGTTCGGCGGCCAGTTGCTCGGGCGCCGGGCTAATTGCCTTGGCGATGGCGTCGAGCCAGGCTCTTTGCGAAAGGCCCTGGCCAGCGCGTTGGGCGTTGTCGGCAGACGGTTGTTCGTTTTGCACAAGGCGTCTTTTGGCGTGCATGAGCAACTCGCCCAAAAGCGGTTGGTCTCCAAAACGTTGGGGCTGGGATTCTTGTACGTGAGAATGTTGCGCCTGAAAATGTTCGTCGAGCAACGCGCTGCCCAACACCGCCATGCCGTAAGGCATCGTGACGCGGGAGCCCGCCAACACGGCGATCGGCCCCGTGGCCGATTTTAACAACTCCTCGGCCAGACAATCGCGAGGTTCGTCGAAGGCGCCGGTGTAACAGGCCAGAAAAACCGCCACCGGCGCACCGGCCGCAGTGCGAACGCGCGGAACATCGCGCACGTCGAAGATCGGATACGCCGCGCCCGGCGTGCGCACCAAGTCAAGATACCGGCGTTGGCCGTGTCCCATGTAAACCCAAAATAAACACCCTTCGTTCATGCGGGCAATGGCGGTTTGACGAAAGCTGCGCGGGTCGGGGCAGTAAGGACTGCGCCAACTGGCGTAGGTCATGGTGGTCCGGTACGACGAAGGCACGCCGGCGGTGATAAACTTCTTGGCCGTCGATTCGATCATGGCGTCCGCCAGGCTGCCAAAGCCGCCAACGCCGGCGATGAAATTCACTCTCCTTTGCCACGCGCCTGACGTCGCGGCTTCGTAGGCAATGATTTTTTGGACCATCGTTTGCAGCTCTTCGCTGCTATCGGCGGTGAGTCGTCCGATGGCCAGATCCGGGGCGATATCATCGTCCAGATCTACAAACCAATTGTCGGTTGCCAACCGTGGCTCCGATCCCCAGGCCAGATTGATTTTCGCTTGCGCCAAGTGGGTCGGCGTGATATTGCGAGGGTTCGACGCAGAGTGGGCGTCGCCGACAAGCAATACAAATCGCAGACCGCCGTGCGCCGCCCGCCGGCGAATTTCCCCACGCATCGCTTCTTTGGAGGCGACATCATGGAGCACTGCGATCCGATGGCCTTGGCCTTGCCGGTACTCCACCCAGGGCGCCAGGGCGGCTGAGAAATCGGCCGGGCAAAACACCAGTGTGTCGACGGGCGGCGGCGCGGGGCCGGCGCCCAATAACAGCGATAAAATGAGTAACGACATATCTGTTACCGTGTTTTCGTGCAAAGCGCATCGAGTAATTATACCGCGTGGCGCAAGTGAGACAAATAAACCGGGCGTTGCCTAGGCCGCATTTTGGCGGGCGCCGGTCTTGGTTGAGGCCGGCAACGCCGAACAGCAGGCTGCAAATACGTGGTCGATTTCGATGGCGCGCATGGCGGAATCGTCGTGGCTGCGAACGCGTGGTCGAGAGCCGTTGGCCTGATCTGATTGCACGACTCTATGCCGCCCGCCGTAAGGACCGCAACGCTTCGGGTCGGTGGGTCCATGCAGGGCGACGCACGTCGCGCCGACCGCCGCAGCCAAATGCATGGGCCCGGTATCGGAGCCGACAAAAAGTCGCGAAGATCGCAACAGCGCCGCCAGCTCCGTAAGCGAGAGAGGCGGCGCCGGCAGCGCGTGCCCGCCGCTTTCAGACACCACGCGCGCCGCCGCATGTTGTTCGTCGGCACCGCCCGATACAACCACCGAAGGCAGGCCGTGTTGTTCGCCGATGCGCCGCGCAAGTTGGCCATAATAACTCGCCGGCCAAACTTTCGATCGCCAACCAGCGCCCACGTTGAGCACGACGAATCCGCAACCTAGGTGCGACTCCGTTATGACCTGATCGACGCGCCGCCGCGCTGCGGCGTTTTCCGGAAGGCCGAATTCCACAGCCGGATTGCCGATCCCCAACGGCTTGAGCAGGTCAAGATGCCTGTCAACGATGTGCTGCTCCCGAGTGGAGACTAACTCGGTGGAGAGCCAAGGCGCTAGTTCCCGCCCCTGAGGCCGAGCGAAGCCGATCCTGCGCCGGGCGCCGGAGAGCCAGGCGGCAATCGAACTCTTGGCGAGGCTTTGGGCGTCGAGGGCGATATCGTACTTCAGTGCTTGCAGTTTCGCTTGAAGATTTTTCCGGCCGCGAAAACTCTTCAGCCAATTTCGCGGCGCGGCGGTCACATGATCGAGCGCCGGGTGGCCGTATAAAATAGGGGCGTTCGACTCCTGCGCCACCCAGCCGATAAACGCCTGCGGGTAACGGCGACGCAACGCGCAGGCCAGCGGCAACGTCAGTATGCAGTCGCCCAGTGCGCTGAGCCGACAAATCAGAATACGCGGCGACGACCGATCCGCCATGATGCTAGCACCCCGAATGAATGTATTTTACTCGCCGCGCGAGGAACAATCAGCGAGGCGGATAATACGGGCAAACACACATGGGCATCAAGGTGAATTTGTTGCTAGCATTTTGAGATTTGGGTTGAAACAAGGCCCGCAAAAAAAGCCGCAGGTTGGATGCCTGCGGCTTTTTTTCGATAGTAAATTTTCCGTGAGAACGTCGAAAATCAGATTTCGAAGCCCTGGCGGTATTTCTGGCGAATGAGAATTTCACATTCGGGCGCGTTCTTGGCGATCAAGTTTTCATGATCCCAGTCGATGGTTTTGCCATCGGCCCAAACCGCCAGATTGCCGAGCAACACGGTTTCCGTCAGAGGCCCTGAGTAATTGGGGAAGTTCGACGCCGCCGCCGGGCCGCCCTTAATCGCCCGGACCCACTCCTTGAAGTGGCCGGGGGATATATCGTATTCGACTTCCGGCTCTTCAACTTCGCCGATGTATTGATACGCGGCGCCGTAATCGTTGGAGGAATACATGGACCCCTTCTCGCCGACAATCAACAAGCCGCTGCTGCTGGGCTTGATGCCCGGCAGAAGATCGGCCGGAGGCAGTTTGCCGCCATCGTACCAGGTCAACTTCACCGGAGCGCGGCCATTGCGTTCTGGAAAATCAATATTGATGATCGACCACTTGGGGTAGGTTTCCTTGTTGTGGCCTGAAGTTTCGGCATGCAAGGTTGTGGGGGCTTGGAGGTCGAGGGCTTTGAAGGCCATGTTCAGGGTGTGGCAGGCCATGTCGCCCAGGGCGCCGGTGCCGAAATCCCACCAGCCGCGCCATTTGAAGGGATGATAAATCGGTGCGTAGGGGCGTTCGGGGGCTGAACCGAGGAAGTTATCCCAATGCAAGCCGGAGGGAACTTCGATTTTTTCCGTCGGCCGCGACAAGCCTTGCGGCCAAACCGGGCGGTTGGTCCAACAGTGTACACTGCTGACTTTACCCAATACGCCGGCTTGAATCAGCGCGGCCGCTTTACGTAGGCCGGGCAGGGCGGTTCCTTGGTTGCCCATTTGCGTGGCGACGCCCTGTTCGCGGGCCACGGTGGCCATTAAACGGGCTTCTTCCAGCGAATGGGTGAGCGGTTTTTGCGTGAAGCAATGTTTGCCCATGCGCATGGCGCGCAGCGCGGCGGGCGCGTGTGTGTGGTCGGGCGTGCTGACGGTAACGGCGTCGATGCTTTTGCCCATTTCGTCGAGCATTTTGCGGTAGTCGAAAAAGCGTTTGGCGCCTTTGAAACGACGGCCTTCGCCTTCGAGTCGGCTTTCGTCAATGTCGCAAACAGCAACCACATTGCCGTTCTTGCGGGCGTTGGCCGAATCGCTATGTCCCTTGCCGCCGATGCCGATGCAGGCAAAATTCACCTGCTCATTGGGCGAGGTGCTCTCTTTCGCACTGACGCCGGGCGCCGGCCATTGCGGTCGTTTTAATAAAGGTGCGGCGGGATGAACCCTGGCCGGAAGAACGCTGGGACATAAATAAACTCCTTGGAGAAGATGAAGGTCTGCCAGGAAAGCACGGAACAACTCGTTTCCGAAACGGCGAATTAAAAGCCCGGCATTTTCAAAATGCCGGGCTTTTAATTCGGCATGTAAATTACAGGCCTGTGCCTGAACTGCTCATCATTGTTTTACAATAACGTCTGGGACGGTGAGTCGCAACATTTGGGGCAACTATTCAGCGACGAGCTTCGATCGGTGCTTGATGGAACCACGAATAGACACGAATAGACACGAATTCTTGTGGCGAGTTCTCCATGTA
>QIKY01000233.1 GCA_003233175.1 Planctomycetaceae bacterium | reverse complement strand
CATCGAAAACACCGGCGGTCCGTGGGACGAAGCGCCGCCCGCATCGCCGCTCTCCACGGCAAGACCCTCGATCTGCACCAAGTGTTGGTCTTGCAGTAAAACGCCCATGGCGCCTTGCTCGCAGCCCAAGCCGATGAGCAAGTAGGCGCCGATATTAGGATGCTTGGCAATGCCGCCCAACACGCGGTTGAGCATTTCGTGGCCGCTGCCCCGGTAAGGCATGCCGCAGCCGCCTTGATGCGTGAAGCCCAGCACGCCGTCTACATTTTCGTACTCCGCCAAGGTTTGGGCGTCGAACCGTTTGGCCACCATTTTGGCTACGGAAGCCGAACAGTTCACCGTCGAGATGATGGCAATATAATTCCGAGTGCCCGCGCGGCCATTGGCGCGGTGGTAACCTTGAAACGTTTTGCCGGTAATCGGCTCCGGCGGTGGGGGGACCTGGCTGCATTTGGCGTAATCGAGCGTGAAGACGCCGTTTTCCAGGTTGTGTGAATGCACCCAATCGCCGGGCGCGATATCGGCCGTGGCGCTGCCGATCACTTGGCCGTATTTCAAAACCTTGGCGCCTTCGCCGATCGGTGCAATCGCAATCTTGTGGCCGATGCGCACCGCTTCAGCCACGGTAATTTTTCGCTGACCCACTTGCAGGCAAGCGCCCTGAGCCAGGTTTTTCGTCGCCACGACGATGTTGTCGTCGCGGTGCAAGTGAACAAAATCAGGCGAATCGGCGGTAGAGGCGTTCTCGGAAGTGGAAGCAGACATGCAGATAGGTCTCGCGCTGCGGAGAGGGATAGATAATTTAGGCGGTGGGTGAAGGCGTCGCGATTGTTTTGCAAACCTCAAATGCAACGGCTACAATTCCGTTAGCGCCGCTGCTCATTGAACCGCAAGCCGGAGTCTATGGCTTCACACGGCTGACAATGGTTCGTTTAACGGCAAGCCGAAGGCGACTGCGTTTGGCGCCAGACAGAAAAACGCCAAACAGAAAAACGCAGTCGCCTTCGGCTTGCCGTTAAACGAAAAAGTGGCATTTCCAACCGTGAGCGGTATATGATACCGCTAAGCGGTTGCATGCCAAAGCCCACGGTTGTTTCACGGTCGCACGCCGGTGGAAGCAAAAAAAGACGGCCCGTCATTCAGGCAAAGGACTTGAACGTGAAACGGAACCTCATCTCTGCCGCCATGCCATTGTTTCGCACGGCGTTGGCCGTGGCGTTTGTTTCCATTGCCGGTTGTTCGCACGCGAACGACGAAGCCGCCGTCGTCGTTGATTCCGCAAGCATCCAGCCAATGCAGGCGGACAGCACCGCCGAATCGCCCGCTGCAACCACATCGCCGGCCGTCACAAAACCGGCCGCCTTCCAATTCACGGCCGCTGCCGGCAACGCGGCTCAAGACGACTGGCCGCAGTTCCGCGGAAGCAGCGGGGGAGTCGCCGCCGCTTCCCGCCTGCCCGCCACCTGGAGCGCGAAGGAAAACATCGTTTGGAAAACAGAGTTGCCGGGCGCGGGGACTTCGAGCCCTATCATTATTGGCGGGCGAATTTTTCTGACCTGCTATCGAGGGTTCGGCGCGCCGGGGCAAACAGACGGCGCGTTGGAAGACCTTCGCCTGGACCTCCTTAGTTTGGACCGCGCGACCGGCAAGATTTTGTGGACGAAAACAGTAACGCCGTCGTTGCCCGAACAGCCCACCATTCGCGACCAACACGGTTACAGTTCCAGCACGCCGGCGGCCGACGGCCAGCACGTGTATGTGTTTTTCGGCAAGACGGGCGTCTTCGCCTACGATTACGATGGGAAGCAGGTCTGGCGGGCCGATGTCGGCTCGAAGCTGAGCGGTTGGGGGTCGGCGGCGTCGCCCATACTTTTTGATGACATGCTGATCGTGAACGCCAGCGTGGAGAGTGAATCGTTGGTGGCGCTCGATAAAAAAACCGGCGAAGAGAAATGGCGGGCGAAAGGGATTCGCGAAGCTTGGAACACGCCGCTGTTGGCGGCCAATGGCGAAGGCGCCGCGGAACTCATTGTGCCGATCATTCAGAAGATTTTGGCCTTCGATCCTGCAACGGGCGAACGTCTTTGGTCGTGCGATACGGGAATCGGCTGGTACATGGTTCCCAGCGCCGTCGCCCAAAACGGCATCGTGTATTGCATTGGCGGACGTTCAGGAGATGCGCTGGCGGTCCGCACCGGCGGCCGGGGCGATGTCAGCCAGACGCACCGGCTGTGGCGCCGCAACAAGGGCTCCAATGTGTCGTCGCCCATTTTGCATGAAGGGCGTCTGTATTGGATGCATGAGCAGCGCGGCATCGCTTACTGCGCCGATGCGGCAACAGGGGAAATCATGTACGAAGAGCGCGTGCCGCGCGCCGGCCAAATTTATGCCTCGCCGGTGCTGGCCGATGGAAAAATCTATTATGTGAATCGCGGGGGCCGCGTTTTTGTGGTGGCCGCGAAGCCCGAATTCCAGTTGCTCGCCACGAACGAACTCGAACAACGCGGCCGCTTTGACGCCAGCCCGGCGGTCGCCGGCGACAAACTCTACCTGCGTTCCAACCGCTACCTCTACTGCATCGGCGAAAAACCGTAGCCGCCGCCGCTGGTGTCTTGGTAACCGTGCGCGGCGCTACGGGAATTTACAATAACAATCGATCCCACAGCGAATAACCGATATACGGTTACGAAGGCGGGAAACGCAGAGCACGCAAAGGCGCAGAGGGCCGCAGAGAAGAACGAAAGGCAAGAAAACAAAACCTCGGCGATGTTCATCGGCCGTGCGATTGCATTGCATCGTCAACTTGAGCCGAGATAATTGGCGCCTGTCCTCTGCGGCCCTCCGCGCCTTTGCGTGCTCTGCGTTGAAACGCCCGCCCGGAAACCGTCGAACAATGTCTGAACTTCTGTCGGCGCGGCGGGAAATTGCTATAACATCCAGCCGACAGTTCAAAACCCGTGAACGGTTATGTGTCATGAGCGGTATCCGAAGCGTAACGTCCTGCTGGCGGTTTCTCGACAACGCCGGTTCGTCCAGAGGATGCGTGTAGTTTCTTGAGTTTTTGCGGTCAGCCCGTTTCCCTCCATCGACAGTAACGCGTGCCTTTTGGCTGGAGCGATCATGCGTGTTTTCAGAACAAGGGCATGATGCTGAGGCGGCGATAAATTCAACGCGCGTTCGGCGTCTTATATCTCAGAACTGAGGTCTGTCTGTTCAAAAGCTCCGTCCGGCAGTGCGTCGTTACTCCTGAGCCGGAAGTGCGCTTTGGGGTCGCGGTTGTCCTTCGCATATTCTCGGAAACGAATGTATTGAAAGATTCGCTTTCTGGCTAATCCGATAAGTAGCCGCCTCGCGCTCTGCCAGCTTGTGTCAAGTAGCTTGTTGGCGTCGCTGATGGTTATTTTTCCATTTTCAGCGGCCCAGTTCAAAATTCGTTTTTCGTCTTCGCTCAGATCTGCCGCAATTGCCTCGCTGACAACTTTGGTCACGTCCTGATCAATCCACGTTCTTCGTTGTTTGATGTTATTTCGAAGCGTAACCCTAACAATGGAATGCCCTACTTCTGATTGTTTGAACTCTGGCGCCGGCAAGCGCATTTCGGCCATCATATCCCTGATGCGGCGCGTCCCTTCGTGAGCACACTTGACGTACTCCAAATAAAACATGGCGTCCATTAGCATTGGATTGCGAGGCTGGTGCATGTCATAGATATTTTCCGGAGTCACGAACGGAGGGAACGGACCGGGGCTTTCCACGACCAGTCGATCATCGAACATCTTGACAAAGATTGGCATGTTCTTCATTCCGTTTCCATAGGAACGATGCACACAGGCGTTGACAATGACTTCGTACCACGCGGCTCGCGGATATTCCGGAAAGGGAAAGAATTTCCCTTTTTCGTTGAGTGTTGAAAAGGTTCTCAGTTGCGTGTCAAGCAACTCCGCGGCCTGTTGAATAAGAAGCGGGACAGCTCCTTCAAGAATCAAATCTTTGACTGCGTTATAGTGGGCGCCAGTGCCTTCGTGCTCGCCTTCAAACCTTTGGAAGTGAATTTTGCACCCTGGAATCAGACGCACCGGGTCTGATGCGAAAAGCAAAGCACAGGCGTAGTTGGGGACAAAATCACCACGTTGCATTCTGCCGAGGCGTCTGACATCCAACACCTCTTCCGTTGACAAGCTTTCAGAAAGTGATCGCTCCTTTCGAACCTTGGCCACGAACTGATTGATTGCCGCCGCGTTGAAGTCGTTGGGATACCTGAGTGAATCGCAACTTCGCATTTCGAAATTTACTTCGCCCTTGTCGGCCTGTAATTCTCGAATCTCGTCAGGTTTCAATTCAAACTTGCTGTCGCCCTTTCTTACAAAGGCTTTTCCAGAAACGGTTTTTACGACGATGTCGGGGTGGTATTTAACTCTGAAAAGGACAATGAAGTCTTGATCGCCAGATTGATTTAAAACCTCGACGCGGCGAGTCTGAACAGAGGCGTCGGGGCAGAATGTTTGCCCCACTTGTTCCAATTTGTTGATGTAATCCTGAGTTTTTTTCTGGAAGCCTTCGCACTCGCCATTGTCGAGCATTCCAGAGACTATTATTCCGCCTTCCGGTGAAGTGTTCGCCCACATCGAGATGTATTCACCGAGTTTTTCACCAGAAAAAGATGCCGTCTTTCTTTCAAGCCGCCTGTCTTCGCCAAGCTTACGAAGCAGATTTTCGTCGGCCTGCTCAAAGATTTCATCTGCATGCAACAACCGCTCAGGCTTTTCTTCGAAGTCAAATTCTGTTTGCATTTCAGCTTCCATAAGCGATCAGTCGGCCAACGAGATGACGTTATTCCAGACGTGGAGGGCGACTTGTTTTTTTCTTTTTGCGCATGCCAAAAGTCTATCGGATCAAACATTTCGTGCCAACAGACACAGCGCAAGAGTCATTCCATAAGCCCTGCAATATTGGCGCGCCCTTTCACCATGCTGTCAAAACCGCCCCGTTGCTTAAACGCCCAGCCGCTCGTACGATCAGAGGGTTCGACGACGAGGCCCCTGTTGCGCTAGTTCGGCGCGTTCTACGTGGCGCCTTGGCCGGCCTGCGCGTTTTTCTTCGACCACCCGCCGGACCGGCGTCTTGCGTTTCCTTTTCAAACCGATAGGTCTTCCCGATGCTGTATTTCGCTACTTTTTTTCGTTGGATGCATATTTTTCCCGCCATGGCCCTGATTGGCGGCATCTTTTTCTTGCGATTTTCCTTCCTGCCCGCGATGCCGGAGTTGTCGGACGAGCACCGCGCGGGCTTCCAAGATGCGGTTCGCCGCCGTTGGTCCAAGGTCGTGATGGGAACAGCGAGCATGTTGCTGGTCAGCGGGTTCGTCAACATGATGCTCACGATCAAGGAGTACGATTTCCCCGGCGGTTATTACCATCCGCTGCTGGGCCTCAAATTGCTGCTCGCCCTAGCGATTTTGTATATCACGAGTCTTTTGTCGGGCAAGAGCGAAAACGCCCAAAAATTTCGTGAAAAAGAATCCATGTGGCTTAATGTGAACGTCGGCTTGGCGGTGGTGCTGTTGATGGTCGCCGGCGCGATGAAAACCGCCGACCGCGTGGAAAAAGAACCGGCACAATCGGCCGAGACGGCACAAACATCGGCAAATTTCTCCACCGCCGAGTAATTTTCTTGGCGTCAGCGCGGGCTTTGAATAAGCTGGAAGCAAATGCAGCGACGATTTCGTCCGCCGCGCCGCCCATAGGATATGTTTTAAGAGGGTGTTTCCAATACGCCCTTTGAGGGGCGGGCTTTCTGCGGCGTTTATTCACCTCTTATTCATGGTGGCCCAATGGGCAAGCGCAAAGAAGCAATTCAGATTCTCAAACAGGCTCGCGATATTCTCAGCGACCGTCTGGCGGAGCGCGTTGTTGAACTCCGCGAGGAAATTCTCGAAGACGCCGAAGGCCTGTCGTACATGGGAGAAATCGATGCGGTTCACGAGCAAATAGCCGGTCGGTTGGTCCATGTCAGTCAGATGCTCAGCAGCCTTCCGGCGGAGAACGTCGGCGTTTCGCAACCGCAGCAACTGAAAGACCCGCCCGCCGACGATTGGGAGCCCATTCACGTAACGCCGGAGCCCTCCGCCAACGCAGCCGAAGTTCACACTATGAATTCGCTGGCCTTGCCCGCGCCGCCCATGGCTGACGACGCCCCAGCGGCGGGGCCCTCGTTTCAAACCTTCGCCATGCATATCAGCATCGGCAACCTCCCCGGCGCCAGCCAAGCCCTGGCCGTGTTGTGCAACCTTCCGGCAGCGCGGGCGGAGCGTTGCGCAGGCACATTTTTGGAGCACATGCAGGTCGATCCGCATTTCCTGGAGAAGGCCAAACGGCTGCGGTTTATCGTCGACGATGCGAATCCCAACAACGCGCTCGTGTTGCTCCACGAATGTTTTGGACTCAGCGGCATCGAAGCGATTGGCGCCTTGCAAGCATTGCAATCGCAATAGTTGGAGAGGTTGGAGTTCACGCTTCAGCGTGTTTTCATAAAAAAACATGCTAAAGCATGAACTCCAACGGATCGCAAACCTGAACGCCATCCGGCATCATCGGCATATCGGTTCTGACCCGGAAAACGCGCATTCCGGGCGGCGGCATGCTATTCTTGCAAACATGCCGAGCCGACCCATTACGGCGGCTCGCGTGCTTCCCCCGGTTCAAACTTTTTCTGAGGTTGGCGCCGTGCTCCAGACTTGGCGAGTGATTCTTGGTTGTTTTTTGCTGCTGGGTTTGTCGGGCATGGTCGACCCATTGCCGGCCGCCCCGCCGACAACCATCCCCCCGCAAGGGATTCGGCGAGCGACCCCGGCGGTGCATGCCTTGGTGGGCGGCCGAATCGTGATTTCGCCGGGCCGGGTTTTGGAGTCGGGCGTGCTCGTCATTCGAGATGGCGTCATCGTGGCCGTGGGCGCCGACATCAAACCTCCCGCCGACGCCCGAATTTGGGATGCCAGCGGCAAGACGATTTATCCCGGACTGCTCGACGCCTACAGCGCCGTTTCTCTGCCGTCTTCGGCCGCTCTGGGTTCGGCGCCGTACTGGAACGACCGAATTCGTCCAGAGGCCCGCGTCGCCGACCTCTACAAAGCCGACCAAGGCGCCAACAAAAAACTCCGCTCCCAAGGCGTGACCTCCATGCTGGCGGCGCCCAGCAGCGGAATCATTAAGGGAGTCAGTGCGGTCGTGACCACGGACGGGAAGGCGTCGCGGGCAATCGTGAATCAAGACGTCGCGCTGCACATGCGGCTGACTGTTTCACGCGGCGGACGGGATCAATACCCGAATTCGCCGATGGGCGCCGTGGCGCTTGCCCGGCAGGCAATGTACGACGCCGCTTGGCACCGCGATGCCTGGAGCGCCCATCGCTCAGATAGCCAAACGCCGCCGCCCGAACGTAACGACGCCCTGGCGGCGCTGGTTGGATACGCCGGCGGCGACAAGCTGGTCGTGATCGACGCCAACGATGAACAATACCTGTTACGCGCCGACCGCTTTGCACGTGAGTTCGCCTTGCGAATCGTGCTCCGAGATAACGGCCATGCGTACCGCCGTTTGGCGGCGGTTCGCGTCTTGGGGCGGCCGATGATCGTGCCGGTGAATTTCCCCAAACCGCCGAACGTCGCGACCTGGGAGGCGTCGCGCAATGTCACGCTGGAAGACCTCATGCACTGGGACCACGCCCCCGAAAACCCGGCGCGTTTGCACGCGGCGGGAATCAAGATCGCCTTCACATCGGCCGGACTGGACGACCGCGGTAAGTTCCTCAAATCGGTGCGAGTGGCGGTGGAGCGCGGCCTTCCCGCCGACGCCGCCCTGGCGGCGCTGACCACCCATTCCGCCGAACTGCTCGGAGTGGCCAGCCAACTCGGCACGCTCGAACGAGGAAAACTGGCCTGTTTCTTTTTGACCGACGGCGACCTCTTCAACAAAAAGACCAAGGTTTTTGAAACATGGGTGCGCGGCGTTCGTTACGAAATCAAAAAGGCCCCGCCGCGCGACGTGCGCGGCGTTTGGCAAGTTGCGCTTTCAGGTAAAGGCCCAAAAAAGTTCTTTCTCGATCTGAGCGGCGAACCTGGAAAACTCAAAGGCGAGGTGCGTCTGACGCTGGAGAAGGAAAAAGCGGAAGAAAAGGAAACCGAGAAAGAAGCCGAGAAGGGAACGGAAAAACAAGAGAAAGAGAAGAAAGAAACCGAGGCGAAATTGAAGAAGGTCGCCCTGCGCGATTCGCAGTTGAGCTGCACGTTTTCTTCCAAATTGTTCGACAAACCGGGTTTGGCGCGTTTGTCGGTGGTCGTTTCACTGACCGACGACAACCAGCGTTGGATCGGCGCCATCGTGTTTCCCAACGGCCTGCGCGCTGAGTTGACCGCCACGCGCAAAGAGCCGTTCAACGAACCGGTCGATAAAGACGCCAAGAAAGACAAAGACGCCGATGAGAAGAAAACGGCAGGCGAAAATCAAGCTGCCGATGCGGATAACGATGAAGATGAAGATTCAGTTGAAGATGGAAAAAAAGACAAATCCCCCCAGCCGGCTTCGTTCGCGGTCAATTTTCCGCTCGGCGCCCGGGGCCGCAAAGCCCCGCCCGAACAACCCCAAAGAATCGCTTTCACGCATGCCACCGTTTGGACTTGCGGCCCCCAGGGAACGCTCGAAGACGCCACCGTTCTTGTGCAACACGGGCTGATCACGGCTGTTGGCAAGTCGGTGGTCATTCCAAAGGGCGCGACCATCGTCGATGCGCGCGGCATGCACATTTCGCCCGGCATTATTGATTGCCATTCCCACATGGCGACCGACGGCGGCGTCAACGAGAGCGGGCAAGCGATTACCGCCGAAGTTCGTATCGGCGATTTTATCGACGCCGCCGATATCGCCATTTACCGACAACTTGCCGGCGGCGTCACGACATCCAACATTCTGCATGGTTCGGCCAACCCCATCGGCGGGCAAAACCAAGTCATCAAACTTCGCTGGGGTGCGTTGCCCGAAGAGATGAAGTTCAAGCAGGCGCCGCAGGGCGTCAAGTTCGCGCTCGGTGAAAATGTCAAACAAAGCAACTGGGGCGACAAATACACCACGCGGTATCCGCAAACGCGCATGGGCGTCGAGCAGATCATGCGCGATGCGCTCACTGCGGCCCAGGAATATCGGCGGCGGTGGGCCGATTGGAAAGAGAATCGCACCGGGTTGCCGCCCCGCGTCGATTTGGAACAGCAAGCGATTGCGGAAATCCTTTCCCACGACCGCTGGATTCACTGCCACAGTTATCGCCAAGATGAAATCCTGGCTTTAATCCGAACGCTCGACGATTTCGACGTTCAAATCGGCACGTTCCAACATATTTTGGAAGGTTATAAAGTGGCCGACGCCATGGCCAAGCACGGCGCCATGGGTTCTTCGTTTTCCGATTGGTGGGCCTACAAACTCGAAGTCTACGATGCCATCCCCTACAACGGCGCCCTGATGCACAAGGCGGGCGTGGTGGTGTCGTTCAACTCCGACGACCGCGAACTGGCGCGGCATTTGAACCAGGAAGCGGCCAAGGCGGTGAAGTACGGCGGCGTTTCGCCCGAAGAAGCCTTGAAGTTTGTGACCCTCAACCCCGCCAAGCAATTGCGCATCGAAAAATATGTGGGTTCCTTGGAGGCCGGCAAGCAGGCCGACCTTGTGCTCTGGAGCGGTGATCCGCTTTCCAACTTTTCACGCTGCGAACAAACCTGGATCGATGGTCGCCGTTATTTCGACCGCGGCGAAGATCTGCAATTACGTCTGCAAGACGCTCAATCGCGCGCGGTGCTGATCCAAAAGATCATCGATTCCGGACAAGCCATGCGCGAGGAAGGGCAGTCGCCCCGCCGCCTGCGCGACCTTTGGCCGCGTTTCGACGAATTTTGCGGCCATCACGATCATGATCATTAAATTGGCGCTGCAGGAATTTTAGAAGGCCAACAGCCTGGCGTTTTTTGTTGTCGTCTTTCGCTGTGAGAACGAAAAGAAATCCGCTACATTCGCGGAGCGAAAGGCGTCCCTAGGACAATGGTTTCGCAAACGCCCCCGAGCGGCGAGTGCATTTGTTCCTACCGCTGTACTTACGAAGTGCGGGTGAGAGGATTTGAACCTCCACGACCAATAAAGGTCACTAGGCCCTCAAACAACATAGGAAACATGCACTTTAGCCCGTTTTACTCGGGTAATAACCACATTTTACACCCATTCACGGCCTTTGCAAGCCTTGTCACTCCGTTGCACTTTTACCCTTGTTTTCTCGGTATTCCGTAAAACCGCGTTTTCGCAAAACGGTACATACCGTTTTGGATTTGTACCCATAGACCGTAAGGTATGGCCGGCTGTTCCCTTGGCGTGTTGAATGCCGAGAGATTGCGCAAAACGGTAGAAACAATAGCCACCAGTGGGGTGCCGAGCATGCAACCAGCCAAGCCGCGCGGCTTCGATTTAGGCCGGGTTCTCGGTTATCTGCTCAGCCGCAGTTGCCAACACCTTGCCGCCGTTCATGCCGTGGGGGTGTAATCTCGGGTTCGCCGCGATGATTCCGAGAACTTGAGCAAGAGCAAGTTCGGCTTTCCCTCGCCAACCGCTTGCCGCTCCCGCGTTCAATCGCTCGAACCACCCTGCAAGCCGGTTTCCCGTCCCGCCGCCGCTTGCTCCGCTGGTTTTCCCTTCACGGCCGAGATGTCGGCTTGCGTTGCCCCCTTGGCTATCTCCGCCGCTTCGGTATCGCCAGAGTCAAGTAAGGCGTCGTGAACGGCGGATCGGGCGGCGTTGCGTTCTATTGTTTTCGGTGACGTGCCAAGTTCGTCGGCAACTTCGTCGGCTGTGTCTTTCAAAGGGCCAAATTGGCCCTTTGATTTTCTGTCTCCACCTTGCTGCCGCTTCCGCCTGTTGTAAATCCTGCCGCTGATGATCCGAAAATCCTCGGGCGATAAATTCCGGCGGCCTAGTTGGTTCCTGTCGCCGCCGATTCCCCCTTGCCGCACAAAACGGTTCGCGACGATTGCCGTGGCTGTGTTGCCGGTTGCTTGCATGGCTCGTTTGCCACCGAACCACGCAACGGCTCGCATGGCTCATTCTCGGCTTCTGGCGGGAACGTGAAGATAGGCAACGGTAGGCGTGCGGTTTGTCGTGGTTTTCGCCTTCACCAGCCATCGCACCTCTGAGTTGCCGAAGTGCTCCGAGCCTTCCGACTTCGATTGTTGCTTCCAGATGTTGTAAATCGGCGGATTGAAGTTCGTCGCATGGTTCGCAGCAGATTGTTGAGTTTTGGACAATTTGGAAAGGTTGCCGTTTTGTCCCAAACTCCGTTCTACGTCCTTCCTGATTATCCCCACAGCCGCCGCGATTTCCCGTTGCGTCCAACCGGCCAGCCACAGATCAAATATCCGTTTGTTCCTCGCCTCTTTCGCGTCCTTGTCCATGCGGGAAAGCCAGTCGCGAACGGTTCGCTCGGATACGCTCAGGATCGCGGCGAGTTGCTTTTTCTTGGCATCGCGTTCTTTTTCACCAGCCACTCGACGCAACCCGGCCAACAGGCTACCCACCGAATAAACGGCGGCCGGGAAGAGCAATAGCGGCTTCGAGAATTACCGCTGCTACGTCCCCCATGGGTTCATTGCACTAGGCCGCCCACCAAAACAAAAAGACCGCCGCGCTCGACGCGAACTACAAAACGTCAACCGCAGCGGCCTGGAGCAATTCACGCTTTACGCAGGAACGTAGTAGCTCAAGGCTTCCGCTTCGGCCTCGGCAATCTCGGCTTTTTCCTGCCGCCGCAATTTCTTCAGTTTTTCCACGAGTGCGGGAACTTCGCTTTGAATCTGCTCGACGTGTTTCTGCCATTTTCCCCAGTTGATTTGTTTGATCTTCAACGGCCGGTCCGGGTTTTCCGCTGCCAGAAAATCAA
>QIKY01000119.1 GCA_003233175.1 Planctomycetaceae bacterium | reverse complement strand
TACCTACGAATTGGTGTTTTCGCTGGAATCGGCGAACATCGGCGCAATTCGGCTGGAGGCGCTGGCCGATGCGTCGTTGGTCAACGGCAGCACGGGCCGTGGAACCAACGGCAATTTCGTGTTGAGCGAATTTGAAGCGGCGGTTGCTTCGGCGGAACAACCAGATGCATTCAAACCGATGAAAATCGCGTCGGCTGAAGCGGATTACTCGCAAAAAAATTACCCAATTGCAGCCGCCATCGACGGCCAAGCGGGTCGGGCGGGGTGGGCGGTCGACGGCAATACGAAGTCCGACAGCCGACAGGCGGTGTTTCATTTGGCGAAGCCGATCAACCGGAAATCGGCCACGCGCGTGCGCATCAAAATGCTGCACCAGTACGGTTTGAATCATCAGATCGGACGTTTCCGCTTCTCCTTTGGCCTGCCCAACGCGGCGCCCATGGAAATACTGGCCATTGCCGATACCCCGGTGGAAAAACGAACCGCCCCGCAAAAAGAGCGGTTTGGAGAATACCTAGCCGTAAGATTTGGAACGCCGGAACTCCAGCAGGCCATGCGAACCGCCAACCGCCTGCAGGAGCAGCGGCGCGCCTTATTGGCCAACATTCCCGCTACCATGGTGCTCACCGAACAATCCACTCCGCGTAAATCGTACGTGTTGCTGCGCGGCGAGTACGACAAAAAACGCGAAGAGGTGTCGCCGGGCACGCCAGCGGCGCTGCCTCCCATGCCGCCGGGCGCCCCGCGCAATCGGCTGGGACTGGCCCAGTGGCTGGTGGCGCCGAACCATCCTCTGACCTCGCGCGTTACCGTAAATCGATTTTGGCAACGGCTGTTCGGCGTCGGGCTGGTGAAAACGACCGAAGACTTCGGCTCGCAAGGCGCGCCGCCCAGTCATCCCGACATGTTGGATTGGCTGGCGGTCGAGTTTATAGAGTCGGGTTGGAATGTGAAGGCGCTGCAAAAGTTGGTCGTGATGTCGGCCGCGTACCAGCAGTCGTCGTCGGTTACGCGGGAGTCGTTCGCCAACGATCCTGAAAATCGCCTGCTGGCCAGAGGCCCTGGCGGTCGGCTGGACGCCGAACAGATTCGCGACAGCGCCCTGCTGGCCGGCGGACTGCTCCAAGAGCAATTGGGCGGACCCAGCGTGTTCCCGTACCATCCCCCAGGGCTCTGGCAGGAGATCAACAATCGCCCCGGCCTCTCGCGGGTTTATAAGCAAGACACCGGGGCCGGTTTGTACCGCAGAAGTTTGTACACGTTTTGGAAACGAACCGTCCCGCCGCCTTCCATGGCGACCTTCGACGCCCCAGAGCGAGAATTCTGCGTCGTGCGCCGCTCTCGCACCAACACGCCCCTGCAAGCCTTGGTGCTCTTGCACGACCCTCAATTCGTCGAAGCGGCGCGAGGGCTGGCGGCGAGAATGATACACGAAGGCGGCGATACTCTCCAAGGCCGCATCGATCAAGGTTTCCTGATTTGCCTCGGCCGGCGCCCGACCGCTGCCGAACGAGATGTTCTCATCAAAATGTATCACGCTCGCCTGCAACGCTATCGGGCCGACCCGGCCACCGCCAAACAGTTACTCTCCGTGGGCGATTCGCCGCAAGATTCCACGCTCGACCAATCCGAACACGCGGCCTTCACCACGCTGGCCCGCATTCTCTTGAACTTGAGCGAGTTTATTACCAAAGGCTGATTTCCATGGACCCTCACTCCGCACCAACTCCTGAATCAGCGCTGGCCGAAACGCGGCGCCATTTTTTCCAGCGCAGCGCGGTCGGTTTGGGCGCCGCCGCCTTGGCGTCGCTTTTGCATCCCGCGATTGGGCGTCGGGCGGCATTCGGCCAAGAGCCGGAGGGCGGCAAGCAGCCGACGTTGGCGGAGAATAATGGTCCTGGTTATGGCCCAGGGCGGCCGGGGCCGAGTCACTTTCCGGCCCGCGCCAAGCGGGTGATTTATCTCTGCCAATCGGGCGCGCCTTCGCAGGTCGATACGTTCGATTACAAACCGACGCTGGAAAAGTTGGACGGCCAAGAACTGCCCGACTCCATCCGCCAGGGCCAACGTCTGACCGGCATGACGTCGGGCCAGAAATCGTTCATCGCGGCGAAGTCGTTTTCACCTTTCCGGCAACATGGCCAGTCGGGGCAATGGATCAGCGACCTGCTGCCGCACCACGCCGACATTGCCGACGACCTCTGCATCATTCGCACGATGCACACCGAAGCCATCAACCACGATCCCGCCATTACGTTTTTTCAAACCGGCCACCAGCAACCGGGGCGGCCCAGTTTGGGCGCCTGGGCGAGTTACGGACTAGGCAGCGTGAGCGATAACATGCCGGCGTTCGTGGTGCTGCTCGATAAAAACTCCGACGTGCAAGCCCAGCCGCTGTATTCGCGGCTGTGGGGCAGTGCGTTTTTGCCTTCGGCGCACCAGGGCGTGAAACTGCGTTCGTCGGGCGACCCCGTGCTGTATTTGCAAGATCCCAGCGGCGCCGACCTGCCCGACAAGCGCGCTCTGCTCGATAGCTTGGCGCAGCTCAATCGGCTGCGGCGCGACGACGTCGGCGATCCGGAAATCACGACGCGCATCGCGGCCTACGAAATGGCGTTCCGCATGCAAACATCGGTTCCGGCGCTCACCGATACGTCGGATGAACCTCAGAGCACGTTTGATTTGTACGGCGACGACGCCCGCATTCCCGGCACGCACGCCGCCAACTGCCTGCTGGCTCGCCGGCTGGCGGAGCGCGATGTGCGTTTCATCCAAATTTACCATCGCGGTTGGGATCATCACGGACGCCTGCCGCAGCGGCATCCTTTAATCGCCAAGGAGGTCGACCAAGGCTCCGCCGCCTTGGTGCAAGACCTCAAACAGCGGGGCTTGCTCGACGACACGCTTGTTGTCTGGGGCGGCGAATTCGGCCGCACCGTTTACAAACAGGGCGGCGGCGACAAATACGGCCGAGACCATCATCCTCGGTGTTTTTGCATGTGGCTGGCGGGCGGCGGCGTCAAACCGGGCGTGAGTTACGGCCAAACCGACGACTGGTGTTACAACATCGCGGAAAACGGCGTGCATGTTCATGATCTGAACGCGACCATTCTGCACCTGATGGGCATGAACCACGAACACCTGACCTACAAATTCCAAGGCCGCAATTATCGCCTGACCGATATCCAGGGCCGCGTCGTTCAAGGTCTGCTCGCCTGAACGAACGGCTTCTGGAAAACACGGCGTCCCTACTCCCTACATCCCTACAAGCCGCCGCGCCCGTTGTGCCTCGAATCGGCTGCGTGTGGTATGTTGCAGTCATGAATGCATTCGATCCTGATTCCCAACTGCCGCCGCCGCCAAACTCCGCCCTTGAACCGGTCGCCGCGCCGCCGCGCGCACTTGAGAGCCAGCTGGCTGATAGCGATGTTTTGGGCCCACAGGCCGATACCTTCGAACCCAGCCAAACCACACCAGCCCCCCGACGCCGAAGCCCGGCCAATAGCAGGCTCGTGCGGACCCCGGTGGTGCTTTTCGTGATCACGTGTTTATCGGTGTTTTGGGCGGGCGCCACGCAATGGTCGCCGGGGCAGTTCGTAGTGGACCTGCTATTGAACGGCGACGCCATGTCGTCGCGGCGCACGCTGTACGCCCATTGGGACGATGGCCTGATCTACATGGCATGCCTGATCGGCATTTTGCTGACGCACGAAATGGGGCATTTCATCGCCACGCTGCGGCACCGTGTTCCGGCCAGCCTGCCATTTTTTCTGCCGATTCCCGTAACGGCTATCGGCACGCTGGGGGCGGTCATCAGCATGGACGGCAAACAGGCCAACCGCAAGGAAATGTACGATATCGGCATCGCGGGCCCGCTGGCCGGATTAGTGATCGCGATTCCAGTCATGTGGATCGGCGTCCTGAAGCTGGATTTGACCCAACCCGCTTATGGCGGCATGGCGTTCGATTGCCCGCTTCTGGCCCAAGCCATGTTGAATTGGGTGCAGCCTCCAGGTTGGGCGCCGGGAAAACTGATCTGGCTGAGCCAACTCAATCCTTACTTCATGGCGGGCTGGGTGGGCCTCCTGATTACCGGCTTGAATATGTTGCCGATCAGCCAATTGGATGGCGGCCACGTCATCTACACGCTGTTTGGCAAAGCGGCCCACTGGGTGGCGCGGACCTTTCTTTTCATCGCCATCGCGTATATCGTATTCGCCGAAGTCTACATGTGGACTCTCATGGTGGTAATCGTGATGTTCATCGGCGCCGATCATCCTCCCACGCGCGACGACACAGCGCCGCTAGGACGCTTTCGCATCATTCTCGGCTACGCTTCGCTGGCCATTCCCTTCCTCTGCTTCCCGCCGCAAGGGATTCACGTATTTTCCGGGTAATGGGCGTATTTCCCAGATAATCGTCCGCTTACTTCTTTTTCTTCTTCGCTCTCTTGGCGGGTTTGGCGGCGGAAGCTTTCGCCGTCGTTTTCTTCTTCGGCTTGGCGCCAAAGGCGGCGTCCCAGTTGTCGGAATACTTTTTCGTGGAGCCAATTCGTATAATCGACACGGTCTAACACACCTATTCTTGGAGGGGCAAAACAGATTCTTCTCACACCCGACGTCGAGCAGAGCAAACACGATTGTTACCGGACGCCGGCGGCATCGTCAACCGGTCGGGTGAAAGCCGGCGGGCCACTTTTCGTCAACCGTTGGAGTTCAGCCTTCAGGCTGCTTCGTCGTCCTGCAATCCAAGAAAAATCCCGGCATTTCCAAAACGCTGGGATTTTTCATTGGGGTTCCGCTTCAAAATCGGCGGCGCCTGCGTTCGCGCGAAGAACGCCAGCTACTTCTTGGGCGCCTCCTTGGGCAACCGGAACAGCAAGTCAATTGCTGCATTGCGAACCTGTTGGTTTACGCTGTTCCGAGCAGCCTCTCCGATAATATCTCTGGCGACGAATGCGGCGGTTGGCCTCAGTTTGCCCCAGAGTCCGATGATTGTCATTCTTAAGTCTGGGTGTTCTTGAAACGGTTTCTTCAGCGCTTCGGCGTCGCGGAGCGTTTGGGCGTTAAACGATAGCGCTGCGCGGTCATTCGTTGGTTATAATGTATGGTCGGAATGAAGAGCCGTTCACAACAGCGGCTTGCTTTCATGTTCTCGCCAGCAACTTTCGGAATTCCCCATGACGCCCCCGCCACGACTGAGCATCCGCCCGACTATACCAACAGCGTTGGCGGTTTTGTTGTTTTGTGTTTTTATGTTGCGAGCGGCCGCAGCGGCGCCGAATATCGTGCTCTGCATGGCCGACGACCAAGGCTGGGGCGACGTCGGCTATTACGGAAAGTCGATCGCAAAAACTCCCGTCTTGGATGCCATGGCGGCCACGTCGTTGCGTTTCGATCGCTTCTACGCTGCGGCGCCGGTCTGTTCGCCGACGCGCGGCAGCGTGCTCACGGGCAGGCATCCCAACCGGTTCGCCTGTTTTGAATGGGGCCATTCACTCCGACCTGAAGAAGTGACCATCGCCGAAGCCTTGAAAACGGCCGGTTACGCCACCGGCCATTTCGGCAAATGGCACTTGGGTTCGGTGAACGCCCGGAGCGATGTCAGCCCCGGCGCCTCCGGTTTCGACACCTGGTTTTCCAGCCCCAATTTTTATGACTTGAATCCTCTGATGAGCAAAAACGGCCGCGTGGTTCAAACGCGCGGCGAAGGTTCCGAAGTGACGGCGGCGGCGGCGATCAAGTTCATCCAGGCGTGTGCAAAAAAGCAGCAGCCGTTTTTGGCGGTGGTCTGGTTTGGTTCGCCGCACAATCCCCATGCGGCGTTGGAAAAAGATCGGCAACTTTACGCCGACCAACCGTTGGCCGTGCAAAATTATTACGGAGAAATCACGGCGCTCGATCGTAGCGTTGGCATGTTGCGTGAGGAATTGCGGCGGCTCAACCTATCCGACGATACGCTGTTTTGGTACACCAGCGATAACGGGCCGCAAGGGCCGTTGCGAAGAAACCCGCCCGGATCCGCGGGCGGCTTGCGCGATCGCAAAAACACGTTATACGAAGGCGGCATTCGCGTGCCCGCCATCATTGAGTGGCCGGCCAGAATTTCGCAGCCGCGCACGACATCGCTCCCTTGCAACACGGTTGATATTTATCCCACGCTGTTGGATATCGTCGGTGTTCGCGTCGACGGGCAACCGCTGCCGTTGGATGGCGTCAGCCTCGCGCCGCTGCTCGAAGGCAAGATGACGCAGCGGCCCAAGCCGATGGGTTTTTGGGCCAATTTCAGTCGCGGTCAAGGTGTGAGAAGCCACGCGATATTGGAAACATTGGCTGAAGCGCAAGCGGCGGGAAAAGACGAAACGCCGTTGATGAACGACGCCGCCAACCGAAAAAGCCGCGCTGCCGGGCAACTGCAAGTGTTCGCCCAGCAAGGGCTGGTCGGCCAAGCCGCCTGGATCGACGGCGATTACAAACTCCACCGTCGGCGCCATGCGAAAACCGGCAAAGTGACCTACGAACTTTATGACCTTCACACCGACCCCGCCGAAGCGAACAACTTGGCCGGTCAATTTCCGAAACGCGTCGAGACGATGAAAAAGGCGTTGGAAGCCTGGCAGCGGTCGGTCATTCGCAGCATCGAAGGGCAAGATTATTAGGCTTCGTTTCATTTAGATATTCAAAAAAACACGGCAACACCCCAAGAGGAATTCGCGCCATGACATCCCGACTTCGCCTTTTCTTTTTCTTAGCGCTGCTGATTTTCTGCGCCACTTTGCGAGCGGTTCAGGCGGAAGACGCCACACCCGTTGAAGACGACGGCAAACTTCGCATTGTCGTTTTTGGCGCCCACCCTGACGACGCCGAATATAAAGCGGGCGGCGTGGCGGCCATGTGGGCCAAACTGGGGCACCATGTGAAGTTGGTTTCGGTCACCAACGGCGATATCGGGCATTGGAAAATGTCGGGCGGCGCATTGGCGAAGCGGCGCACGGAGGAGTCTCGGCGAGTGGCCGAAAAACTGGGCGTGACCTCCGAAGTGCTCGACATTCACGATGGCGAACTATTGCCGACGTTGGAGAATCGAAAAACAATCACCCGCGTGATTCGCCGTTGGAAGGCCGACCTCGTAATTTCGCATCGCCCCTGGGATTACCACCCCGACCACCGCTACGTCGGCGTGTTGGTGCAAGACGCGGCCTTCATGGTGACCGTGCCGTTTTTCTGCCCCGACACGCCGCACTTGAAAGACAATCCCGTCTTTATGTATTCGAGCGATCGGTTCCAGAAGCCGTATCCGTTCGAGGCCGACATTGCCGTTTCGATCGACGACGTCTTTGAACAGAAGATAGACGCAGTGCTGGAATTGGTTTCGCAAAACGCCGAAGGCGGCGCCGGCGGCAGCCAATCGCGGCTGGACCGCATTCCCCGCGACCCCAAATTGTGGCGTGAACAACTGCGAAAACAGTGGGTGCGGCGGCAAGGCGGCGAAGCCAACAAATACCGCGAAGCGTTAATTCGCCGGTACGGCGCCGAGCGAGGCAAGGCGGTTCAATTCGCCGAGGCTTTTGAATTTTGCGAATACGGCCGTCGTCCGTCGCCGGCCGAACTAAAAAAACTTTTTCCGTTCTTTAACGAATAGCGCCGCATCGGCCATCGGCCAAGTGCAAGTCTGAACTGTTGCGAACGGTTTCGGCTCCACTTCGATATTTCGATTGTTTCGTTTCGTGGTCTTGCCAAACGGGCCATAAGGCGATAATATGGATATCGGCATCGGGATATGCTGATTATGTTTGGGGCTTTCGCATCGGCGGGCTATCCGCCGGAGAATGCGTTTGCCCCGGAGAAAAATTGAAATCCCTCCCCACGGTTGGTTGCTTGCATGTTGGCGGCCAAGCCGTTTCCCTCCCCACGGCATGCCTAAAAGGCGACGACCATGAGCCGCCCGTTTATTTCCTTCGCCTCCGTAGTTTCCCTCCTCCTTTCCGGCCTCCTCCTTTCGGAAATACCTGCTTTGAGGGCCGAGTCGCCGCAAGCAGCCGGCGCCAAGGGCAAGGAGCTTTTTGATAAGCAGATTCAGCCCGCGCTGGTCAAGTATTGTTACGAGTGCCACTCCAAGAATGGGAAGAGCATTGAGGGCGGCTTGGAGTTAGACTCGCCCTCTGGCATGGCCCGCGGCGGCGACAACGGGCCGATGCTCACGCCGCATCAGGTCGATAAAAGTTCGCTGGTCCGCATGCTTCGCCACGAGGAAGATGTATCGGCCATGCCGCCGGAGGAGAAGCTCAGCGACGAGGAAATCGCGATGTTCGTGGAATGGATTCGCCTCGGCGCTCCCGACTCCCGCGCCGAAGTCGGCCTCACGATGAAAGAGCAACGCATGGAAGCGGGCAAGCGGCACTGGGCGTTTGTGCGTCCGGCGCCGGTGGCGCCTCCGCAAGTGCAACTCAAAGACTGGCCCCGCGATGCGATGATCGACCGCTTCATTCTTTCAGCCATCGAAACGCATGGCATGAAACCGGTGGCCGATGCAAACCGCCGAACGTTGGTCCGCCGCGTCTATTTTGATCTGGTCGGATTGCCGCCTTCGCCAGAAGAAGTAGCCGCCTTCGTGGCCGATCAATCGCCGAACGCACTGGCCCAACTCATTGATCGGCTGCTCGATTCTCCGCAGTTTGGCGAGCGTTGGGGACGCCACTGGTTGGACGTCGTTCGTTTTGCGGAATCGAGCGGAATGGAGTTCAATTTCTCCTATCCTCATGCTTGGCCGTATCGTAACTATGTGGTCGACGCGTTGAATCAAGACAAGCCGTACGATGTTTTCCTGCGTGAGCAAATCGCGGGCGATCTGCTGCCCGCCGCCGAGAATGAAACGCCCGCCGCTCTTGAAGCACGGCGTATTGCGCCCAGTATGTTGGCCTTTGGTCCCAAACGGCACAACTCGGGCGGCTTGGAATTTCAGATGGACGTCGTCGACGACCAGATCAACACCGTCACGCGTGCGATGTTGGCGATGACCGTCTCTTGCGCCCGCTGCCACGACCACAAATTCGATCCCATTCCAACGGCCGATTATTACGCCTTGGCCGGCATCTTTTTGAGCACCGAACCGCTCTACGGCACGATCAAACAAAAGTACAGCAACAACCCCACCGACCTGCTGCCGATCGGACCCAACGCTGCCGCGATGCACGCCGCGGCGGAAAGCCACGCCAAGAAATTGCAAGAGACCGAAAAGACATGGGTCGCCAAAAAAGAGGAGCTGAAAAAAGCCGCCGAGGGTGAAAAACTGGCCGTCGCCAAAAAAGCCGAAGTGGAAAAACGTCTCGCTACGGCGGCTGTCGCATTGGCGAAAGCAACTGCCCAAACCGATGCCGCCGCGCAAACAGACGCCGCCGCAGCGCAAAGCCTTGCCGAACCGGCGACCCAACAAGCGTTGGACGAAGCAATCGCAAGTGTGAACAAGGCCGCAGCGCAAGTGGCGGCCTTAAAAGACGCCGCGAAGGCGCTCGAAGCCCAAGTGGCTGCTCTGAAAAAGAACGCACCCGCGCGGCCTCAATATGCGATGAGCGTTCGTGATCGAGCCAAACCGGCCGATACGAATGTCGCGGTTCGCGGCAATTATCGCGACAAGGGCCCGCTCTCGCCGCGTGGTTTTTTGTCGGCCGTGGAAATCGAGAACACGCCCCAGATTCCCGCCGACCACAGCGGCCGTTTGGAACTCGCGCAGTGGATCACCAGCCAAGACAATCCGCTCACGGCGCGCGTGATGGTCAACCGCATTTGGCATCATCTGTTCGGCCGGGGATTGGTCTCGACGGTCGACAATTTCGGCATGATCGGCAAACGGCCCAGCCATCCAAAATTGCTCGACGCCCTGGCCTTGCGTTTCATGCATGAAGGCTGGTCGGTCAAGAAAACGATACGCGAGATCATGCTCAGCCGAACCTACCAACTGAGCTGCACGCCCGCTGCGAAGAACATGCAGATCGATCCCAACAATCGTCTGCTCTGGCGGGCCGCGCCGCGTCGGCTGGAAGCCGAAACCATTCGCGACGCCGTGCTGGCGGTCAGCGGGCAACTCGACTTCTCGCGTCCCGTGAGTTCGAGCGTCACGCCGTTGGGCGACAAGCTCGTTCGCGGCATCCCGCTGGAGAAGCTCCAACCGCCGAGCAACTATCGGAGCGTGTACCTGCCGGTGGTGCGAGATTATGTCCCCGAACTGTTCGATCTGTTCGATTTCCCCTCACCCAGCTTGGTGAGCGGACGCCGCGCGGTGACAAATGTTCCTTCGCAAGCGCTCTACATGCGTAACTCCAAATTCATTGCCGAGCAAGCCCAGCACGCCGCCCAGCGACTGTTGGCCTCTCCGCAAGCGACCGATGACGCCGCCCGCGTCGATTTGTCGATGCAATGGGCCTTCGCCCGCGCTCCGACCGACGCCGAACGCGCCGGCGCCTTGCAGTTGGTGGAGCAGGTTCGGCAGTCTCTTCCCGAAGACGACAAAACCCGCGACGCCACCGCCTGGGCCGCTTGGTTTCAAACATTGTTCGTAACCGCCGAATTTCGTTTTCTGGTGGATATCAACTGATTGTTTCGTGATTGGAAGTATTTAGGAATATGACGCTATTCTTCGTTTAACGGCAAGCCGAAGGCGGCTGCGCGTTGCGAAACACAGCCGCCTTGGGTCGCGAAACACAGCCGCCTTCGGCTTGCCGTTAAATGAAGAATGTTAGACGCAGTACCGTCACAAGGAACATCAAGGAGTTTTTCTCCCATGGCCAACAACACACCACAAACGCCGCTCTCACGACGTCAATGGCTTCAAGCAACCGCCGGCGGACTAGGAGGCTTGGCGCTCACCGGCTTGGCGCCCCGTTCGAGCGCCGCCGGGTTGCTCTCGCCCAAGGCGCCGCACTTCGCCCCCAAGGCGAAACGGGTCATATTCTTGTTCATCAACGGCGGACCTTCGCAGTTCGAATCGTTCGATCACAAACCGGAATTGAAGGCCAACGGCGGCAGGAAGGGCGTTAAAAAAGGGACACTGCTGGCCCCGCTCTACGAATTCGCCCAATACGGCGAGAGCGGAATGTGGATCTCGGAAGCCTTCCCGCATCTGGCCCAACAAGCCGACAGCCTCTGCATGCTCAACGGCATGACAGCGCCCAGCCGCGCCCACCCGATCGCGATTCCGATGCTGCACACCGGCGAATTTCAATTCGTTCGGCCTTCGTTCGGGGCCTGGGTGCTGTATGGCCTGGGAACCGAAAACCAAAATCTGCCCGGTTTTTTCACCATCAAACCGACGCGCACCTTCGGCGGGCCGGCGAACTACGGCAGCGCGTTTTTGCCGAGCACGTTCCAAGCCACGCGCCTTGGTTGGGACGGCCAACCGGTGAAGAACGCCTCGATTCGAAACTTGAGCGCCAGCCACGGCCTTTCCTCCTCCGCCGCCCTGAGTGCGCTGGAGTTGGCGCAGAAAATGAACCAACGACTGCTTAATCAAACTCCCGACGTGCAAGGCGTCATCGACTCACTCACGCTCAGCGAACAGATGCAAGACACCGTGCCCGAAGTGATGGATATTAGCCGCGAATCGAAAGACACCTTGGCCATGTACGGCATTGATGGCGGACCAGCCGACGATTTTGGCCGGCAGTGTTTGTTGGCCCGTCGTCTGACGGAGTCGGGCGTGCGGTTTGTGGAAGTCAGCTCCAGCGGCTGGGATCATCACAGCGGTCTCGACAAATTCAAAGACAAAGCCCAGCAGATCGATAAACCGATCGCCGCCCTGTTGGCCGACCTCAAACGGCGCGGCCTCTTGGAAGATACGCTCGTTCTCTGGAGCGGCGAATTCGGCCGCGAACCCGAAACACAAGTTTTGGAAGGCAAGGAAACGCTGGGCCGCGACCACAACGCCACCGGCTACACCGCCTGGCTGGCCGGCGGCGGTTGCCGCGCCGGTTTAACACATGGACTGACCGACGAATTCGGCTACAAAACCGTTGAAGGCGAGGTGCATCTTCACGACCTCCACGCCACCATGCTGCATCTGCTGGGCCTCGACCACACCAAACTGGTGTTCCGTTATGGCGGCCGCGACTTCCGCCTGACCAACATCCATGGGAACGTGGTTCACGAGATCATCGGTTAGTGCTTTGTTAAGAATTAGGGTTGCAAGATATCAGCCGCAGGGCGCTAGCCCACGGTTTTCCTGCTCAGAACCGTGGGCTAGCGCCCTGCGGCTGATCCTGAAATTAAGCTGTGACAAAGCACTAGGGGCTGGTCCCGAAATAAGTACCCGGTTGTAGCTCAAAAAAGCCCGGCATTTTGAAAATGCCGGGCTTTTAATTTCGGTAAGTTATTTACGGACATTGCCCTAACGCGGGAGAATGACGTCGGCTCGCCAGAAGCGGCGCAACTCCACAACCAACGCCAGGAACTTTTCCAGGTTCACGGGTTTGGTGATGAAACTTTGCACGTTATAGGCTTCGCATTGACGACGGTCTTGTTCGTCGTCGGACGCCGACATCACCACCACCGGCACTTGTTCGAGACTTTCGTTGCGGCGAATTTCGGCCAGCACTTCGATCCCATCTAATTTGGGAAGACGCAGGTCCAGCAGAATCAAATCAGGACGCGGCGACTGGGCGAATTTGTTTTCATGATTCAAAAACTCCACCGCCTCCAGCCCGTCGCGAAACAAGGTCAGCCGATGTTTCACGGGGCTCGAGCGCAGCGCGCCCATGGTTAATCGGGCTTGGGAGAGGCTGTCTTCGATGAGCATGATTTCCATGCGCCAGCCAACCGTTTTTTCGAGAGGATCGTGCATTATTTTTTGGGTTCTTCGGAACGTGAACGGGGCCGACCG
>QIKY01000356.1 GCA_003233175.1 Planctomycetaceae bacterium | reverse complement strand
TATTCGCCGTCAGCCCCACGCCCCGTTCGGGAAACAGCTTTCGAGCATCGGTCTGAAAGACCCAGCCCCGGTAGCCCGTGACCACGCGCCCGTTGGCGTCGCGTTGTTCGGGCGGGTTTCGCACTCCCGAACCGAACAACGCCAAACTTTCGTCATATCCGCACGTGGAAGGCCGGCCGCTGGTGTGCCACTTTCCCACGTAACAAGTCTGATACCCCGCTCGCCCAAGTGCTTGCGGCAACAGAACCAAGTTGGGGTCGAGGCGATTGCTCACGCCAGGCAGAACGCCGTTGTGAAAACTACTGCGGCCGCTCAAGAGTTCCGCCCTGCTGGGCACACACAGCGGATACGGGCAGACCGCGCGCGTGAAGGCCATGCCGCGTTTTGCTAGGTCGTCGAGGTTCGGCGTCTTGATAAAACGGTTGCCCAAAGCGCCGATCGTATCGGGCCGTTGGTCGTCGGTCACGATCAATAGCACATTGAGCCCGTTCGCCGACAACGCCGTCGCGGAAAATGCCGCCCATGAGCAGTGGCCAAGGCCCAAAAACACGAGCAGACAAACAATATAGTTTTTCATCGAAGTGTCTGACCTATACTGCGTTCACTGGTTTACGATAATAGAGAACCGACCCTGGCTAGGAAAACGCGGAACCATTAAATCCTGAATTGGCGGCGCGAGAAGCCCGGCTTTTTGAAAAAGCCGGGCTTCTGAACCGGAACGCAGGTGTTCTACACTTCCTAACACGGCATTTGTGCCCAGCGGTTCTTAGACTATCCTAACACGCTGCCCGTTCCATTTCGGGCTTGTTTAGTTTGATTGATCAGGACGCTCGACGCAACAATTTGCCGGGCGCGCGAGCCGCTCGGATTTGGCTCCCGGAAAACGCTCCAAACCGCTCACGGTTGAAAATGTCGCCTTTTTCGTTTAACGGCAAGCCGAAGGCGGCTGCGTTTTGAGCCCATGCGTTCGGGCCAGACAGAGAAACGCAGCCGCCTTCGGCTTGCCGTTAAACGAACCCTTACCAGCCGTGTGAAGTCATAGTCATTCCAGCCCCGCAAACGGCCACACCAAAGAGATTTTTCCGATGAGCAGTATTCAACGCGTGTTGGTCACGGGCGGCGCCGGTTTTTTGGGGTCGCACCTTTGTGAACGGTTGGTCGACGCCGGACACGATGTCATTTGTCTTGACAACTTCTTCACCAGCCAGAAAACGAACGTCGCCCATTTATTGAAGCACCCGAATTTCGAGCTGATTCGGCACGATATCACTTCGCCCATCTGGCTGGAGGTCGATCGGATTTACAACCTTGCTTGCCCCGCCGCGCCCGGCCACTACCAATACAACCCAATCAAAACGCTGAAAACGTCGGTCTTGGGCGCGATCAATGTTCTGGGCATGGCCAAACGCTGCCGCGCCCGCGTGTTGCAGGCTTCCACCAGCGAAGTTTATGGCGACCCCGAAGTGCATCCGCAAACCGAAGCGTATCGGGGCAGCGTGAACCCGATCGGGCCTCGCGCATGTTACGACGAAGGCAAACGCGCCGCCGAAACACTCTTCATGGACTACCGCCGCATGAACGGCGTGGAGGTGAAGCTGGTGCGGATTTTCAACACGTACGGCCCTCGCATGCATCCTTTCGATGGCCGCGTGGTTTCCAATTTTATTCGGCAGGCGCTGGCCGGCGAAGATATTACCTTGTTTGGCGATGGCGGCCAGACGCGGTCGTTTTGCTATCGCGATGATTTGGTTGAGGCCATGTTGAGAATGATGGAAACACCGGCGGATTTCGTCGGCCCGATGAACATTGGGAATCCGGTTGAATTCAGTATTCGCGAGTTGGCGGAATTGGTGATCGAACTAACGGGTTCGGCTTCGCAGTTGGTGCTGCGCCCGCTTCCCGAAGACGACCCCACCCGGCGGCGGCCCGATATTAGTTTGGCGAAAAAACATATCGATTGGACGCCCAACACGCCCCTGCGCGAAGGACTTTTGGCAACAATCAAATGGTTTCGCGGCATCGATCTTTCTCATTACCGCGCCCCGACGCCAAATTTCTAAGAGCTCCTAACATAACCCCTGTTTGGCGTTTCAAACACGGAGTTTGCTGCTGACCCACCAAGTTGTGTTAGAAGATATAAGGTCCTCAAAGAGGGGCGGGCATGTCAGATCAACAAAAACGCTCCCGGCGGGTTCGTCGCAGAGTTCGCCTTTCTTGGCCGGTTATCCTCATTCTCGTCGTGCTCGCAATCGTCAGAATTGCCGGCAAGGTGCAAAAGCCGGCGCCGATACATGCAGTTCATTCCAGCGCGCTGTTGCGTGCGGGCGTTTGGCGGCTGGAACGCGTCGTGGACGGAGATACGATCATTGTTCGCGATCCGAAAGATTCCGGAACGCCGCCGATTCGCATTCGTTTGCTTGGCATCGATACACCGGAAACCGTGAAGCCCAACCATCCCGTGGAGCCCTGGGGACCCGAAGCCACCGCCTTCACGCGCCACTTCCTGGAGGGCGGCGAACTTCGCGTTCGGCTCGACCGGCGCCGCGTCGACCAATACGGACGCTCGTTGGCTTATGTCTTCGTGGGCGATCAAATGCTGAACGAAGCGCTTGTCCGCCATGGTCTGGCGCGAGCCAGCCTCTATTCCGGCGACTCCGCCGCCATGGCCCGAAAACTCCGAAAAGCCGAGCAAGCCGCCAAAAACGCCAAGGCGGGAATTTGGTCGGGCGCCGCCGATTGAAGCAGGCAAGAGTTCGTTACCAGCCGGAGGCTTGACAGCCATTAGCCGGCGGTCAGCGCAGCGCCACCGCCGGTATCGTCCTCGCAATAACTCCCACATCCCGACGGGATGCCAGATGCAGCGGGCGCGAGAAACGCCGCGAAACAACGTCGTCATTCGCGCCGCCCACCGTTGGAGTGTACGCTTCGGCGTGCTTTCGGAAACACGCCCGCCGCCAAAAATGAAACACGCTGAAGCGTACACTCCAACCCTGTTGTTTATACATAAGAAATAGTCCCGAACTAACTTCCCGATTTCATGTCGGACGGAGCAGGGCATAGCCCGGGTTATTCATGAACCGGTCGGAACTTCTCATAAACCTCTCCCCAAAAAAGTGGTTGCGTCTTGCCAAAAACGCCACGCAGATCAGCCGGAACGCAGCGTCCAGTTCTCCGAGAATGCTGTAAACCGTGAGCTAGCTCATCGGCTGATGAATCATCCGGGATCCGTCAATCTTGGGCTATCGCAGTTGGGCGAATTTATTGAAGGTGGATTGAATACCGGCGAGAATGCCCATCTCGTTTTTGCGAGGCGTCGAAACGTAACTGCGAATGCGGATGAAAATGACGCCGCCCTTCGGCCTTCGAAAACAACTCGAAATCTTCTGCTTCACCTTGGCCATTCGGGGGTCGCTTTCGATTACGTTTTCCGCCCGCGCTCTTCTTTTTCAGCCTCCTGGCCAGAATTTTCTCGAACGACCTTACCTGAGGAAAAATCCGGGCTAAAATGATGCGGTCTCTGTAGACGCGTATCAACGAATCGATTTCCAGCATAAACAGCCCTGCATAAAAGTAGTATCGAGCCGCCGTGGATAAAAAAGCCAAGAAGAAAATCGAAGTGCTGCGTCAGCGTTTGGCCAAAATGCGTCAACAACTTTCCGGCGCGAAGCAACAGAACGATGAACCAGGCGAGGTGGACCGTTTGGAAGCCGATATTGCCGCCGCCCTCAGCGATATCGAGCGACTGAAAAAGTCGTAGGGCCGCCGCAAGCGTTTCCGATGCGGCAAATAGACGTTTGGCGACACTTCGCTTCCTTTTCGATGGCCACGTTGCCAGGCGGCGCGTTGTCGGGCGGCGCGGCGTGTGTTAGCCTCAAGGGCATGATCGACGTTTCCAGCATCTCGCCCAAAAGCGACAACTCCAACGGCGCCGACGCCGACCTTGTAGCTCGGTTGCAGGCCGGCGACGAGCTGGCCTTCGAGCAGTTGGTGCGCGAGCATGGTCCTCGCATGTTGGCCGTCGCCCGGCGGTTGCTGCCGCAAGAGCAAGACGCCCAAGACGCAGTGCAAGACGCCTTCCTTTCCGCCTTTCGCTCGATCGACCGTTTTCAGGAGAAATCAAAACTCGCCACCTGGCTGCACCAAATTGTCGTCAACGCCGCCTTGATGAAGCTGCGGCGTCGGTCGCGCAGGCCCGAAAAACCGCTGGAAGATTTCACACCCGCCTTTCACCAAGACGGGCGCCCGGCAACCACGCCTTCCCGTTGGGCGGTTTCTTTCGATACCGCCGTCGCCGACCGCGAAACCCGCGAAGTGGTGCGGCGGGGCGTCGCCCAACTCCCCGACGATTACCGCGCCGTATTGGTGCTGCGAGATTTGGAAGGCTATTCCACCAAGGAAACCGCCGAACTGTTGCAGATCAGCGACGCCAATGTCAAAACACGGTTGCACCGAGCCCGACATGCACTCCGCACGCTCCTCGACCCGTACATGAACGGAGCTGCGTCATGAAATGCCGCGAGTGCTTTCAGTTTATTATCGACTACGTCGAGAACGATTTAACGGCGGAGGTCCGAACTACGTTCGAGCAGCATCTGGCCGATTGCCAGCCCTGCCTCGACTACCTGGAGAGTTACCGTCTTTCGATCAAAATCGGCCAGCAGGTTTGTTGCAATACTGAAAGCGAGGCCCTGGAGGAAATGCCCTCGGCGCTGATCGCCTTGATTCTCGCCGCCAAGAAAAAATCGGAGTAGATAAAGTTACAACCGCCAGCCGCTACGATATTTATCGTCACGATATTTGCCATAACAAAAGCCCGGCATTTCAAAAATGCCGGGCTTTTTTTGCGTTACAGCCAGAAACTTTTTCTTCCGCGAGGGCTTGTCGCGCCATCGGCGAACGAACGTTTTTTCTACTTTCCGAGGCGTTTCAACTGGCGAGCCAACTTTTCGCGTTCGGCCTTGGAAAGCCCTTCCGTCGCCTTGCCAATACCGCGCGCCAAGGCCGGATATTCCGTGCAGAGCGTCGGTTCTTGGTAAGCCTTTCTCTGGGGGCTTCCGCTGGCGGGTTGAAGCGTTGGGGTCTGGAGAGTGAGCGTCTCGGGCGTCGGCAACGGTTTTCCGATGCTTCGAGAGCGCGTCGTGACCGGCGAGAAGAGCGTTCGCTTCCATTGCTGCATCCAATTGCGGCTTTCCGGCGCCGCTTCGGCCGAATCGGCTTCAAAAGGATTTGCCTCGGCGTCGTCGGCTTCAAAAGGATTCGTCTCGGCGGCGGGATCGATCAAGGTCGGGTTGGTGAGGAATTGCGGCGTGGTTGTGGCGCCATCGTTTCGCCCATGCGTGTGCGAAGGAGCTTCGGCGGCTTGACGCGACAGCGTGGGCGTGGTCGGAAACACCACTTCGCCGGCTGGCTGCGCCGGAGATTGCAAGCTTCCGCTCGGCGTCGCGATGGAGCGAAAAGGTGTTGGGTCGGCGTCGACGTTCGGTAATTGCGGCGCCGGAGGCAAGGCGCCAAAACGGCTGCCGCTGGCAGTAGCGGCGGCGCTATCGAACCAAGCGATTACCGCGTCGGCATGCGAAACAGGGTAGTCGGCCCGACCCCAAGCTTGCCACGTTTGTTCGCCCGCCGCCCAATAGCGGTCGAACGTTTGGCGGTCGGTTCGGTAGCGCGTGTAGACCGTGCTGCGGAAGGCCCGCGCCGCCGCCGCGACTTGCTCCTGCTGGCGGACCACCTCGACGTCGACCCGTACGCTGTATCGGTTCGGGCCCGCGCCCGCGACGCTCGAAAGACAAACAACAAACGACATTCCCACGATGAATCTGAACATAATCACCCTCACGGCTAGACGTGCATACATTGGTTCGACAAGATGGGGAGCAGAGAGAAGCGCGAGGAGCTATTCAATCCTAGATTGCATACGGCGTAAGTCAAAAAGAGGAGATTGCTTTTGTGAGGCTGCTTTTGTGAGGCTGCCGCCTTCAATGCAACGGCGTTGCGAAATCAAGACAACACACAAGATAAATCGTAAGGCAATGTGGCGATAACAAAACGACGTCGCGATTTTGCATCGTGCTGAATATACTTCAAGCGGCTACCAATGGCTCGTTTAACGGCAAGCCGAAGGCGGCTGCGTTTTGTGGCAGCGCGTTTGGGCAAGACAGAAAAACGCAGCCGCCTTCGGCTTGCCGTTAAACGAAAAAGACGCCGTTTTCAATCGTGAGCGGTATAAGGCGCGCAGCAACCCTGATCACACTTGAAGGCAATTGCATGAATCTGGCTGATGCATTTCCAACCGACGCGGCCGTTTTCGATTCGTCGAACCCGTCGCTCTTCGATATTCAAACCACGGCCGCCGGGCCAGCCGGCGCGCTCCCGCTCACCGACGACATGCTCCGCAATTGGTCCAGCGGCGATTTATTCGGCCTGACGCAAAACGCCGGCATGGGCTGGCGCCCCGAAGAAATGCTCGGTCCTCAGTTTTTGTTGCTGAGCACGCAAGGCGGGCTTCGCGCCCCCGATGGCTCGCCCGTGGCGCTCGGTTTTCATACCGGTCATTGGGAAGTCGGGCTGTTGGTGGAGGCGGCGGCGAAGGTGATTAAGAAAGCCGGCGGCGTGCCGTTCGCCGCCTATTGTTCCGACCCCTGCGATGGCCGCACCCAGGGCACCACCGGCATGTACGACAGCCTGCCGTATCGCAACGATGCCGCGATCACGATGCGGCGGCTGATTCGCTCGCTGCCCACGCGACAGGGAGTGTTGGGCGTGGCCACCTGCGATAAGGGGCTGCCCGCCATGATGCTGGCCCTGGCCGGTTCGCCCGATTTGCCCGGCGTGATTGTACCCGGCGGCGTTTCCCTACCACCCGCCGTGGGAGAAGACGCCGGCAAAGTGCAGACCATTGGCGTGCGTTACGCACACGACGAAATTTCCTTGGAAGACGCCGCCGTGGCCGGCTGCGCGGCCTGCGCCTCTCCAGGCGGAGGCTGCCAGTTTCTGGGCACGGCCGCCACGGCGCAGGTCGTGGCCGAAGCACTTGGGCTCTGCCTCCCGCACGCCGCGCTGGCGCCCAGCGGTCAGCCGGTTTGGCTCGACATGGCCCAACGCAGCGCGCGGGCTCTGTGGCGGTTGGCGGCCAATAAGATAACCACCCGAGATATCCTCACCAACGCCGCCATTCGCAACGCCATGGTGGTGCATGCCGCTTGTGGAGGATCCACCAACTTACTACTGCATCTGCCCGCCGTGGCGCACGCCGCAGGACTTCGCCGGCCGACCGTCGACGATTGGAATGTGGTGAATCGTTCGATCCCGCGCTTCGTCGACGTACTGCCCAACGGCCCCATGAACCATCCGACCGTGCGGCTGTTCCTGGCCGGCGGCGTGCCGGAAATTATGTTGCACCTGCGCGATCTAGGACTGCTCGAACTCGACGTCCTCACCGCCACCGGCCGCACGCTCAGGGAAAACCTGGAGTGGTGGGAGAACTCTCCGCGCCGCCAACGCGTGCGCGCCGTGCTCCGTGAACAGGACGGCGTCGATCCTGACGATGTCATCATGGCGCCGGCCGAAGCCAAGCGGCGGGGCCTCACCAGCACGGTCTGTTTTCCGTTGGGTAATCTTTGCCCGGAAGGCTCCGTGATCAAGGCCACTTCGATTGATCCGACCGTGGTCGACGACAATGGCGTGTACCGAAAAACCGGCCCGGCGCGGGTGTTCACTTCGGAACAAGAAGCCATTGCGGCCATCAAGGGCCAAACCGAGAACCCGCTTCGCCCCGGAGATGTGCTCGTGCTGATGGGGCGCGGCCCGCTCGGCGCCGGCATGCCGGAAACGTATCAAATCACGGCGGCGTTGAAATTTACTTCATGGGGCAAGGAAGTGGCCGTCGTGACCGACGCCCGCTTTTCCGGCGTGAGCACGGGCGCCTGCATTGGGCATGTCGGTCCTGAGGCGTTGGCCGGCGGACCGATCGGCAAGGTGCGCGACGGCGATCAGATTCGCATCACGATCGACCGCAATCAACTCACCGGCACGGTCGATTTGGTGGGCGCCGGCGGCAAGTCGCTTTCTCCCATTGAGGCGGAAAGACTTCTCGCCCGGCGAGAACCGCGCCCCGGCCTTTGCGCCGACGCGCAAATTCCCGACGACTCCCGGCTCTGGGCGGCATTGCAGCGCGTGAGCGGCGGCGCGTGGGGCGGCTGCGTGTATGATGTCGACCGCATCATCGAAACACTCAACGCCGGCGAAGCCGCCTTGCGGAAAACGTAAGTTGCTGAAAAAGGTCGATATCACATTGGCCTTACAGCAGTGAAAGCACGCTGGCCGCTTCCGGCTCGCGCGGCGCTTGCTTGGCCAAGCGGGCGAAGAGCCTTTCCAACACGAAGCGGGCGCGTTCGGGCGCGGAGTGGGAGCCTTTCAAGGCTAGGTCGGCTTCCAACAGCCATTGATACAGCCGGCCAGCCCGATGACGGCCGATCTGTTTCAACTGTTTTTCCGCGCGTTCCAGCGCGCCTTGCGGCCACGTTCTGAATCCGGCTTGGAGCAGCACCTCCCGCAGCACCGGGCGACGGCCTTCGGCCAGTGCTTGTTCGAAGAGCCGTGTGGTGAGGGCGTAGCGCCGCAACGACCAGGAAATCTGACCAAACAGCGCCACCGGATGCTGCCCGGCCTTGAACAGGCGGTCGAGTTGGAGCAACGCTTCACCGGCGTCGCCGTCGGCGACTGCGTCGAGCAATTCCCAGGTGGTTTTTTCCTGCCAGCCGCCCACCACTTGATGCACCAACTCGCGGTTGATCGCCTTTTTTCCCTCCACATAGAGCGAAAGCTTGGCCAACTCTTGCTCCAGCAACCCAAACTCAGGACCGACCAGCGCGAGCAATTCCACGGCCGCCGTTTTTTGCAAAGCCGCGCCGTGCTGGCTCTTGATTCTGTCGATCAACCAAGCGACGATTTTTTCGTTGTCCTGCGATTTCGACCTGCCACGCGCCTTGACCGGCGCCCGGCACTCCACCTGCAAGCCGTTTTTGTCGAGCAATTTGTAAAGACGCGTATTGGCGGCCCATGTTTTGACCACCAACACCAACACGCTTTCGTCCAACGGCGCCGCGATATATTTTTCCAATTCGTGGCGATGTCGGGAGACGAAATCGTCGGCGTCGTCGACCACGGCCAACTTTGTGGAACCGCCGAACAGCGAGCGCATCGAGAGTTCATCGCGTACGTCGCGCCATAGCGCGGCGCGGCCGCTGAATTCACCGTAGGGGTCGTCGTCTTGCTCCAAGACCGACTGCCGAATATGCGTGATCGCCAAGCGCGAAAGAAAATCATCGTCGCCGAAGACGGCCACGACCGGCGCCGAAACGACTTCATCGGCAGCCAGAAAGTCAAACACATGACACGTAGACACGGAAATTTTCAATCCTTATTCCGACAGTTCCGCCCGTGGCGCGGCCTTTTTCACCGACCGCCAACCTAGCCCCAACCCGATCAGGGCGCCGATCGCCCAGCCCAGCGCGGCCAACATCTGGAACTGCACGCCACTGAAGGTAAAACTGTTTTCGAGTAGCGAGGCGCGGAGCATGTCGAGCAAGACCACCGAAGCCCCGCCAATCACGCCGCCGTAGATCGCCGAGACTCCGGAAACCAAAACGGGGTGCGAGAGCAAATCGGGGGCGCGCCCCGGCCGCAGCGCATGCCGTTGTTTTTTCAGAATTCTCGACGCTTCCACGAAGTCGGCCAAAGGAACTTCCAGCACGATTTCAGTGCGGCGACGAACTTTTCTGGCCGAAACGCCACAGCGTTGCAGCGTATCCCAACAGAGGTCCAACGCCCAGTTGCGGCGCGTCGTGGCGACCACCAGCCACTGCTCATCCGATCGAGCATAACGCAACCAGAGGTGCATCGGCAGCCGCAACTCCGCGTTTGCCGAATGGACCGATTTCAACGCAGCCCGAATCGTGGCGTGCGATTTCGGCGGCGTTCGCCCATAGGATGCCGCCGAATCCGATAATGTTAAATCTGATAATGTTGCATCCGATAATGTTGCATCCGACAACGCAGACGCCAGCGGCGTTGCCTGACTGTCGAGCGAAGCGGAGGGCGTCGTGGGCGAAGCGGCGAGCGGGGTTGCATCTAGCAATGTTGACGCATCAGTTGGCGGGGTATTTGTTGGCGCCGTCTCTCCCGCCGGACCTGCTCCGTAGTTGGAAACCAAATAGCGGTACAGACGAAGATTGGCCGACGAACCCGACGACCACTCCGCATTGGGTCGCGCCAGCGCGCGACGACTTTCGTCGAGGCGCTGCCGCCATTGCCGCACTAATTCGGGATTGTTAGACATGAAAGTTGCGGTGAAGAAAAGACAGTGAACCGCATCGAGACACTCGGCGCTCATTATCGCGCTTCACGCCGCCATATGCAAGCGAGAAATTTCGGGGACTCGCCATTTTATCCCCGATGCCAAAGCCGATCATCCCGCCACCCATGAGGACCGGTTTTTGCAATTCGCCCTTAGCTGGCGTCGAGGCGAATATCGAGTGCGTCGCGGAGGCTGTCGCCCAGCAGGTTGAAGCCGAGAACGGTTAGGGAAATGGCGGCGCCGGGACCAATCGCCGGCCAAAGCGAGGTATTGAGGTGGTCTTTGGCTTCGTTCAACATGGCGCCCCATTCGGCGTCGCCCGCGTTCCCGCCGATGCCCAAAAAGGAAAGCCCGGCCACTTCAATCACGGCGCTGCCCAGCCCCAAGGTCGCCAGCACGATCACGGGCGTCACGGCCGCCGGCGCCAACACGCGCCACATGAGGTAGCCGCTGGAGGCGCCTGAGGCGCGCGCCGCCTGCACGTATTCCAGATCGCGCACCGTCATGATGGCGGCCCGCACCTGCCGGGCGAAAATGGGAATGTTGATCAGACCGACCGCCAGAATGACGGGCGTCCAGCCGTTATGGAAGGCGGTTAAAACCAGGAAGGCAATCAAAATACTTGGAAACGCCAACACGATATCAATCGTACGCATGATCGCCGCATCGATCACGCCGCCAAAGTAGCCGGCCGCGATTCCCGCCGGCGCGCCTACCGACACCGCCAACAAAATCGACACCCCGCCCGCCAACAACGACAGCCGCGAACCATAAATGACGCGCGTGAGCACATCGTAATCGTTGGCGTCGGTTCCCAACCAATGCCGCCGCGAAGGCCGTCGATGATTCGCCAAGTCTTCTTCGCCGGCCGCCGCCGTACTGGTTTGATTGGCCTTGTAGGGCGCCACCCAGTCTGCGGCCAAGGCGGCGCCAAGCATCAGGCCGACCAACGCCAGGCCCACCCAAGATTTCGCGCTCCGACAAAAACGCTTGCGCGCCCGGGCGCCGCCGGCCGACGGTTTTTGAGCGGTCATGAGAGGCGAATCCTGGGGTCGAGCACGACGTAGAGAATATCGAGCACCAGATTGATCAAGACAAACACCGCCGCCACCACCAGGGCGCCGCCTTGCACGATGGCGTAGTCGCTGCTCTTGACGGCGTTCACCATTTCCCGCCCCAGCCCCGGCCAGCTAAACACGGTTTCGGTGAGCACGGCGCCGCTCAGTAAAAGCCCCAGTTGAAAGCCGGCAATGTTCACAATCGGCACAGCCGCGTTGGGCAAGGCATGACGAAACACCACGCGCCAGGCTGAAGCGCCCTTGGCGCGGGCGGTGCGAATGTAATCGGCCGAAAGCACTTCCAACATCGCGCCGCGCGTGATGCGCGCGATGACCGCCATTGGAATCGTGGCCAACGCCGCCGCCGGTAGGCAGAGTTGCCGAACTGCAATGGCGAAAATATCAAAACGGCCGCGCAAGAGCGCTTCGAGCAGATAAAAACCGGTGTGGAATTCGTAGTCGAGCGTGGCCGGAATACGCAGCCCCGTGGGCATGTTGGAAAATATCGAGAGCATGCAAATGCCCAAAAAGAACACTGGAACGCTCACACCCACCAACGCCGCCGACATGCAAATCAGGTCCGGCCAGCGATTGCGCCACACGGCCGAAACAATGCCGGCGGAAACTCCCAGCGGTACGGCCAACACCATCGCCGCCAACGTCAGTTCGATTGTGGCGGGCAGCGTGCGGCTCAGAATGGAAGCCACGCTTTCGCCGGGATTCAGCACGAACGATTCGCCCAAATCGCCTTGCGTGAGCAAACCTTTCGCGAACCGCCAGGCCTGCGTGGCGAGCGGTGCATCCCAGCCGTGGCGTTGCATTTCCTCGGCCACTTTTCCCGGAGTGGCATGTTGCCCGTACC
>QIKY01000203.1 GCA_003233175.1 Planctomycetaceae bacterium | reverse complement strand
TCGCCTTCCGCCGCCGGCGGACGCGGCCCCGGAGGCGGCAGAGGCGCCCCGGCAATTTGTGAGAACAGAGCGTTCACAACCAGCAGAATGTCGTTCAAGGTCATGTTGCCGTCGCCGGAAACATCGATGAACGGAGGGAGCGGAGTTCCCGCTGGCGGAGGCATCGGCAAGGCGCGAATACCGTTGACGCGCAGATCGTTGATCACCGCCAAAACGTCGATGAGTTCGATGACGCCGTTGCCGTCGACATCGAATCGATTAACTGGGTTGGTGTAGGCTGTTCGAGGTCCGCCGCCACCGCCGCCCGGCGCCACGGTGACGAGGTAGTCTTCCACTTCGCCATCGCCGGCGTCGCCCGCCGGCCCCACGTTACTTTGCGAACTGAAACGGAAGCGGGCAAACGTTCCGCCCGTTGCGGCGCCGGCCGGCACGGTGAAGAACAACCGATTCACGCCGGCCGACAAGGCTGTGTTTCGCGCGATTTGCTCGCCCGGGTCATTCCAATTGCCGTTGCGATTGTAGTCGATCCAGGCGTTCAGCACGCCGCCATCGGCCGAGGCGGTTACGTCCACCGAGGCGGAGCTTCCGGGAATAAAATCGCCCGAGACGAAAGCCACGCCGTCTTCATCGTTGCCGGCAAAGAGCAGCGTGGAGGCGGTGTCGTCGCTGAGGTTGGTGGTGATCAGGTCGGCCACGGCGTCGTTGTTGAGCCGAGTGGCGAGCACGCCGACCGGCGAGTTTCCGGTCGGGTAGGCAACCGTCGCGGGAAATGCGCCGGCGCCATCGTTGATGAGAACCGTGACGGCATTGGCCGTGGAAACCGCCACCGCGAGGTCGGGGTCGGCGTCGCCGTCGAGGTCGGCGGCGGTAATAGAAACCGGCCCACCGCCCACCGCGGTTGTGTTCGTGGTGGGGAAGATGCCGATGCCGTTGTTGAACAACACGGTTACATTTTGCGAGCCTTCGTTGGCCACCGCCAGATCGATATCGGAGTCGCCGTCGAGATCCGCCGCCACCAAGCTGCCCGGTCCGGTTCCAACGACATAATTCACCGCCGTAAAGAAGACGCCGCCGCCGCCGCTTCGCAGAACGGAAACGCTATTAAAACGTTGGTTCGCGGTGGCTAGGTCGGGGCGGCCATCGTTGTTGAAGTCTTGGACGACAAGGTCGATGGGGCCGTCTTGAACATCGAATGCTTCAGGCGATTCAAACATCAAGCCGGGCAATTGGTCGATCACCGAGACGGTGTTGGCGTCGCGATTGGCGACGGCAAAATCGATATCGGCGTCGCCGTCGATATCAGCCGCGATAATAGCCGATGGCCGATTGCCGGCCGGAATACTCACCGCAGGATCAAAAACCCCGCCGCCGGTATTGATCAGCAGGGAAATGCTGCCTGAATCAAGGTTCGCGGTCGCGATATCTAACGTGCCGTTGTTATCAATATCTACCAGCACGACTGAAACGGGATTCTGATCCACCGGCAGTTCAAACGCGGCGTTGAAGGTGCCGTCGGAATTGCCAAACAACACGGACACATCGTCGGAAACGGTGTTCGCGACGATCAAATCAGCGATGCCATCGCCGCTCACGTCGCCGGTCGCTAGGGCGGAGGGCAAATCGCCGACGGCAAACGGAACCGCCGCGGCAAAACCGCCGCCGGTGTTGTCGTCGCCGGTAGCCGTGGCGTTGGATAGACTAGCGCTTTCTCCGTCGATACGGGCGCCCAGGCGGAAATCGGGAACAATGGCGTGGCGGGCTGTCGGGTAGGTCGAGGGGGCGTCGCCGAAATCAAAGTTGGCTTGGTTGGCGAAATCGACAAAGGGCGTTTCCAGGCCGGGAAACACTTCCACGAAATGCCCGCCATTGCCGCCGGGAACCGTCTGCAACTGGCCGGGAGAAATATTCTCTCGAACATAATAAAAGCCGGGCGCCAAGTCGGTGAATTGGTATTTACCTTCGAGGTTGGTGAGCGTGGCCGGTTCGCCAACGCTCAACTTTTGGTCGTTGTTGATGTCGAGATAAATGAAAATATTCGCCACGCCAAATTCATCGCTCTGCCGGACGCCATCGCCGTTCAAGTCGTTCCATTTCGTGCCGGTAATGGAGCCCCGTTTGAGGCGATTGCCGAAGTTGATGTTGGGAATGACATCGCCCGCCCCGACGGTCAAACGATGACGCCCATCGCCGCTGGGAAAGGTCTGATCAAAATCGGCGGGAACCACTTCGGCCACGACATAATTGGCCGGCTCCACAATGGTGAACGAGTAATTGCCGTTGGCGTCGGTGGTGGTGAATGCTTCACCTCCGTCGAGCACGCCATCGTCGTCGGCGTCGAGGAATATAATAACATTGGAAAGGCCTGGTTCACCGGCGTCTTGCGAGCCGTTGCCATTGAGGTCGTTCCATTTGACGCCGCTAATCGTGGCGGGGTCAGCCACGTTGCCGAAGTCGTTGTCGGAGCTGACAAAACCATCGGTCAAAATATCAACGGAGTAAAATCCCGAAAGCGGGGCGGTTTGGTTGAAGTTCGCTTGCTGCACTTCGCGCACAATATGCGGAATCGAGGGCGAGTTATTGACCAACGGGTCGACGGTCAGCGGAACGTCAATCGAGTAGGCGCCGGTCGCATCGGTGACGTCGGAAAGTTCGCCAGGATCGAATATTCCGTTGTCGTTCCCATCGATATAAACAGTGAAGTTTGGCAAACCCGGTTCGCCAGGGTCGCGAACGCCATCGACGTTCAGGTCGAGGAACTTGATGCCTTCAATCGTACCGCCCAAATCGGGAGGCGGTGGCGGGTTGAACTGGGGCGGATTCCCAAAGACCGTCGTCGACACAAACACCAGTGTATCATCGGCTTGAAGAACGATGAATTCATTTCGCAGCGCCACCGCGACGTCTGCATCTTGGCCGACATCCAGGGCGTTATTGGGTTCGGAGTCGGTTCCGGCGGTTACGGTGTCGGTGAGCGGAGTGGCGGCAATAATACTTTGTAGCAAGGGGCCAATCGGTTTTACCGGTAGCGCGTTGCCGGCAAGACCCACCTCCCAACGATTACCGCGCGGCACGCCGTTGGCGCTGCTGCGTACTTCAATGAATGTTTCATCGCGGTTGGGCGAGTTGAGAGCCTGATCGGTTTGCCAAACGCCATCGATAGACCGTGTCGGGTCGAACACGCGCCGTCCGCCACCGTCCGCCAGGGGCGTACCGCCGCCGCCTGGAAGTGCGTAGAGGTCGCCGTCGAAATATCGAATCAACTCAAAGCCCAGATCAGCGCCGGAAACATTCGTAACCTGATACTCCTGAATCAGCGAGGTGCCAACCTGCTGCCCCTGGAAAATTTCCGGCGTGAGCGTTTGTTTGAGGTCGAACTGGAGCAAGGCGCCGGTGGGAACGTTGGCTTCATCCGAGGGTCGGGCGATCGCGTTGGGCCAAAAAAAGCGGCTGTTTACTTCGGTGTTGGTCTGAGGGGCATCGGTCCTAAAAAAGCCGTTGACATTATTACCTGTTCCGGCAATCGTGCCGGCGGTGAGGAAAACGGCTTGGGTGTTCGGCGAAATAGGGCGAATGGCCAAACCCGATTCGTACGTGGTGCCGGCGGGAAGGCGAGGTCCTACGGGATTGTAAAAGGCATCGCCGACATCGTTATTCGACGGGCGGTTGGTCAGGTTGACCGCCAAATTCGGCGAGTTTCCAAAGGCGCCCTGCTCGTTGACTTGCACGGTTAGAAAACCATCGCCATTGCCGTTGGTCAAGACAGCCAGCAGACGCCGATCTTCCAAGGATTCCATGCGCAGCACGCGCCGTTTCTCGACGAATTCCGAGCGACGCCGATTTCTCGCCGAGCGGCGCCGTTTCGATCCATCACGAAATTTTCGAATCATAAGCCAGGACCTCTTCACACTTCGCGACCGCCAAAAGAGGCAACACACGGAGCGGCGCTCATTTTTTTACGCTGAGAATAGGGACGTATTCTTGTTCTTTGGTTTCCGCCGACGACCGGCGATCTTCCGACACTTAAACGCTACCCAAAAAAAACTCTTGCTAACCAGACTCCCCGCCGTTCCCGTTGGCGCTATGCACATCAAGGGCAATTTCATCCAACGACGTTTCCAACCATGAACCGCGATTCGATTTTCTCGCCGAAGCGCCATAGATGGGAACCGTTTGCCAGGCGCCAGGCGCCGAACGACTCGATTGCAGGTTCAGTGGTTGCGATGAGTCTATCGCCGCCGCCGCCACTAAACTCTCGGTTGAGTCCGCTACCCGCACCTGACTGACATCTGGATCCGACACCGCCGCGCCAATTGCCAGCGAATCAAGCGATTCGCCTTCCGCCGCCGGAGGACGTGGGCCGGGAGGCGGCAGAGGAGTACCGTTCATTTGTGCAAACAAAGCGTTCACAACCAGCAGAACATCGTTCAATGTCAGGTTGCCATCGCCGGAAACATCAATGAACGGAGGCAGTGGCGTTCCCGGCGGGGGAGGATTCGGCAACACACGACTGCCGTCTCGCAAGGCGTTAATCACGACTAATACGTCGGATAGCTCGATGTTGCCGTTGCCGTCAACATCAAAACGATTGATCGGGTTGGTATAGACCGACCGAGGATCCGCAGGATTGCCGCCCGCGACGATCGTCACTTGATAGTCCTCGACTTCGCCAGAGGGTGCGTCGCCGCTGGGGCCGATGTTTTCCTCCATGCTGAAGCGGAAGCGAGCGTAGCTGGCCCCCAGACTCGCGCCGTTTGGAATCGTGAAGAACACGGTGGAATCGCCCGCCGGCACGGAAGCATTTCGCGAAATCTGCTCGCCGGCTTCCCAGACGCCGTTGCGGTTGAAGTCGATCCAGGCATTGAGCACGCCCGCCTGCGACGCCGTAACCGTTGCCGCGGCTGATTCCCCGGTGCGCAGGTCGCCGGAAAGTACGATACCGTCTTCATCGTCGCCATTGCTCAGAATCAAGGAGATATTATTTTGCGACGTATTGATGGCCACGAGGTCGGCGGCGTTGTCGCCATTCAAATCAGCGGCAAGCAGCGCGTTGGTGGTGACGCCGGTGGTGAACGCCGAAGGCGCCCCGAACACTCCGCCGCCAGCATTGATGAGCACGGGGAATTCTCCCAGGAAACCATTCGCGATGGCCAAATCGGTGTTGCCGTCGCCGGTCAGGTCGGCGCCGACAATGGAAGTGGGTGCGAAGCCGACGGCGTAGGTCGCGGCGGGGAAGAACGAACCCGTTCCACGATTCCGCAACACCGAGACGTCGCCCGAGAGTTGATTCGCGACGGCAATATCGGGGACGCCGTCTTGGGTTAAATCGCCGGCGAAAACGGAGCTTGGTCCGTCGCCGACGATGAAGTCGCGAGCGGCGCCAAGCACGCCGGTTCCGTCGTTGAGCAGGATCGAGACGCGGTCCGAATCGGGGCTGGTGGCCACAACGTCGATTGTGCCGTTTTGGTCGAAATCGGCCAAGGCGACATCGGTCACGCGGCCTTCGTTGATGTCGTAAGGTTGCGGCGATTCAAAGGCGCCATCGCCGATGCCGAGCATCACGCTCACGGTTTCTGTTCCCGAGTTGGCGACCACGAGGTCGATATCGGCGCCGCCATTAAGATTCGCCGCCACGATCGACGAAGGCCGTGAACCGCTGCCGAAAGACACGGCGTCTTCAAAGGTGCCGTCGCCTCGGTTCAACAAAATCGAGACATTGCTCGAACCCAAATTGGCGACGGCGAGGTCGGTGTCGCCATCGCCGTCGAAATCACCCATCGCGACATCGACCGGCCCCGTGCCGACCAAATTCGCCACGCGCTGTGCGTAGGTGCCGTCGCCGTTGTTGAGCAGCACCGAAACGGTGTTGTCTGCTTCATCGGCAATGGCCAGATCGGCGAAGCCATCGCCGTTCAAGTCGCCGGCGGCGCCGCCGGCGGGCGCCGCACCGACATTAATCGCCACGGCGGCGGCGAATCCGCCACTGCCGTTATCGTCGCCATCGGCCAACAGACTCGGCTGGCCATCGGTTTCGCTGTCAACGCTTTGCCCCAGATAGAACCCTGAAATAATGGCGTGTCGGGCGCCCTGGTTGGCCGCCAGCGTGGGGAAATTCGCCGGGGCGTCGCCAAAGTCGAAGTAATCTCGGTTGCCAAAGTTCACGCTCGGAGTGTCTTGCCCAGGAAGCACGACCACCGTCTGGGCGCCGACGTTCTCGGGAAACGTTTGTTCTTGGCCGGCAACCGCCACTTCTCGCACGGTGTAGGTTCCGGGGGGAATGGCGAGAATCTGATAGGTTCCGTCTGAATTCGTAATGGCCGAAGGTTCGCCGACGCTCAATCGGCCGTCGAGATTCGTATCAACATAAATGCGAATGCCGCCAATGCCGAATTCGTCAAGATCTTGAAATCCGTCGCCGTTGCGGTCTTCAAATTTGATGCCGGAAATCGTTCCCCGCTCGGCGAAGTTGCCGAAGTCGATATCGACCAGCTTCTGGCCGGGCCGCAATAACACCGAATGGTCGTTGAGGAGCGTGGTGGGAAAGGTTTTGAGGTAGCCCGTGCTCAGCGTGTCGGTCACGGTATAGGCGTCGGGCGGCAGGCTGAGAAACGCGTACTCGCCGAAAGGACCCGTGACCGTGCTTCTCACGAGACCGTCAAATTCGGCCACGGCGTTGATCACGACGCCGGGCAAACCGGGCTCGCCGGCGTCTCGCACGCCGTTTTGATTCTCGTCCAGCCATTCGACGCCGTGGATCTCGGTGACATCGCCGATGTTGCCGAAGTCGATGGCGAAGGCGTCTTCATTGACGTCGGTGATCACCACCGTTTGGCTGCCATTGCCGCCGGGCGCTGTTTGCGTCCAAAAAGGCCGGGCCACTTCCCGCACGATGTGCGTGCCGACCGAAGCTTCCAATTCGTACGACCCATTGGCGGAGGTGACCGTAGACACTTCGTTGCGATCAAGACGGCCATTGTTGTTGACGTCCAGATAGATTGTCCAGCCTTCGAGTCCCTCTTCGTTGGTTCCTCGGAGGCCGTTGCCGTCGCGGTCGTTGAATTTCACGCCGCGAATCTGTTCGCCATCGTTGGGAATCGTATCATGCAGACCGATCGCGTCGACCAATTGCTGAACGTGTTGGATTGGCGCATTGCCGTTTTCGCCGTCTAAACCTGAGAGGGAAAATTCGCGGTCTTCAATGCGACGTTGATTGACCAAGTCGATCGCGCCGGTGCCCATGATCGGAGGCGCTCCGGCAGTGGGCTGGATCGACCCAACGTCGTTCACGTGCGAAAGCGAAACGGTATGCCCCATTTCGTGCGATATGGTTCCCGAAACAGCGAACGTGGTGAAGGCCAAATTGCCCGACGTCAGCGCGTTCGCCGGCGTCAGGTTGCCCAAGCCGCCGATGGCGTCGGTAAAGATCGAGCCGACGACGTCTCCGACTTGAATTCCGAAGTTCGGCCCAGTTCCCCCCACATTTCTAATAACACTGCCGCCCGCCACTCCCAAAACTCCCGCCGGAGCGCCGACGCCGGTGCCGATCTGGACAAAATAGTATTCCGATATGCCGGGCGGCGGCGTGCCGATATCGCCGATGATGAAATCGATCTCGAGATCTTGCCCCACCGGACCGGCGACGGTTCCCATCAATTCGGTAAAGTAGTCTTGGTTGACTTCAGCCAGAATGGAATTCGCGACAAGGTCGAAATCGGTGGCGGCAAAGCCGAAACTCGTCACATCGAATGTCGAAGTGCCGAAGCCGAAAATGTCGGAGGTGTTGGGCTGGCCAGGGTCTTTGAAATCGAGCACGATGGTGAGCACATCGGTCGGCATGCCATTGACGGTTCCGTCAGGCAGGAACTGTGCGGAACCTGTATCTGCCGTACTTGGTAATGGCGGACTTGTTAGCGGCGGCGTCTTGGTGCTCAGATTGGTGTCGGGCGTCATCGACTGAATAGTGGCGATCTCTTCAGGCGATAACGCGCCGTATATGATATCAAGATCGATTGCGGCGGTTAGATCGGCGGCTAGGAGCCGGCGGTCTTCCAGCGATTCGATTTGAAAAGATCGACGCTTTCGACGGCGCGCCGCCGCGCTTCGCGATTTACGAGCGCGGCGTGATTGAAAAGCGTCAGTCATTTTGGATTTCACAGTCATGAACTCCCGCAGATCGGCCCTCCGGCGGCAAAGCGAACGTAGCCGCTTCACCTTCACCGCACCGCCAATTCGTCATTAAACAGTTATGGCTTCAATAGTTGGGGCCATGCCGCCTGAAGAAGCGGGTATTTTCCCATACTAAATACACTACGGCGATTGGTCAATCCTGAGAATTTAGGAAGAACAGGATGAATCGGCTCGCCGCGGTCTTTAACCCTCTATATTCGGGCCAATCCCTTTTGTCTTCCGAGATATCGCCCACACACATCGTTTTTAGGGCGAAGCCCTGATTGTGGCCATCAAACCACGACGGTCAAGAAAAAACCCTTGAAATGAACTCTTTTCGCTCACGCCCCCCGACTCGCTGCGCGGCGAATGACCGCTATTTCGGCGTCTTCCAGCAACAACTCTGCGTCGTTGAACGTGGCTTGGGCGTCGTCGCCCCAATTTCCGGCCACGTCGTCGACGATATCATCCAACGCAGACTCAAACTCGTAGGTCTTGAAACTCGCCGCGCTGAGCATCAACTCCTGCCGGACAGGTTTCAAGGCAACCGCTGAATCTGAATGCGAGGACGCCGCCGGCAAAGTATCGGCCCCGCCCGAGCCGTTCTGATCGACGCCGGTGGAACCAGCAGGCGCCAAAGTAGCGGTATTCAACGACGTTGCGTCAGACAGCGACGTGTTTAATGCCGCGACGCCCAGCGGGTCCAAGGTGGAAACAACCGTAACAGCGCTCTCGCCTTCGCCTTCCCCTTCGCCTTCGCCTTCGGGGGAGCCCGCCTGGTTGCGAAGCGCCGAAATGACTGGCAAAAGATCAGAAGAATCGAGGCGCATATCGCCATTCACATCGACAAACGGCGCTACGCCCGGAGGCACGCGAGGGTCGGTAGGAGTTAAGAGCACTGGAAGTTCGGAAACATCGAATTTGCGAATGTTATTGATTACCAGCAGAATGTCGACAATGCTTACGGCGCCGTTGTCGTTCACATCGGCTGGGGTGGTCGGGTTCTGGTAAGGCGAGGTTCCCACGACCGTGTCAACGATTCTGATCCGATAATCTTCCACTTCGCCGTCAATGGCCGGGCCCGTGGGGCCCAGGTTGCCCGTGCTGCTCAAGCGGAATCGGGCGTAGGTGTCGCCCAGCGGCGTTCCGCTATTCGGAACCGAGATGCTAAACAGGTTCGACCCACTCAACAAGTTACGGTTGACGATCACTTTCTCGCCGGAGTCGTTGAAATCGCCATCGGCGTTGAAATCGATCCAGGCGTCGAGTCGGCCCGCCGACGAAGCCAGCACCGAGATCGTCGAAGACGACCCTCTGGCCAGTCGGGCGTCGTTGAAGCTCACATTGTTAATGCGAACGCCGTCTTCGTCGGCGCCATCGCCATCGGCGGCAACACTGGGGGCGCCGTCCAACTCCGCATCGATCGAGGTTCCCAGGAAGAAGTTATTCACCAAAACATGGCTGGGCCCCTCGGGCGTGGCGCCCAGGGTGGTCGAATAGGAATCGGGGGCGTCGCCGAAGTCGAGGTTGTCCGACACTTGAATGGTGAATTTGGTTTCACCAGTCGACTGATTCGCTTTAAGTATGTTGCTCGCGATATCGCGAATGGGAGGGACATCGGTCACATCGGGCGGGGTCGCCAGCGGCGTGTTGTCGAGTGTGATCTCGTAGATGCCGGGCGAGAAAATCCCCGCCAACGGAGTCAGCGTGATCGTGGCATTGGCGGTGTTGAAGCTAAACGAGTAATCCGTTCCCTCGACCAACGGCGTCGGGCTGTTCATTGCCACGTCGGTGGAATCAAAGAAGTTCACCACCACCGATGCCGTCGAAACGGTCAGCGGATCGACGCCCGTTCCCTGACTGGGGTCGGCCGGTTCGCCGCCATCGCGAAGTTCAATAGCGAACGATCGAATGACCTGCCCCGAAGTTCGCACGACGGTCGGCGTGGGGTCTTGATCGAGGCCGTCGGCGTCGTTGTCTCGCGGCGAGATCAAATTGGCGCCGGGGCCGGAGAAATCGACCCGGTCAATGGCGCCGCGGTCTTTGAACACCAAGGCGCCGGAGCCGATCGTCGATTGGAAGCTAGGATCGTCCACCCGCAGTTGGCCGAAGGCGTCGCGGCCAGGCGCCAACATGGGCGAGGGAGGAATACCGATTGCGTCCTTCGCCGAGACCAGCGTGACGCGGTCCGGCAAGGCGTTGATCGAGCTATCGATCGCCTGCGAGCCCGATTGCAGGTAATAATTATCGTTCAGGGCATCGACGAACAACGGATCCGAACTGCTGAGCGAGATGGGGAAGTTGCCGCCCAGGCCGACATTCGAGTCGGTGTTGTTCGCCTGATACAACGTTCCGCCAATGACGGTGGTGGCGTTGGACGTGGCGTCGACGCTAATTCCAAGATCAAAATTCGCCACGATATTGTTCAGTATCGTGGGCGCGGCGTTCTGTTCCACGAGAATACCGATATCAGGAGCGCCGCCGCCGACAATTGTATTGTTGATCAACCGGCCCACGGGAACCGAACCGAGCGGCTGCCCCGCCAGTGCGGTGTCGCCGGCCAGGCGAATACCGCCTTGGCCGCCGCGAACAAGCACGTTGTTCATCACCACCACGCCGGTGGCCAAACGTTCGTCGTTGATTTCCTCCAACACCCGCACCGGGCTGGGGTGCGGCGCATTAGAATCAGGATCTCGCGGGGCGGGGCCGATGTTCACGCCGAATTCCGCCGAATCCTTGATCACGTTGCTTTGTAAAATCAACTGGCCCTGATCGCGGAAACGGTTGGAATCGCCGATTTCGTTGAATCGCACGCCCGGAATGCCGTTTCTCGCATTCGGATCAACCACCGAGGAACCGAAGGCTCTTGCCTCAATAAACACGGCGCTGTCGAAGAAGACGCCGAACACGTCGGAAATGGTAATTTTAATCGTGTGTGGCCCTGCTGCGAGCCCGGTGCTGCTAGCGGTGAACACATCGGTGAAGCCGTCGAAACCGAATACGTCCAGGAATTGACCGCCATCGCTGCGGTCGTTGTTGTTGAAGAACTGCGGATTTCGCGCCGCCGTTCCAAAGGGATTTCCGCCATTGACCGTATTGACCCCAACCGGATCGTTGGAGTTCGGCACCAAACCGATGTTTACGCCATCGAGGAAGAACCCGACGACGTCATTGTCGAAGAAATTGGCGAATTCGTTGTATTCCTCGGAGGCAAACACGAAGTTGAAGAATAGATCGGTCTGACCAGGATCGAGCTCGAACGTGAATTCGAGCGAAGTGGTGTCGGTTGTGGTGACGCCGAATTCAGCGTCAAGTTGCGGATCTCCTTGGAGCGAAGCGAAGCCGCTGGAGAAGTCCGAGGTATTCGGCCCCTCGGAGAACTGGACGTCGCCGGTCGACAAAACAATTCCCGATTCAATACCGATCGACTGCGTGCCGCCGCTGAAGGTTCCCGCCGAGACCGCGCTTCCCACGAACTGAGCTTCGCCGATCGCGGAAACGCCGTTGCCAAGAATCACGTCGCGTAGCGCGTTGGCGTCGGTCGTTGTGCCTGTAATGCTCAAGCCAGGATCAATCAGGTTGACGTTCACCGTATCGCCGTAGAGGTCGATCCGATTGCCCGACCCGGTCGTTCCAGCTTGAATATCGAGCCCCAGCACCGACTGCACTAGGTTGCTGTTGATCGTGGTGATGATTTTGGCCGCGATTTGGCTGTCCGAGTCGCTGGGGTTGAAAAAGACCGGCACGTTATCGCCGACCGGCGAGGCGCCGGGAACCGACTGATTCACATATTCAAAGTTGACCGTCGTGACGCCATCGTACAGCGTGAAGGTGGCGCCCGGTGAAACGTCGCCGCCGGCCTGCGCGAACAGCGAGTAGGCGTCCGCCAGCCGATCGTTCGTATTGAAGGTGTTCACCAAAATCAGCGAAGGTTCTATGCCGGGAGGCGAGGGGAAGCCGACCTCCGAAGCCCGGCGGATTTCGAGGTTGTATTCACCTACCAAGAGATCGAAATCGGGCGTTTGCAAACTCGGCACGAAGGCGTCGACGCCGTCGATCGAACCGGTCACTAATTCTCCGCGTTCCGCGAAGCCGACGATGATGTCGTCGATAAACAAACCTTCAAAGTTGTT
>QIKY01000201.1 GCA_003233175.1 Planctomycetaceae bacterium | reverse complement strand
TTGGTTCATGCGAGACGAACGGCTTGCCAGCGGGATGTGGTATTTCGGCGTCTCGATTTTCCGGTGGTGTTCGTTGCGTTCGACTGCCGGCTAATGGCTTTTATCCTTCCAGGATATGAAATCGAAGACGTCGCCTTGGCCTTGCCCGCACCCTAAAAACACGGAATAGTTCTTGGGCCATTCCTAACCGCCGGGACGGGGCGCGGCGAACTTTATTTTTTCGACCAGTTTGACCACTTCGCCCGAATCGGTTCGATACCCAGATATCACGTTTTCGTAACGCAGGTTGTAGTCGCAATCGAATTCAACTTCCGCCGACTCTTGAATTTGGGCGTCGTCGCCGATGAGGTTCATCATTTCCGTGTGCAGTTCGTCAAAACCGCCGAACAGCGTTCGGCCGTTGAGTGCAACGCTGGCCAGTTGGCCGCCGCCGCCCGCCGTAATCCGGACTTTCATCGGCGGGACCAAGTCTTCTTCCATCTCGCCGCTGCTCACTGACGCCAGCGGCATTTTGATGTTGAAATCGCCTTCGACGTCAACGATTTTGAACGTCATGATGAAGAAAATAAGCAACTGGAAGACGATGTCGATCATCGGCGTCATTTCCAGTTCAATTTTTTCAGACTGGTGTTGGTGGCGGATTTTCATGGCGTTTCTAGAACCCCTTCTTTTCTTTGGCGCGCAGAGCGAAGTTCTCGAATCCGTTGTCTTGGCAGACCTTGATCAAGGCCTGGACCTTTCCGGTTCTGGTCGCTTTATGGGCTCGGATGATGATCGTGGCGTCGCTCTGGGGAATGCCCTTGAGCTCCATTACGTTGGCTTCCCGCACCAGCAAGGGCCGCAAAGCGTTGATCTCGACTTCATCGGCGCTCAGAATCACCGTGCCTTCCTTGGTGAGGTGGAGGGTGATGGGGTAATCGAGCGGCCCTTCGGCCGGTTTGGCCAGCTCGCTTTGCGGCAGTTGGATTCTTTCGTTGGCTTCATTTTGCGAGAAGTTAATCAACACCATGAAGAAGGCGATCAACTGAAAAGTCATGTCGATCATGGGGGTGAGGTCGCCCTCTTGGATTTCCGTGTTTTTTTTGGCAAGACGCATCAGTTCAAATTCCGTTGCGAAACAAAGTGATCGAAACGAGCGAAAAAAAATGGCGGCTACTTCACAGTTACTTCACGGCGGGAGCTTGCCCTTCGAACCGGCTCATGAGGTTTTCGCTATTGATGCCGACTTCCAGCACCAAACGTGCGATGCGGTTTTTCAAAATGTTGTAGGCGGCGATGGCGGGAATCGCGATCACCAACCCGACCAGCGTGGTGAATAGGGCCGTTGAAATACCTTCGGCGAGCAACGACGGTTTGGGCGCCGAAGCGCTGCTCGCGATCACCGAGAACGCCGCGATCATACCTTGCACGGTACCAAGCAGGCCCACCATCGGGCTGATGGTGCCGATCAAAGCCATGTAACTCAAACGGTGCTCCATTTTCATGTTTTCTTCCTCGCCAACTTCCTGCATGGCTTCGATGGCATGCGAATAGCCCTTCGAGATTTTCGAGAGGCCGGCCGCCAAAACCTGGCCCAGGAAGGAGGGGTCGCTCTTGGCCAACTCGAAAGCATCTTGGTAACGCTGCTCGTTGAGGTGTTCATCGAAACTTTCGATCAGCGCCACGGGGCACACATTGTCGCGGCGCGCCATCAGAAGGTTCATCACGAACAACGCCACCAGCGTAAACGACAACCCCAGAAACACCGAAGAGTAGCTGAGGCCCAACGCCTTGAACGCCCACGCGAGGTAGCTTGGCTGCTTGGCGGGAGCTCCCTCATCGGCGGTTTCCGCAGCCGGCGCCGGCGCCGCGGGCTCGGCGGCGGCGGGTTCAGCGGCCGCGGGCTCGGCAGCCTCTTCCTGGGCCAGCACCGATGCAGGACGCGACAACGCCGCCGTAAATACCGTCGCCGCGAAAACGAGTAGCGCCAACGAATAAACAAAGCCGAGAGGTAGTCCAAAGGTATGACGACGCATGGTGGTCTCCGAACAATTTTTGAGAGGAAGACGCGTCGCCTGCGCGACGCTCTTGTTGTGGGTTAAAAGATCCTGTTGTTGATCATGATGTGGGGTCGGGCTGTTTGAGTGAGGCCATTCGAGACTGGCTATTTTAGTCTGGGCGTCTGGCGATGGTAAAGAACCTGCTTAGGCGAGCGGCGGAAAATAACTTACCCGCATACAGCGGGAGTCCTGGAGTTTTTTTGGATTCCCGCCTATGCGGGAATGACCGTTTGCTGATTCACTCGCTTGCGCTTCGTGCTTGTATTCGGTAAATTTTCATCTGCCGCTCGCCTGAGGACCATTCCGGCAATTAAGGCGACGATAAGACAACTTTTTTTCTCGAACGCTCGTTATCCCTCTTTTTTGGCCCAGGCCGATCCTGAGTAACGGCTTCTGAGCAAACTACGCGCGCTGACGGCGCGGTCGGATTTTTTGAGTTCCCCCCAGAGCAGACTCAGTCGATACAACGCCTCGGCGTGCGTTTCTCCGTCGGCGCTGAACAGCAGATCGGTGTGTAGGTAGGCCAGGAGGGCGTCTTTGGGTTTTCCCACCTTGCGTTGGCAATCGCCCAGCGCGTTGTAACAGCGGGCGAAGAGTTGGGTGTCTTGGGGGTCGTTTTTGGCGATGATCTCTTCCACGATTTTGACGCCCTCGGCCGCTTTTCCTGTTTCCGCCAAACAGGCTGCGGCGCCAATGCGGGCAAACAATTTTTGACGATTGGCTTCGGGCGTGTCGATTTTCGAGCCCGCCAACTTCTGGTAGCTTTGCAGCGCCTCGGCGAATTTTCCTTGGGATTGAAGCGTTCTCGCCACGAGAACGGCGCCCCGCATTTGCAAATCTGGCCAAGGCGCTTTGCCGAGTTGCTGGTAGTAGAGCGTGGCCTTTTCGTAGTTGTCGAGCGCCACGGCCAAATCGCCCATGACTTCCACGGCTTCGTAAAAGTGGTAACTATCGCGAGCGCTTTTGATAAAATCGAGCATCGCGGTGACGGCCGCCGCTTTGTCGCCGCCGCCGCTGAGTGAAATTTTTCCGTTGCAATAGGCGGTGTAATAGGCGATGTCTTGCTTGACGTAATCTCGCTCGATTTTGGCGGCGGTGAGTTTCTTGAGTTCTTCAGCCGCGTCTTCCAATCGCCCGGTCAAGACGTAATCGCGGGCGCGGCTTAGTTCTTTAGGCTCGCCCTTGAAGGTGACTTTCTTGACTTCGTTGACCTGATAACTGCGCTCGATGCTGCGCGTTTTCAGCACGATTTCCGATTTGCTCATGCGAATGATTTCACCACGCGCCGGCGCGCCCTTGCTGCCAAAGACCTGGTCCGACGTTTGCGCGCAAGCGAGGGGTGTTTCAAACGCGGCGGCAAAAAAAGCGGTCGCCGAAAGCACGGCGGCAAGCGTCGTGAACCGGATAGGGAATCTTGTCATCGAATAACTCCTTGGCGTTCCGATGTATACCTATGATATGTCGTGTGGTTTTTACTGTACGGGCCGGAAGCGGAAACTCAGGCCGACTTCTTGGTTGGTTTTTTTTTCTTGGCGCCGAGACCAACCGGCTTCTCTCTCAGTTCGGTTTGAATCTTTCGCAGGAGGGCGTCGTACTTGGCCCGCCAAACGTCGCCGCCCATATCGGGAAACAGCTTGTTGGTGAGCGTGATGTACTTCTTGGCTCGTTCAAAATCGTCTTTCTTCTTGGTCGTTTTGGCGTAAGCCAAGCGAGCCACCGACGAATTGTAGCGAGATTCATGGAACTGATTCTGGTATTTCGGATACCGGGAAGCCGTGGTGGCCAGCCGCCCCCAGCCCCAGATCACGTTCTTCTTTCCCTTGCCGCCGTAGCCGCCAACCAAGGCGTCGAGATAGTGTTTGGGGTCTTCGCGGCCCCACTCCTGGTAGGTGTACGCCGCCTGGATTTGCACATTCAAGAGCGTGTTTTGTACACGAAGAATGGCGGCGAAATCGTCGAGCGCGCCTTTGTAGTCGCGTTTGCGACGTTTAATTTCCGCAGCCTTCATTTGGACGCGCGGTTTGTCGGCGGCCGGCAGCCAGGAAGGGTCTTTTTGGCCTTTAGCGAGGATCAAATCAAAGGTCTTCAAAGCTTCGTTGTAGTAGGAAGAGGCTTCGGGCGTCAGACGGTTGGGGTTGGTGTCGAACCCTTTTCCGAGGCCTAGAAAAGTTTCTCCGATCCAACTCAACACGGTGGAGTCGTTGGCTTCGGAGCGTACTTGCTGGAGGAAGGTATCGAAGCCCTTGGAAAGCGATTTCTTGACATCCTTGGGGGCCGACTCCAACGAACTTTCGATTTTTCGGGCCAGACTAACATACACCGAAACCAAGCGTTTTTTTCCGGCGGCGGTGTCGCCGACCTGCGTTTTGAGTTCCGCCATCACGCCCTTGGCCTTGCTCATGGCGTCGTCAGGATTGTCGGCCACGGCCAGCGAACCGATGTACGCCCGCAGCGCCGTTTTGAGTATTTCCTCGGGAATGCCGGGGCTCTGCGTGGACGCGGCTTTCTTGCGCAACAACAGCAAGGCGCCCGTTCGCGGATCTTCGAGTTCCTTGAGCGCCTCAAGAGGACGATTCGTATCGACATAAAGTTGCGCAAGCGACAGCGCCGCGGTGACGACAGCTCGCGTGACGGGGCCGCTTTTTTTCAGGCGAACCATTCCAGCAGCCAACGTTTCCTCGGCCAGCGTGATGCGTTCGTTTAGCGTTTTCTGTTCGGCTTGGGCGGCGGCGTCTGGGGTTTGCCCATCGAGCCGTTTGGTGAGTTTGCGCGTTCCGACGAGGTAGGAACCCCAGAGCGATTTGCCCACTTTCAGTTCGGCGTCGGCCCTCAAAGGCGACGTCTCGGGAATCTGGCGCATGTACTCGATAGCTTGATTGTAATCGCCCTGATTCAAAACGAACGGCACGAGCGTGCTGAGGGCTTGAGCGCCCTCAGTCGTGCCGGCCCACTTTCCGGCGATATAACGAGCCGTGTTCAAGAGCTGCCGCGTTTCGAATGTGCGGTCTTCCTTGCCGGCCGCCTGATAGAGTTGGAGATAACTCGCCAGGCTGATTTTAGCGCTCGGTTTGGCGCCGGTGCTATCGGGGTAGCGGCGCGCCACGAATTCGCCCATCACGGCCGACTCATAGTATTTTTGTTGTAGAAAATAGAGGTAGGAGAGGAAATAGCGAGCGATGTTGACGTCTTCGACAGAGGTTTCCGCGTCCACCAACCGCAACGCCAACTCATAAAATTTGCGGGAGCTGGATTGATTTTTTTGGAAGGCGACGGTTGCTTCGTCGACTTGCTTTTGGAGGTTCGCTTTTTTGGCTGGGTCTTTCTCAGCTTGGAATTTGCCTTGCGCCACGGCCAGCATTTGTTGCGAAATTTGCATTTCGTCGAGTGCTTCCTTGCCGACCCGGATGGCTTCGGCAAAGTTTTTGGGATTGGGCTCCTCACCGCTGGCGGTGCTCACCCGACCAAGCTGGCCCAGAAGCGATTGCGCCGGTTTCTGTGTTCGTCCGGGAAAGCGGATCACATAGCGGGCCATGATCGAAGCTTCCTTGAGGCTGCGCCGTTTTTGAGGGTCTCCCTCTTTGAGACTTTCCGCATGCGCGATATACGCCCGCGCGAGCGCCAGCCGCAAGGTGAGCCATTCGGGGTCGCGCATTTCGTTGGGGCGGGCCTTGCTGATCCAGGCGGAGCCTTCTTCGATGGCCTTAGCGTAAAGATTTTGTGATTTGTCGAGCCAGCAATCCATCGCCAACAGGTAGACCTTGGTTTTCAGGTCGCGGAAGGCGTCCGGGCTATCAGGGTTGTCGAGCAATTCGACGTAATAGCTCAAGGCCTCCTTGAAGTCGCGCATTTTCTGGTAGCAACGGCCTTGATACATTCGCGAGTAGAGCCCCGCCATGCGGCGCCGGTATTTTTCATACACCGCGTTGTGAGCGGCGGCGGCTTCTTTCAAGATCGCGGTATGTTCCTTGGCGCCCACGGCGTAGGTGTCGGCCGACTCTTCAATGGCGGTGGCGCCAAGAATCAAAACCTGCAAATAGTCGGACCGAAGCTGGTTTCGCTCGTCGGCCATGGCGGCTTGCTTTTTGTCGGTCATGTCGAGCACTTTAGGGAAGGCCTTGAGCCGCTCGGCGATATCTTCCTTGGAGGCTTCGAACACTTTGCGGGCGTCGCCGAATAATTTGCGGGCTTCCTTGAGCCGCGTTTCCCGCGAGCCTTCGTTCGCCTGTTCGACTTTCAGTTTGGCTCGAACCAATAACACGTTGCCCAGCTGGCTTCTGGCCGATGGAATCAGCGCGTGTTTGGCGTGTTCCTTGGTGAATTTTTTCAGCGCGGCCTGGGCCAAATCGAGCTGTTTCTCCCGCAGTTCGTAGTCGCTCACGCGGTTGGCGCCCATCACCATCGTGACGCCCCGCTCGTAGTCGAGCGTCTGTTTGATATCGGGCGGCGCCAAGGGACTGACGGCGAGCTGATCAAGGTAATCTAACGTGAGGTCGTAATAATGACGCTGACGCAACGCATCGATGAACTCACGCGCAGGCTCGCCAGCCAAACCAAAAGCCGGACTCCAACCCAGCACGCAAGCGATGAAGAGGGCCCATTGCAACTTCGCGTTCTTCATGAGGTCAGGTATTCCTTTAGTGCTCGTCTGAAGCGGATCGGGGAAGCTTCGCAATCATTTAGGCGACGGCCTCGTTTTCTACAGGCAAGAGCAACATGTTCAAGATGCAAGCCCGCACTACCAACCAGCACACGCACGACACGCGCAGCCCGATGCGGCTGATAACTTGAACGTGAAACAGGCCCCGATGAGCAGCCGAATTATGATTCAATCTGAGACAAGGCCTCAAACGCCATTATAACCGCGAACGGCCCGAAATTGCGTTTTTTTATCGATAGTATCCTCTACTCGCTACAACTATTGACGAGCTTTTCCAACGGCCGGCATTGCCGCCGCTACTGTAGTGTACCCGATGTCAGGCAAAAATTGAAATTTCTCCAGCGAGTTTTACATGAGCATCCAGACCGATCAGGGGAGCATTGGGAGCGCCACGCGCCGGTTTCCGAGATGCCGCCGGTACGCAACTCGAAAATCGTCGCACCAAAACGGAAAACCACGCACCCAGAAGAGGGGGGGCTGGCGTTCTATTGGTCGTCGTCATGATTCGCCGCGCGGCGGAACGCGGTCGAGGATATCTCTCGCTCGTTGTCTATTGTTCCTGATTTCGTAACCGTTCATGATTTTCACCGGCCGTAAGAACGCAACCCTCCGGTTCTTGCTCGCGTTCACTCCGCGTGACACGAATGGAACAGGAGAGAACGGAGGAAACAGAGAAAAGTGCGGAATCATTCGGTGTTGGCGCCAGGCAGGATCAATCGGGAAACGCCGCCCGTCAATTTCAAAACGTTAACGTTGATGATCAGCCCCAGCGGAATATCGAGGAGTTCCATCGTCAGGCGCCAGTCATGCCGAGGAAACAAGGAAACCAACAAGGTTCTCCGTTCCCTCCGTTTCCTCCGGTAAAATCAAGCCAGCGTAACGATGAACGTTCTAATCAAACTCCGTGAACGGTTACTTGATTCCTTTTTCCGCCGCCTGTGTGTCTTCGGTGGCGAAAACACGATAGTCTGAGGTGTTCGACATTTTTGTTTTGGAGCGAAGCGGCCATGAAAAAACATCGCGATACGGTTTTGTGTGTGCTGGTTTCATTGTTCGTCGCAGCGCTCACGACGGCGCTCACGACGGCGCTCACGATAATGGCGGCGCCCACGGCAATTTGTCGTGCGGAAACGGCGCCCGGCCGGTTGCGGCTTGACGCCGCGCCGCAGTGGATTTGGGGCGGCCAGGAACGTCGAAGCGGCCAGGCGTTTTTGTTCCAACGCCAATTCACCGTCGCCGGGTCGTTGCGACGCGCCCGAATTCGCGGCGCCATGGAGTATTGTCATGGCCGGCTGATGATCAATCAAGAATCGGTCGCGGGGCGGAGTCCTTATGGACCGCTCCTCGACATCGACCTCTCCGAACGCCTCCAGCAGGGCGAGAACACAATCGTCTTGCAGGTGAAGAGCGTCGAGGGTCCGGCGGCGGTGTTCGTTTGTTTGGAGTTGGAATACGCCGATGGCCGGCGGATGGTTTTGGTGTCTGATTCAAACTGGCAAACGGTGGCGGACGACGCCCAGAATTGGCCCGCCGCGGCCACGGTTTTGTCGAACCGCCATTGGCGCCCCGCCTCCCTTTTTGGGTCCGTTGCCGCCTACCCATGGCGAGTCGACCCCGCCTCGATTTCGATCAACACCGCCGACGATTACACCCAATGGAAACGCGCGCTCGACGGCAAACTCCCGCCCGATGTGGCGCATATGGAAACGCCGCCCGGCTTCAAAACCTCGTTAGTGTATTCGTCGCGCGAGGGAGAAGGTTCGTGGGTCAGTTTGGCCCCCGACGCTCAAGGACGTTGGATCATCGCCAAGGAAAAACGCGGTTTGCTGCGACTGACGCTCCCGGCCACGGGTAACGCCGAAGTGGGCGTCGAAACCATCAACGACCAACTGGCGGAGTGTCGGGGGTTGTTGTTCGCCCACGGCGCACTCTATGCGATGGCGAATGTTGATAAGTCGCTCTACCGGTTGCGCGACGTCAAGGGCGACGTCAAGGGCGGCGGCCAATTCGAGGAAGTCACGAAACTGGCCCGGTTCGAGGGAGGCGATGGGCATGGCCGCAACCAAATAGCGCTCGGTCCTGATGGCCGCATCTATTGCATCATGGGCGATTCGATGGATAACCCTTACGCGGACCGCGTCGTTCCAACAGCGGTGAAAGAACCGAATCGTTTTGAGGCGGCGGCCAGTGGCATGGTCGTGCGGCTCGACGCCGACGGTAAGAATCCTGTGGTGGTGGTGCGGGGTTTGCGGAACCCATTCGGACTCGATTTCAACGCCCATGGCGACATGTTCACCTACGATGCCGATGCGGAATACGACACCGGCGCCTCTTGGTATCGGCCCACGCGAATCAACCACTTGGCGCCGGGCGCCGATTTCCTCTGGCGGCGGGTGACGCAGCAGTGGCCGCCGTATTTTCCAGACCGCCCCGATATGCCGCGGCCGCTGGTCGATATCGGCAAGGGCTCGCCGACGGCCGTGGTGTTCGGCGCCAAGAGCAACTTTCCGGCCCCGTACAAACGGGCCTTGTTCGCCCTCGATTGGACCTACGGCCGAATTCTGGCTGTCCATCTGGCGCCGCGCGGCGGTGGTTACCTGGGCGCGGCCGAAGTCTTTTTGCGCGGGCGGCCCTTGAATGTTACGGACGCAGATTTCGGCCCCGATGGCGCCATGTATTTCATCACCGGCGGACGCGGCACCCAGTCGTCGTTGTATCGGGTGGAATACGTTGGCGAAAACAAAACACCGCCGTCGAAATCGATCCAACAAGAATCTGCGGAGCGATTCGCAGACATCTCTCGTCAGAAGCGGCGGCGGCTGGAGGCGAGGTTCGACCAAAAAAACACGGCGGCATTGAACGCCGCCTGGCCGCTTCTGGCCGACGCCGACCCTGCCGTTCAACTGGCGGCGCGGATCGTGCTGGAAAAACAAGATGTTTCCCAGTGGCGGGCGCGAGCGCTCACCGCCCCGCCAAGCGAAGGCGGCATGGCGGCGTTATTGGCTCTGTTTCGCGCCAGCGATTCCAACGACCGCCCAGCAATTCTCGCTCGGTTGCAACAGCTTGATTTATCAAAAATGGATGCTCGGCGGCAATGGACCGCCGTGTTTCTTTACCGGCGATGCTTGGAGTCGGACATTGCCTGGAGCAAGGAGCAACGTCAAACTGCGGCGGCGCGGTTAGAGGCGATTTATCCCGCATATTCGTTCCTGCTCAATCGAGAACTCAGCTTGGCGCTGGCGCCGGCGAGCGGCGAATCGTTCGTGGAAAAAACGCTGGGCTTGCTGGCCCGGGCGCGGAACGCCACCCAGCGTTTTCATTATTTGTACGTGCTGCGAAATGAGGCGTCGGTCTGGGCGCCAGGACTGCGCCAACGGTATTTTGTCGCCCTTTCGAAAATGGACGATTTCATCGGCGGTGAAGGCATGCCCGCCTTCAAGGAGTTGATTCGCAGCGAGGCGTTGGCGGCGGCGCCGGCCGACCGCAGAGCCCAATTCCAACAACTCTTGACCACCCAACCACGGGAGTCATGGCGGGATGAAATCGTCGAATCGCCGAAAGTGTTGGTCAGGGAATGGACCGTCAACGATCTTCGCGACGCGCTGCCCGGGTTGCTCGAAAGCGGCCGCGATTTCAAACGCGGAAGAGTGGTGTTTTTGTCGGCGAAGTGCGTGGTCTGTCATCGCGTCGGAAGGGAAGGCGGCGTGAGCGGCCCCGATTTGACCGGCCTTGCCGGCCGCTACGCGCCGCACGATTTATTGAAATCGATCCTGGAGCCGTCGCTCGTGATCTCGGAAAAATATCGGCACGAAATGTTCGCCTTGCACGATGGCCGCGTGATTACAGGACGCGCCGCCCCGGGCGATTATCGTTTGCCGGACATTCGCGTCGTTCCAGATCTGCTTGAACCGGGCAAGGTCGTTACGTTTTCCAAACAGGCCATTGAAACGCGAAAGGCTTCGCCCGTTTCGCCCATGCCCGCCGGCTTGCTGAATCATTACTCGCGCAATGATATTCTCGATCTTTTAGCGTATGTGTTGTCGGCCGGCCGCGCCAGCCAGCAGACGCTTCGGCGTTAATACGCGCGGCTATTGTTCGTCGAGCAGGTCTTCGGCGTAACCGGGCGGAAAAGGGTTCAGCAGATCTTCGCCGACTTCGTGTTTATCAACGTCCCGTTCATCAACCGTTTTTTTGTCGACTCGTTTTCGGTTTTGAGATTCGGCCTGAATTTGCTTTTTTGGTTCGCTCGCCGACGCCGCCAAGTCAGGCGAAGCCGGTAAGACGTCGCGGTCGTCGCTGAAAGCTTTCAGCCAGAACTGCATTTCCTCGGAGGTTGGCGTTTCGGGTTTTTCGTGGCCGTGGTCGGGACGATTCGTTTCGCGCTGTCGGCGGCGGACAAGTTCGTCGTACCAGCGGTCGCTGTCGGTGGCGGTCGCCCGACGCCGTCGCGCCGCGCGCTGGATTTCATGGTCGCTGGAAACCACCACCAATTGCCGCGGCGCGGAATCGGCCAAAATGAGTTCTTGCACCAGGGCGTCGGCATTTTCATAGCCCACCGAGAACAACACCAAGATTCCCCGAACGGTTTGTTCGCGAGGCAAGCCGGGGGGCGCAGACTGGGCGTCGAAAACAACCGTGGTGCGGCTGCGTTCTGAATCGTCGAGGGAGGCGGCGAGGAAGTTGAGCAACGCGTTTCTGCCGTGCTCCAGCGAACCAGGGCCAACATTCCTTCCCTGCATGCCGACCGCGAACAGCAAGTTGTAACCATCGATCAAGATCGTCATGACACTCGTCTGCAAGAATACCGAAGCCGTAGGATCGAAACGGCCGCCCATCCTACACCTGCTGAGCGAGCATGCCCAATGGGGGATTTGCCGCACCAGGGGAGAACGTACAATAGCGGCCGACCGTTAAGCGGCGAGCGGGAAATTACTGTTGTACGATAGCCTCGGAAGCCTATCGTACAAGTAATTATGGCGCGTCATTCCCGCCGCTTTATCATTATTCGCTCTCCGTTCGCCAGGACAACCTTTCATGAACCGACTCGAAAATAAAATTGCCCTGATCACGGGCGCGAGCCGCGGCATAGGACGCGGAATTGCCGCCGCCTTCGCCGCCGAGGGATGTCGGTTGGTGTTGGCCTCGCGCGGCGCGGAGCAACTGGAAAAAACGGCTCGCGAATTCCAAAACCAGGGCTTCGAAGTTCTCGCCGCCCCGACCGATGTCGCCGACCCCACGCAGGTGGAGGCGTTGTTCAAGCAAGCGGTCGAACGGTTTGGCCATATCGATTTGTTGGTCAATAACGCCGGTGCTTTCAACGGAGGGCCGCTGGAGCGACTCTCGCTCGAAGATTGGGATCACGTCATGAACGTGAATTTGCGAGGTCCTTTTTTATGCACCCGCGCGGCCCTGCGGATCATGAAGCCTCGCGGCGCGGGGCGCATCATCAATATTGGCTCGATTTCCGGGGAGCGCGTGCGGCCGAACTCCGCTCCTTATTGCACGTCGAAGCATGGCGTTTGGGGTTTGACCCAGGCCACGGCCCTCGAAGGACGCGAATACGGCGTGACCTGCGGCTGTTTGAACCCTGGAAATGTCTTGGTGGAGCGCCGCCTGGATACCGGCAGCCCCGACGACGAAGAACCGATGATTCGCGTCGAAGACATAGCCGAGGTGGCCGTTGTCATGGCCGCGCTGCCGCCCGACGTCGAAATGCTCCAAGCCACCGTGTTGCCCCGCAACCAGCTCTATGTGGGGCGGGGCTAAGCACCTGCCCAAGATATATTCCGTGCAATGGTGTTATGAAATCCCCGCCAAGCCGGAGGCTTGCCAGCCATTAGCCGGTGGTCGAGCGCAGCGAACACCACCGGTA
>QIKY01000306.1 GCA_003233175.1 Planctomycetaceae bacterium | reverse complement strand
TTCCTCAAAAGGCTACCCCCAGGAAAAAGAAGATTTACCACAGAGTACACAGAGAGCACAGAGATTTTTTAGGGCGCCTTTTTCTCTGTGTACTCTGTGTACTCTGTGTACTCTGTGGTAAAAGTTCCTTCCACGAGAATTCTTCGTGGCAACCGAACCCTTGCCACCTCAATAAAATCCTCAAGGTTTCGCCTGAAGGCGAGGGTTTTAGACCCATCGCAAGGACAATAAAGCACGAATGCTGCCAGTTTGAAAATTCGTGTGCATTCGTGTCTATTCGTGGTTCCCTTTTTTTCTGTGCTTCCAGCGGCTTCAACTCTTCGAGCGGTAAGGGCCGTTCGAACGATGCGTGTCGCCTTTTCTCAGCGAAAGGCGACGGCAGGATGATTATTTCTCGAACAGTCCTCTGCCGCCGGCAGCGTCTAGCAGGCCGCCCGCCCAAGAGGGGGGACGGCGGAAAAGGTCGCTTGAAACGCTCGTTTATGGTTTAATGGAGGGGTGTGTTGTCCCGCCTCAAACTCCCCTTCTTGGGTTTCCGGTATGTTCAGACCAACCGTTTGGCGCCCACGCGAGATTTCGCGACGCTCGCTGTCATCCCTTCTCGTGTTGCTGTTCGCCATTGTGGGCGTCGGCGAAGCGCCGCGCGGCGCGAGGGGCGATGAGCAGCCGATCGATTTCGTGCGAGATATCGAACCGCTGCTTCAGCAAAACTGCTATTCGTGTCATGGCGAAGATGAACAAGAAGGCCAATTGCGGCTCGACGCCCGCGCTATTGTCATGCGGGGAGGTATTTCGGGCGCCTTGTTCGCGCCCGGCAATAGCAGCAAGAGTTTGTTGCTCGACCGCCTGCGCGGCGCGGGCGACGCCGATCAAATGCCGCCCGACGAAGACCCTCTCACGGCTGCGGAAATCGATCTGATCAAACGCTGGATCGAAGCCGGCGCGCCGTGGCCCCAGGGCGTGGGTTCGCCGGTCGACGCGCTCGACATGCACTGGGCCTACCAACCGCCGAAGAAAGCCGCGTTGCCGACGGTTTCGCGTCCTGGCTGGGTGCTCACTCCGCTCGACGCCTTTGCCCTGGCCAAGCTCGACCAACACCAGATGTCGCCCGCGCCGGCGGCCGAAAAAGCGGCGCTGCTGCGGCGCGTCTCGTTCGATTTGATCGGCTTGCCGCCGACCATTGAAGAAGTCGACGCCTTTCTCGCCGACCCGCGCCCCGACGCCTACCAGCGCGTGGTCGATCGGTTGTTGGCTTCGCCTCAATTTGGCGAACGCTGGGCGCGGCCTTGGCTCGATCTAGCCCGCTACGCCGACTCCAACGGTTATCAAGCCGACCAATACCGCGAAGTGTGGCCGTATCGCGACTGGGTAATACGCGCCATCAACGCCGACCTGCCTTTCGACCAATTCACGATCCAACAGATTGCCGGCGATCTGTTGCCCAACGCCACGCTTGACCAAAAAATAGCCACCGGCTTCCATCGCCTCACGACCTGCAACGTGGAGGCGGGCGTCGATCCTGAAGAAAATCGGGTCAATCAGGTTCTCGACCGCGTGATCACGACCGGCTCCGTTTGGCTAGGCACAACCTTCGACTGCGCACAATGCCACAACCATAAATACGATCCGTTCACACAAAAAGATTTTTATCAGATCTTTGCGTATTTCAACAACACGCCGTTGGAAGTGGAAGGAGACGGCGTGACCTACAATTTCTACGGCCCCAAAATGGAGTTGCCGCTCGCGCCGGCTCGCGCCGCGCGCCGCAAGACGGTCCAAGAGAAGCTGGCGGCGGCGCAGCACGAACACACCCAGTTGTTGGCCGTTTGGAAAAAAGAGCAAGCGGCTTGGGAGACGCGATTGTTGGCGGCTGCACGGTCGACGCCGAAATGGCATGTGCTGGAGGTGGAATCGTTTGTTTCGACGGGCGGCGCTTCGGGCGATGTGTTGGAGGACCAGTCGGTTTTGGTGGGCGGCAAACGTCCTGACAAGGACGAATACACCGTCGTCGTGCAGACCGACCTTGCCGGCATCACGGCCTTCAAACTCGAAACCCTGACCGACGCCTCGTTGCCCGCCAACGGCCCCGGTCGGCACGATGCGCCGCGTCCCAATTTCGTGCTCCAGGAATTCGAGGTGTATGTGGGCGGAGAGCGAGAGTCCTCGCAAAAAATCGTTTTGCATGGCGCCAAGGCCGATTTTTCGCAGCAGAATTGGCTGGTGGATGGAGCGATTGATGGCCAGCCGGAAACCGGCTGGGCGATCAACCCTCAGTTTGGAAAGTCGCACGAAGCCACGTTCCTCACCCAAACGCCTTGCGACGCCGCTGCCTCGACCGGCCTGCGTTTCGTGATGAAGCAACACCACGGCGGCGGAAGAACGCTGGGCCGTTTTCGTCTCTTGGCAATGACCGGCAATCCTGGAGCTGGCAACCCCGGAGAGAAGGCGCTGCCGGTCGATGTGGTCAAGGTTCTCAAGACGCCCGCGAAAAAACGCAGCAAAAAACAAAACAAGGTGCTGCAAGATTTTCGTCTCGCGGGTGAGCCGCGGGCCAAGAAGATCGGCCAAACCGTTGCTCGGTTGGAAAAACAACTTGCGGCGCTCAAGCCCACCACATCGCTTGTCATGGTGGAGCAAAAGGAGCCGCGCGTGACGCGTGTTTTTGAACGCGGCAATTTCTTATCGCCGACATTCGAAGTCAGCGCGTCGCCTCCCGACGTTTTCATGGCGGCCGAAAAAAAGGGCGCACCGGTTGCCAACAACGGCGCCTCAATTACCAACAAGGTCGCAGCGCGGCAAACGCGTATCGACTTGGCGAAATGGTTGGTCGGCCCAGAGCAACCGCTCACTCCGCGGGTGACGGTCAATCGTTGGTGGCTCGAAATATTCGGCCGGGGCATTGTCGCGACGGCGGAAGATTTCGGCGCCCAGGGCGACCCGCCCTCGCATCCTCTATTGCTTGATTGGCTGGCGCGAGAATTGGTGGACGGCGGCTGGTCGCGCAAGCATGTGTTGCGTTTGATGGTCAGTTCGGCGGTGTATCGGCAATCGTCGCACATCTCGCCGGAAAAACTCGAAAAAGACCCCTACAACAAACTACTCTCGCGTGGTCCCCGTTTCCGGCTGCCGGCTGAAACGGTTCGCGATAACGCGCTGATGTTCAGCGGTTTGCTCTGTAAAAAGATGGCCGGTCCACCGGTTTTCCCTCCCCAGCCGGACGGCCTCTGGCGGTCGGTGGGCCGCAACCCGCCGAAGTACATTACGTCGCACAATGGTGATCGCTTTCGCCGGGGCGTCTATACGTATTGGCTGCGGAGCACTCCGTACCCTGGTTTTACGAATTTCGACGCCCCCGACCGCACCACCTGCACGATTAAACGATCGCGCACCAACACGCCGATGCAAGCGCTTACGCTGTTGAACGATCAGGCGTACGTGGAAATGGCGGCGGCGTTTGCCTTGCGCATCATGACCAACGACACGCATTTGTCGGCGGCCGAGCGCGTGGAGTACGCGTTTCGGCTGTGCCTTTCGCGGCGGCCGACGGAAATGGAGTCGGAATATTTGCTGGAGGTTTACCAGCGGGAGTTGCAGCGTTTTCAAGAGCATCCCGAAGCGGTGCAAGAACTGCTTGCCGGTTTCGAGCAATCGATTCAACCTCCCTCGCCCGATTTGCCGCGCGCCCAATGGGCGGCCTGGTTTTATCTGTCGAACATTTTGTTGAATCTCGACGAAGTGATCACCAAAGGATGAGCGATGTTTTCGCGACTACAAAACCTAACGACGCCCAGCCGCCGGGAACTCTTTCAAACCGCCGGCATGGGCATTGGCGCCGCCGCGTTGTCGTCGCTGTTGCAGGGTGAGGCATCGGCCGCTCCCTCGGCGGCAAGGCCTTTAGCGGCAAATCCCTTGGCGGTAAAGCAGCCGCACTTCGCGCCTCGCGCCAAGAGCGTGATCTTTTTACACATGGTCGGCGCGCCTTCGCATCTCGACTTGCTAGAAGACAAGCCGACGTTGCGTAAACACGATGGCCAACTCTGTCCCGAGAAATACTTGGAAGGACAGCGGTTCGCTTTCTTGCGCGGCAAGCCGACGTTGCTCGGCTCCAAATTTGAGTTCAAAAAACATGGCGATTCAGGCCAGGAGTTTTCCTCGTTGCTGCCGAATTTGGCGAAATCGGCCGACGATATTGCGGTCGTCAAAACGTTGCACACGAAACTTTTCAACCACGCGCCGGCGCAGCTTTTTTATCAAACCGGGTTCGGGCGGTTTGGGCGTCCTTCGTTGGGCGGCTGGGTGACTTACGGCCTCGGTTCGGTCAGCCAAGATTTGCCAGCCTTCGTCGTGATGATCACCGGCAACGTGGCGGGGGCGGGAAATAGTTTGTGGGGCAGCGGGTTCCTGCCCACGGTGTACCAGGGCGTGGAGTTTCGCGGCAAGGGCGACCCGGTGTTGTTCCTTTCGAATCCTCGGGGAATTGCCAGCAACGACCGCCGCCGCATCGTCGACAGCATCAACAAACTGAACGAAGTCCAATTGGCGGACGTCGGCGATCCTGAAATCGCGACGCGCATCAATCAATATGAAATGGCCTACCGCATGCAGTCGTCGGTTCCGGAATTGATGGATCTCTCCGCCGAACCAGAGCATGTGTTAAAGATGTACGGCGCCGAACCGGGCGGCGGCAGTTTCGCGAACAACTGCTTGTTGGCTCGCCGGCTGGTGGAGCGGGGCGTCCGATTCGTGCAACTGTTCGATCAAGGTTGGGATCATCACGGCGGCTTGCAGGCGGGTCTGACCAAAAAATGCAAGCAGATCGATCAACCGGCCGCGGCGCTCATTCAAGACCTCAAACAACGCGGCATGCTCGACGACACGCTGGTGGTTTGGGGCGGCGAATTCGGCCGCACTCCGATGCTTCAAGGTAAGTCGAACAATGGCAAGCCGAACAAAAACTTCGGCCGCGACCACCACAAAGACGCCTTCTGCGCACTGCTGGCGGGCGGCGGCGTGAAGGGCGGCGCCACCGTCGGCAAGACCGACGAACTCGGCTATTACCCGGTGGAGGATCCTGTTAGCGTTCACGATTTCCACGCCACTATTCTGCACTTGCTGGGCATGAACCACGAACGTCTGACGTTCAAATTCCAGGGCCGGGAGTTCCGCCTGACCGACGTCGCGGGGAATGTGGTTCAAAAACTGTTGGCGTAAGGAACCGCGGCGACGTCTTTTGCGACGCCGCTTCAGAGAACCGATGGCCTTGTGTTTAGGCGAACGGCAGGAAAGAATTTACCGAATGAAAAGCCCGGCATTTTCAAAATGCCGGGCTTTTCATTCGGCGGGTAAGTTCAGGACCAGTCTGGAGTTGCCTGAACATCGTTCTCACGAAATGAGGAAGCAAACGGAATGTCTGCGCTCGATTGGCTTATCGTCTTGCTGCTCAACGGTTCGATCATCGCCTATGGGCTCTATTTGGCGTGGGGCACGGAATCGAGCAGCGACTGGTTTCTCGCCGGTCGCGTGCTGCCCTGGTGGGCGGTGGGACTTTCGATGTTCGCCACGAATGTCGACAACGCCGATTTGGTCAGTGTCACCGGCCAAACGTTCAACCAAGGTCTACACGTACTTACGGTGCATGCGTTGGGCAGCGCCGTGGGAGGCATTCTGGCCGCCTTTTGGATTGTTCCCGCCATTGCCAAATACGGGTTTTACACCAATGCCGAATATTTGGAGGCGCGTTTCGGTCCTGCCGCCCGCGTGCTCAGCGCTCTGATTCAAATTCAATATCGCACCTCCATGTTGGGGCTCATGATTTGGGGGGCGTATTTGGTACTGACCAGCCTCGTCGAATTGCCGCCGACGGGGGCCTGGGGTTTGATCATCGTGTTGGTCGTTTTTTCCGGTATTTACACCGCTTGGGGTGGGTTGAAATCGGTGGTCTGGACCGACGCCGCGCAAAGTTTGGTGATGATGGCCTCTTCGCTGGTGATTTTTTTTACCGTATTGAACGCCGTCGGCGGTTGGTCGGGCTTGAAAGAATCTTTGGCGTTGGCCGATCAAACCCAAGGCCCGGCAACGGAATATCTTTCACACCAAGACCTGCTGCACATTTCCAGTTATCGGGGAGAACACGACCAAACCTCGCCCTATTGGATCGTTATCGGCTGGATGATCATCGGCGGCGGTTACTGGACCGTCAACCACACGCAAACGATGCGTCTGATGGGCTCGCGTTCGCTTCGCGATATGAAACTTGCGGCGCTCTTCGGCGTGAGCCTGAGTTTGCCGATGATGATCCTCTCCGCCTGCCTGGGAGTTTTGGGCCGCGTGGCGCCAGGCTTGCCGGAATTCAGCACGGTCGACGAACTCTACCCGCTGATGGCCAATACGTATCTTCCGGCGGGGTTCAAGGGGATTGTCGTGGCGGGGCTGGCGGCGGCGGTGGTCAGCACGTTTGATTCGATGGGTTCGGCGCTTTCCGCGATTTTCACGCGCGACGTCTACGCGAGGTTCATCGTCCGCACGGGGTCTGACAAACACTATGTATTCGTGGGCCGCTTGGCGACCGGCGGCGTGCTCCTGATCGGCTTTTTATATCTGCCGTTCATCTGGAAACAGGAGCACATGCTCAACGCGTTGCTCACGCTCATTCCAGTCTTCGTGACGCCGCTGTTTACCGTGTACGTCGCCGGCGTCTTTACGCGAGCACACCGAAAAAGTGGTTTGGTCGGTCTTGTTTGTGGATCGGCCTACGGCATGTTGGCGCTGTGCGACCGGCAGTTTTTTGATATCACTTGGCTGCCCGCTTGGCTCACCAGCCAGTGGCTGGCGTATTCGTGGTCGATTTTGTTCACTGCGGCGCCGATGCTTGTCACGACGTTGGTGCTGGGAGCGGAGAGCCGCGAATCCGCCATGCTGGAATTGAACGAACAAGGCTGGCTGGGACGCAGCCGAGAAGAATTGCCGCCGTTGGCGGACGAAATCATCGATGCCGTCACGCCGCGCTGGCTGAACCCGAATTGGTTGGCCGTTCTATTATTGGCGATCACCTCCTGGGTGACCTTCGGACTCTTCTGGTAACGCCGTTGGCGAATCGTTGGAGTTCATGCTTCAGCATGTTTTTTTGTAGCCACACACCGCAACATCAACAAATGGGAGGTCGAGAAAATGGCAGTTCTAAAGTGTCAATATTCTCTTAAAGGGCTCCTTGCGCTGACAATTTTTTGTTGCATCCTACTTGGCGGTCGGGATCTGTGGCTAAGGATGTCAAAATCAGCCGCTTGCGTAGAGATCAGTGTTGTTGGTGAAGGGTACATAACATGCTGGCATTCAGACACTGGAGAGGCCTTGTTTATGACGCATGGCAAGTTTTTCATCGACGATTATAGCCTGCTTCACTTGTCCGATAGCCGCTGTGTTCTTATTCCCCCTATCACCATTCCTGATGGTGCGAGCTCAATTCGAGTCGCCAAAGATGGGATGTTTTCCTACTCTCTTGAAGGATCAGCAACAAGAATTGAGGCGGGGAGTATCTCGTTGATTAGTTTCCCGGATCCAAGTCAGTTGAAGGTACTTCCCAAAGGACTGTGGCGATATGTAGGTGCGTCGGCAGACAATACAACGGAAGGCCAGCCTAGCAAAGGCAAGTTCGGGACAATCAAACAGCACCGGTCATGGTGGTTTCGATAAGGCAAGTAAATCGGAAAAAAAGTTCCGGACACCTTTTTTCCATGCTTTGTTTGGCCGAAGGCCAAGATCATCGTAGCCTGGGGCATCGCCCCAGGAACGGGAAAAAAACAGTCCTCCATCTTGGCCGAACTTGCAGGATGTGAATAAGGCCTTCGGCCATACGAACGGAGATCGGCCATCGCACCTGGGGCGATGCCCCAGGCTACGGTGAAAACAGGCCTTCGGCCAACAAGAACAGAAATGACAGGCGGGTCAGGCGCGCGGCAGATGAAAATATACCGTAAGAAGAGGATCGTCCTAATCTATGGGTAAACTATTTTCTGCCGCGAGCCTTAAACGAGCCATCGGTAGCCGTGCGAAGTTTGTTACCGCGAACAGCGACGTCGAATGAACAGGAGTTCGGTCATGCAGTGGCTCGCGATTCTTTTGTTGTCGGTCGGTTTCTGCGTGGCGTATGGTATTGTTCACGATCAGATCACGGCGCGCATTTGCGTGGAATACTTTACCATTGGCCATCCTCCTGTTTTCGGCACGGACGACCCCACGCTGCTGGGCCTGGGCTGGGGCGTGATTGCCACTTGGTGGGTGGGCGTTTTACTGGGGGCGCCATTGGCGACGTTAAGTCGGATCGGCTCTCGGCCGAAGCGAACAGCGATTTCATTGATGCGTCCGATGAGCATTTTGTTGGTCGGCGTGGGCGCGTTGGCGACTCTGGCGGGAGGCGTGGGCTATTTTTGCGCGGTCAATGGCTGGGTGTGGCTTGTTGGTCCGATGCGCGAGGCGGTCCCCGACGATGTGCAGGTGTATTTTCTGACCGACCTCTGGATTCACAACGCAAGCTACGCGGGCGGCTTTCTCGGCGGCCTCTTCTTGATGGTTTGGGTCTGGCGGTCGCGCATACAAGCGGCGCAATTGTCTGAGAATTAGCCAAACACGGAGTTTTCCACAACCCGTTTGGCTGCACCGTTGGAGTTCATGCTTTAGCATGTTTCCGTCGTCGTCGCGTCTGTCGAAGCAGCCTAAAGGCTGAACTCCAACACCAAACACGCTACATCGCGAAATCCAACCCACGACCCGTCAACGTTCGTGTAAGATAGTTGTGACCGTCGCCTGCACTTTGCAACGCTGGAAGACGCCAGAGATCGAAAGATGCGATATTCGATGAGACGCACTGATTCACGATTCCTTTTCGGTTGTTTGTTCTGGTCCATTGCCTGGACAGGCGTCTGGCTGGGCGCTGGCCCGTCCGCTGGAGCCGCCGAAACGTCGAACGAAGATGCTCGGTATTTCAATGAATCAGTGGCGCCGCTGTTGGCGCGCCGCTGCCTGAGCTGCCACAACGCCACCGAAAAAGAAGGCGGGCTCGATCTTTCCGAACAAACGGCGGCCGCCGCCGGAGGCGATAGCGGACCAGCCTTGGTCGGCCAGGATTTATCGGAAAGCAACGTCTGGCAACGTGTTTCCGAAAATGAAATGCCTCCCAAGAACCCGCTGCCCAAGGAAGAGAAAGAGATTCTCCAGCGTTGGATTTTAAGTGGCGCCGTATGGGGCGAACAAAGGATCGATCCCTTTCGTTGGTCGACCGCTGACCGAGCCGGTTACGATTGGTGGTCGCTGCAACCGTTACGGCATGTAGCGACGCCGGCGCTTGATAAGGCGTCTTTGGAAACGCGCCATTGGGCGCGTAATTCCATCGATCATTTTATCATCCGCAAGTTGCAGCAGCGCGGCTTGGCGCCTTCTTCCGAAGTTGATCGTCGGACGCTGATTCGCCGGTTGTCGTTCGACCTACTTGGCCTGCCGCCGACCTATGAAGACGTCGAACAATTCACCGCCGACCGCTCGCCGCAAGCCTACCAACGTTTGGTTGATCGGCTGTTGGCTTCGCCCCGCTATGGCGAACGCTGGGCGCGGCACTGGTTGGATGTGGTCCGATTCGGCGAAAGCCAAGGTTTTGAACGCGACCAAATCCGCCCCAATGCCTGGCGTTATCGCGATTGGGTGATTCGGGCTTTCAACGACGATCTTCCTTACGACGCTTTCGCCCGCCGGCAGTTGGCCGGAGATGTGCTCCAGCCCAACGACGCCGACGCCATCACGGCCACCGGTTTTTTGGTCGCCGGTCCTTATGATTTGGTCGGGCAAATGCAACAGAGCGTCGCCATGCGGGCGGTGGTTCGTCAGGACGAACTGGAAGATATCGTGGGCGCGGTGGGTCAGACGTTTTTGGGTTTGACGGTCAACTGCGCGCGTTGCCACGATCATAAATTCGATCCCATTTTGCAAAAGGAATACTACCAACTGACCGCCGCGCTGGGCGGCGTGCGGCATGGGGAGCGGCCTCTGATGACGCCGCCCATGCGGGAGCAAATCGCGAAGTTGGAGCAACGGCGGGCGGAGTTGCAAAATCGAATCGCCGGCCTGGAGCAGCCGGTGTTGGCCGCGCTCAGACGGGAGCACGAAGCCGGCTCGAAGGAAAGTAGCTCGTCGTCGGCACCGCGGCCTTTTGCCCGCTGGGATTTCAACAACGACCTGCAAGACTCCATCGGCAAACTGCACGCTTCGGCGCGAGGCGCCGCGAAAACCGAAAACGGCCGCCTGATACTTGACGGCAAAACCGCCTTCGTTGTCACACCTCCCATTGAGAAGCCGCTGCCGTCCAAAACACTGGAGGCGTGGGTGCAACTGGCGTATCTGGAACAGAGCGGCGGCGGCGTGCTCAGCGTGCAATCGCTCGATGGCCAGATGTTCGACGCAATCGTCTATGCCGAGCGGCAATCTCGCATCTGGACCGTCGGCAGCGACGGTTTTCGGCGCACCAAAGATTTACAAGCCGCCTCCAATGAAGACCTAGCTGATCGGCAATTGGTGCATATCGCGATTGTGTACCACGCCGATGGCCGCATCGAATGTTACCGGAACGGCCGGCCGTACGGGGCGGCGTACAAGTCGACCGGCCCCGCCGGTTTCCAGCCGGGCGGCGCGCAGTTTGTATTCGGCCTGCGGCATGGAACGGTTGCCGGCGGAAACCGCATGTTGGCCGGGCAGATTGACCGCGCACAAGTTTACGATCGGGCGTTGTCGGCTGAAGAGGTTGCCGCCTCGTTCGCAGCCAGCCCTTTCATTCTTCCTAGCGACATCACGGCTCGGTTATCGGCCGCGCAACGAACGCAGCGAGACAACTGGCGCGCCGCGATTGTTTCGCACGACCAACAAATAGCGCGGCTGCGCAATCGTAAGGCGTACGCCGTGACGCCCCGCGCGCCGGAAACCACGCACGTTTTGTTGCGAGGGAATCCGGCCAGTTTGGGCAACGTTGTTTCCGCCAACGGAATTTCGTCGCTCGGCGGCGACGACTCCGACTTTCAACTTCCCGCCGACGCCCCCGACGCCGACCGCCGCCGCAAATTGGCCGCCTGGATCGCCTCGCCGCACAATCCTCTGTTTGCCCGCGTGATGGCCAACCGCATTTGGCACTACCACTTTGGCGTTGGCATTGTCGACACGCCCAACGATTTCGGCTTCAACGGCGGCCGCCCTTCGCATGCTGAACTGCTCGACTTTTTGGCCAACCGGCTGATCGCGAATGATTGGAGCCTCAAGTGTTTGCAGCGTTTAATCGTGACGTCGGCCGCTTACCGGCAACAAACCGGCGGGCGGCCGCTGGCCCTGAAACGCGACGCCCAGAATCGGCTGCTGTGGCGCCGAGAACCGCATAGAATGGAAGCCGAAACGTTGCGCGACGCCATGTTGGCCGTCGCTGGAATGTTGAACGAACAGTTGGGCGGTCCGCCGTATCAAGATTTCAAAACGTCGACCTTCAACTCCCAGTTCTACGAAATGATCGACCCGGTCGGCCCGGCGTTCCACCGCCGCACGATCTATCGGACTTGGGTTCGTTCGGGACGCAGCACTTTGCTGGACGCCTTCGATTGCCCCGACCCCTCCACCATGGCGCCGAACCGCGCCGTCACGACCACTCCCGTGCAATCGCTATCGTTGCTCAACAACGCCTTCGTGTTGCGCATGGCCGCCGGCGCCGCGGCGCGCGTGAAAGCCGGCGGCGCCGAAGACGCGGCAGCGCAAGTAGAGGCTGTTTTCAGGTTGGCCTACCAACGTCGGCCCGACGAGGCGGAATTGCGCGTCGCGGCGCCGTTTGTTGAGCAGCATGGCCTGCCGGCATTTTGCCGCATCGTTTTCAACAGCAACGAGTTTTTGTTTATTGATTGAGAGACGTCATGAACATGAATCGACCGGCGGAAAACAATCTGAAAACGCGGCGTGATTTTTTGTCTTGGTCGTCGGCCGGCTTGGGCGGCGTCGCGCTGACCGCGTTATTGATGCAAGACGGCCAGGTGCAAGCCGCGCCCATGTCGCCCGAAGCGGCCGACCCTTGGCCGCATCACGCCGCCCCGGCCAAACGCGCGATTCACATCTGCCTCTGTGGCGGACTCAGCCAAGTCGATAGTTTCGACTACAAACCTGTGTTGGAAAAATACCAGGGCAAGAAGTTCGGCGGCATCGAATCGGCCGATGTTTTTTTTGGTCAAATCGGCCTGTTGCGAAAAAGCGATTGGGCGTTTCGGCAACGCGGCCAGAGCGGGCTTTGGGTTTCTGATCTGTTCCCGCACCTAGCCAAGGTGGCCGACGAACTCACCGTGATCAAATCGATGTATGCCGAAACGTCGAACCACACGCCGGCCACGTTCCAACAAAACACCGGCTTTCGCCTCAACGGATTCCCCACCACCGGCGCTTGGCTCTCGTACGGAATGGGCGCCGAGACCGACGAACTTCCCGCCTTCGTCGTCATACCCGACGCCCGCGGCCTGCCCGCCGGCGGTTCGATCAACTGGAGCAACGGTTTTCTCTCGGCCACGCATCAGGGCGTCGTGATTCGCAGCAAGGGCGATCCGATTGACGATCTTTTCCCAGCCGTGAAAATTTCCGCCACCACCGAACAAGCCAGCCGCGTACTGTTGGAAACCTTGAACCGCAAGCATCTGGCGGCGCGCAGCGGCAACGACGCCCTAGCCGCCCGCATCAAGTCGTATCAATTGGCGGCGAAAATGCAGTTGGCCGTGCCGGAGGTGGCCAGCATTGCCGATGAAACAGCGGCCATGCAAAAATTGTACGGCCTCGACCAAGACCAAACCCATGATTTCGGCCGCAGTTGCCTGCTGGCCCGGAGGCTGTTGGAAAAGGGCGTACGGTTTGTGCAACTCTTTTCCGGGGGCGCGTTCGGCTCGCCGCGCATCAATTGGGATGGCCACGAGAACATGGTCCAAAATCATGGACGCGAGGCCGGCCGTATTGATCAGCCGCTGGCGGCGCTGCTCACCGACCTGCGGCAACGCGGCATGCTCGACGACACCCTGGTGTTATTCACGAGCGAATTCGGCCGCACGCCGTTCACGCAATCGGCCTCCGATGTGCTCGGCGCCGGTCGCGATCATAACCAAAACGGCTTCTCCGTGTGGCTGGCCGGCGCGGGCCTGAAGCCAGGAATGGCTTACGGCGCGACGGACGAAATCGGCTGGAAGGCGGTGGAGAAACGCGTCCATTGGCACGATTTTCACGCCACCGTGTTGCAGCAGTTGGGCATCGATCACACCCGATTAACCGCCTACCACAACGGCATCCAGCGGCGTTTGACCAACGTACACGGCGAAGTGCTGTCTGAAATCATTCGCTAACTTGGACGGGTTTTTCTTGCGAGCTCCCGTTTTGCTTGCGGGCGGCAACTCACCGGCTATACTCCTGGTTGTTTCGCTCGTGCGGGCTTTTGGTCGCCAGAGGCCGGAAACCCGACTTGAATGCCGATACAGGAAGCGGCCGCTCCCTATAACTCCGCACGGATTGATTGTGCGTGTATTTCTGACCGCTGAAATGGATAAATCCGTATTTCCATAGTGAAGGCCCGCGGTTTTGTACGTGAACGCCGCTCTAGTTTCCAACCAGGCATTTTTTTTTGAGGGGAAGAAAATGAGAAAGCTCCTACTGGCCGCCCTGTTGGGCGGCGTCGGCTTGTCGGTTTGTTCGGATGCCAACGCGCAATACCGCCGCAGCTATGGCCACAACAACAACTATGGCCACAACAACAACTACGGGCACGATTATGTGCAATTCGGCCACACGCAACCGGCGTATCGTTTCGGCGCTCGGTCGCACATGGTTGCACTGTCGGGCCAGATGTATCAAAAAACGAAAGATATATGTTGGGAAATGCACCACCACTATCGGCACATGCCGGGGTATCGGGATACCTACCGTGAAATGTATCAGGTGATGCGAGACGCCAAACACGTCCACGATGAGGTGCATCGTCAGAACGGCGACTACGGTCATCATGTGGGCGCGAGCGACGACCACATCGCACGAGATCTTCACAACATGGATCGCCTGTTCCAACACGTGAAAGGCCATGTCGTTACCTGGACATCCCAAGGACGGGCCTCCACACTGGCGATACAGATGTTGCAGGTTGAATCGACGCTGCTGCACCTCATGCAAGACTACGGCGTGAGAAGCCAGTTACCGGCGGTGGCGCCGCAGCCGGGGTATGCTCCGCAGCCTGGAGTGGCGCCGCAGGCGCCTGTAGCTCCTCGGCCGGGATATGCACCACAGCCGGGTTATGCACCGCAGCCGGGAGCGGCGCCCCGGGGGCCTGTAGCTCCTCGGCCGGGTTATGCACCGCAGCCGGGAGTGGCGCCGCGGGCGCCTGTAACGCCACGACCTGGTTATGCGCCGCAACCCGGTTATGCGCCGCAACCCGGTTTTGCACCGCGGGCGCCTGTTGCGCCGCAACAGGGAGTTGGCCCGGTGCCCGTGATTGCTCCTCCGCCCGTTCAGGCGCCGTAACCTAGTTGCAGCCATGAATGCGCGACACGACACGATGCACCCTCAGAAGCCCGGCTTTTGAAAAAGCCGGGCTTCTCTTGTTGGAGCGACGATATTCTAAGCGACGGCTTTTTGAGCGACAAATTTTTGAGCGACGATGTTGAGCACTGTGAACATGGTCGCTGCGCGCAACCAGTCGGCCGTAATATTTGCAGGCGTTGAAACGTGGTCAGTAGACAGTTTCGGAAAATATTCCTGACCGGTGAAATGCGGAAATCCGAATTGTATTAGTGAAGGCGGGCGGTTTTGAATTCCGGCCCGGCCGAAATTTCAATACCGACAATTTTTTTGAGGGGAAGAAAATGAGAAAGCTTCTATTGGCCGCCCTGTTGGGCGGCGTCGGCATGTCGTTTAGTTCGGTTGCCAACGCGCAATTAGGCCATGGCAATATCTTGCACGGCAATGTCCAACACGGCAATGTCCAACACGGAAACGTCCAACACGGAAACGTCCGACATGGAAACGTCCGACATGGCAACGTGCAACATGGCAACGTACAACACGGAAACGTGCATCGCGGTAACGGCCATGTGCAACCGGTGTATCATTTCGGCGCTCGGTCGCACATGGATTCACTGACCTCCGACTTGTATAAAACCGCGAAAGATGTTTGTTGGGAAATGCACAACAGCTACCAACACCACCCAGGATACCAGGACACCTACCGTGAAATGTATAAGTTGATGCAAGACGCCAAGCACGCCTACGATTTGGTGCATCAGCAACGCTACCACTTGGGGAATCATGGGGCTGGAAATGCAGACCACCTCGCGCGAGACCTTCACAATATGAACGGGCTGTTTCACCACGTGAAAGGCCACACCTTGTCGTGGGCATCGCCTGCTCACGGCTCTCTGTTAACGATTAAAATGCTTCAGCTTGAGGCCACGTTGCTCCACCTCATGCAAGACTACGGCGTGCGAAGCCAGTTACCCGTAGCGGGCGCACCGCCCGTGGGTTCGCCGGGTTTTGCGCCGCAGCAGAGTTTTGCGCCGCAACAGGGTTTTGCGCCTCAGCAGGGCGCTGGCCCATTGCCGGTGATTGCTCCTCCGGCGGTGCAGGCGCCGTAAGGACCGCTTGGATATTTGAAGTCGTCTTCGGGAATGGGCAAAGTCATTTGTCAATAGTGAGTGGTTCTGAGGGCTCCTGACATAACCCCTGTTTGGCGTTTCAAACACGGAGTTTGATGCTGACCTACCAAGTTGTGTTAGAAGGTACAAGGGCTCCGTCCTGAAATGACTTCTGTATTTCATCTCGGACCGAGCGGGGTATAGCCTGAGGTTATTCATGAACAGGTCGGAACGTCTCATACACCTCTCCCCGAAAAGGTGGTTGCGTCGATCTTGCCAAAAACACCGCGCAGATTAGCCGGAACGCGCTAGAGTCCGGTTCTCCGAGAATGCTGTAAACCGTGAGCTCGTCGGCTGATAAACGAATGCTGGAAACAGAAGGATCTTATTTCGGGACTGCCCCTTAGCACCTGGCCAAGATCTATTCCGTGCAATGGTGTTATGGAATTTCCGCCAAGCCAGAGGCTTGCCAGCCATTAGCCGGCGGTCGAGCGGAGCGAATACCGCCGGTAGGCTACCGCAGCGAACGATGCATCCCGGCGGGATGCCAGAGGCGGCGGGCGCGGGAAACGCCTCGAAACAACGCCATCATTTGTGTCGCCCACCGTCGGAGTTCGCGCTTCAGCGTGCTTTCGGAATCACTCGAACCGCCAAAAATGAACCACGCTAAAGCGTGAACTCCAACGGTGGCTGGCATCCCGCCGGGATGCGGAATGTCGAGACCTCCATCCTCCGGTGGTGTTCGCTGCGCTCGACCACCGGCTAATGGCTTTCATCCTTCCAGGATGTGAAAACAAGGACGCCTGCCCTCTTCGGCCTGCCGGCATCCAAAAAACACGGAATAGTACTTGGACTGCACCATAGGCAATGGTTTCAGCTTTTTTCGAATTGAGCAGCGGAGTGTGTCTCTGCACGGGACAGGTCTGTTCCACGCGCAAGTTGGCGGATCTGCTGGTAAGGCGTCAATGTATTCAGGCCGCCGCCTGGTCGGTCGATCTTTCGCTGTTGCAATCGGGTTTGCGTCGGTTGCTCGCCAGGGCGATGATTGATTCCGATAGTCCTAGCAAATCGCCGAGGTAGACGAGCCATTCATCGACGGGCGCGCACTTGGCCATCTCTTCGTCGCGAGTTGTCACAAAGGGTTGGTAGAGCCACACACGGAGCCGCCGATCAAACAGACTCAGCTTTCGCGCAAGCAGCCAGCCGTTTTGATCGGGCAGGTTGATGTTCGCCACGACCAAGGTTGGTTCAAACCTGGGAAACAACTCCAACGCTTCGGCGGCCGACTTGGCGCGCACCACGCGCATTCCCGACTCAGCCATGTCGGTCGCGATTCGCGCGAACACTTCGTCGCGGTGCTCGACTAAAATCGCGGTGGGCCGCGGGACGATTTCACCGCCATCGATTTCCAACGAAGGTTCAATGTTTTCATCGGACGACCGCCGGCAGTACATTGAGGCGGCGCTTTTCGCAGCTCTTTCGTTTCTGATCGACCGCAGCAAGTTATCGGCGCGTTGCAATGCATCGCCACAATCCAGCTTTGAGGCGGTTGGTCCGTCGTTGCCTGTTTCAGACACGACGAACTGCCCACCGCAATGAGCGCACTCCAACTCCCGATGGATGTGTCGAAAATGAATCTCCACCGGACGACCGCAAACGGGGCAATCCACGACAGCGTAAAGACGTTGCAGAATCATGGTTTTCTCCTTCCACATCGCGCGAACCACATGCGCAGCCACACGACCTACCTAAGAAATCCAACACGGGTTGAGGTGATGCGGAGGGGTGAGACCCACAACATCTGAGAACCAGAGATGGCCCCGCGGCTTCAATGCCGCGAATTGGCGTGGTAGGAGGATTCAGAGCCGAAAACAGCAGAGTTGGATACAGCGATCTGAACCGCTGCCCGCGAATGAGGCAACCGCAACAAGGGCGTTGGCCAGGGAGTCATTCGCACTGATCTCGATAGCGATCGTGGCAGCGCCGCGGAACGCCTCGAAAGTCGGCACAACCTGCAAGGAAGATTCGGTGCTTGGCGGCTCAGCTGCCGCAGGCGCCGAGTTTTTCTCACATCCGCCGCGATTCTTGCAGGGTTTTGATTGCGAGCCGGAAGAGTTTTTCTCGCAACATGTCGGCTCACGTCCGCTAGCACCGGTGCAGCAACTCGTTTGGGCTTGCGAGCAACAACCCGCCCCAGATCCACTGGCTGCTTGAATCACACGCCCCTGACCGCCCAAACAGCAGCCGGTCGCAGCCAAAGACTGCTGGACCGGCAGCAACGTAATTGCCAGCAGGGCCAAAGCCTTCGATATTCGTGAAAGTGAAGCTAGTCGGTTCATGGTTTCGTCGGCGTCAGAATCGTGATCGCGACACGCAGGCACATACTTCCGTTATCGGTCGCTCTGCCGATTATTATCACTGAAAAGTCATAGTTAGAGAATCCCTAAGGGCTATACGCGAACTGGCGATGGTTTGTTCACACCAAGCGCAATTTGGGTGGCGGGCGCGATGATTGCACATCCGAGACCGGCGACACAGTCGGACGCCCACCCCCACACCGTGCGGCCCGCGCCGATGGCTATGCACAACTGCTAGCAAGCTGACGCTGCAACTGTTGGGCTTCACCGTTATGCGGCTCGTGTTCGATCCAAACATCGACCACCGAAGCGGCCGAAGGGTGCTCCTGTAAGTTGAGAAAGGAAAGGCTCAGCCACCGCAAACACAGTGGATGCCGACATCCGCCTCGATACGCCGCCAGCAAAATTTCGTTCGCTTTGGTCCATTGATTCTTGGCCGCCAAAATCGCGCCTCGCACCGTTGCACGTAGTAGACGTTCTTCGGCCGCATCGGTCGCCAAGCGGGTCGCCAGTTCCTCGGCCGCCTGTTCCTCTCCCTGCTGGATATAACATTCCAGCAGAGCGGGCCCCAAGCGAGTGGCGTGGGGATATTGGAGCAAGGATTCTTGCAGCACGGTGGCGGCTTTCCGAGACTCGCCACCGAGAAAAAGGGCTCGCGAATAAAAAAAGGCCGCAACCTCATGGATATCGACCAAATTCCAAACGAAGGGATTCGCCTGGCCATGTTCGTGAGCCGTTCGGTAGGCGCGTCGGGCGAGGTCGAGCCGCCCCTGTGTTTGCAAATAGCCGCCCATGGCGCAGAGCAGTTGAATGTCGACCGGGAAATCGTCGAGTGCTCTCAAGCAAAGCGCGGTTTTTAGCTCCAAGTTATCGGTGGCGGCGTCCAGGCAACTGAGCCAGCCGTAGTAGGCTTCCAAGGCGGGGGCTGTTCCCGCCTCGCTAAGCGCGGCGGCCTGCTGGAACAGTTGCTGAGCGCGTGAATGCTCGCCCAATTTCCGATACGCCTCGGCCAGTCGATTAACGACTTCCGGCCGTGTTTTGCCATCGTTGAGTTCGAGCGAGGCCAAGGCGATATCTCGTTGCGCTTGACGAGCAAGATGTTTTTCATCGCGAAACCATTCGCCGCGTTGGATTTTTATCGGCAGAGCCTCGAGTTGGAGTCCGGCCGCTTCAATCGAGGACTGCATCTCCTCGCAGACCCGCCCCTGAAAACGAATGCCAGGATGGTTGGGCGCCAGCCGAATCGAACCGGCTTGCTCCGCCGACACGGCGTCGGCCATGGGAGGCGCCACGACCAACAACATAATGGCATGCCCAGCCGATGCGTTTTCATTCAGCGTTCGTTGCAATTCCTGCACGGCGGCTTGTTCGAGAGTTTCGCCAGGTTCGAGCCACAGCACCCAATCTCCTTCCGCGACCGCCAAGGCGGCGTTCCTTGCGGCGGAGAGGTCGTCTTGCCAGTTGTGCGGCGCAAGGTGCGCGCCGTATTGATTTGCCAGCTTTCGCGTTCGCTCCGATGATGCAACATTCACGACAATTGTTTCGTGCGCCCATTGCGAGGTGTTTGCCAGCGTGCGCTCCAGCTCGTCGGTTGCATCGAGCGATACGATGGCCGCCGAGATGTTTTTTTTCTTTGTTGCATCCGTCATTCTGCTCTGCTCTCCTTCGAATCGCTCTCGCCCGAAGATTTCTAATTCTTGCCAAGGAGCGTTCGAGAAATAATTGTCTTAATAGTCGCCTTTTGCTTCGTGAAAGTAGCGTTCTTTCGCGGAGCGAAAGGCGACTAAAATTGGAACGGTCCTACTAAGGCGAGCGGCAGGAATTAATTTACCGGCCGCTTACGTGTACAACGGACGCTCCTGACGCGTCGAAATGCTCAGGCAGGAGAGCCCGTCTTAACAAGGGGTGTTTTTTATCCGCCACTCGCCTAGACAGCCCACTCCCCAGGGTTGTCGCTTAGCGAAATCCGGCAAAGTGTAGCGAGAAGCGGTAACCCAGGGAACCCCATTCTGGGTACGCGCAAAAGCTGCGGGTGCATGTCAGCTTTTGTAGTGGCCGAGGTTGGCGGAAAAAGATCAATAGGAGAATTGGGGAAAGTTGTGTTAAACTGCGGCGCGTAG
>QIKY01000431.1 GCA_003233175.1 Planctomycetaceae bacterium | reverse complement strand
ATGGCAGGTTAATTCCTGCCAATCTCAGAGCGCAAATATCGTGCCAAAGCAGCGTAAAATCTGAGATACTTATGTATAAACAACAGGTTCCGACCTACGCGGGAATGACCGTTTGCTGATTCACTCGCTTGCGCTTCGTGCTTGTATATAGGTATATTTCCATCTGCCGCCCACCCTTACAACAGTTCCGAGATCGGCGTGGGGTCGTCGAGCACGGCGCGGGGGATTCTCCGCAGGTCGAGAATACGAATATGAGGATCGATTCCCAGGCATTTGTACACGGTGGCGTGAATATGTTCGGGCCGCACGGGACGCGTCGCCGGGCGTTCGCCCTTACTGTTGGTCGAGCCGATGATCTGCCCGCCCTTGATGCCGCCGCCCGCCAAGAGGCAAAACATGGAATTGCCCCAATGGTCGCGGCCCGGCGTTCCCTTGCTGAGCGGGGCGCCGCCGTTGCCGCCGTTGTTCATGCGCGGCGTGCGAGAAAACTCGCCGCAGAGCATCACCACGGTCGACTCCAACAGGCCGCGTTGGTCGAGGTCGGTGAGCAGCGCCGAAACCGCTGAATCGACCATCGGCAAATACCGCTCCATGCCCGCTTGCAGATTCCAGTGATGATCCCAACCGCCGAAATGGACCGTCACGAACGACGACCCCGCTTCCACTAGGCGGCGGGCCAACATCGTGCTTTGCCCCCAACCGTTGCGGCCATAGGCGTCGCGAATTTTGTCGTCTTCACGACTCACGTCAAACGCCAGACGCGCCTTTTCACCAGAAACAAATTCAAAAGCCTGTTGGTCGAATCGGTCCATGGCGCTGAACGTTCCGCTGGAGTCGACGGCGCGCGTCATCTGATCAAGATGTTTGAGCAAATGCTTGCGGTCGTCTAAACGGTCGATGGTCAGCCCTTTCGCCAAATTCAAATTCTGCACCTTGAAATTGGCGTTGTTAGGATCGCCGCCGGTTTGGAACGGGTCGCACTGAACGCCCAACAAGTTGCCGCCAAAGTACCCAGGCCGCAAGCCAATGCTCGACGCCACCGGCACGGAAACATACGGCGGAACTTCCGAGGGCAAGTGCCTGCGTTGATGAGTGACGATCGCCCCCAGCGAGGGAAAACGCCCCGCGTTGTTGGCGCCGCTCACACCCATCGCCTTGGACGTTAGCATGCGATGACCGCCGGCGAAATGGTCGCCCGTATCGTGATGTAACGAACGCACGATCGAAAATTTGTCGGCCACCTGGGCTTGCTTGGGAAACAATTCCGAGATTTCAATACCCGGCACGTTGGTGCGAATGGGTCGCCAGAGGCCGCGAAATTCGGCCGGCGAATCGGGCTTCATGTCGTAGGTGTCCATGTGCCCAGGACCGCCATCGAGCCACAGCAAAATGACAGAGTGCTCTTTTTTCCCACCAGTTCGCGCGGCGGCTTCCGCCCGGGCGGGCAGCATGCCGGAAAGCCCTGCGGCGGCCATTCCCGCCGCACCCAATTGGACGAAACTCCGCCGATTCATTCCATCGCAATACTTGCCTGCGCTGCCGGCGTCAATTCGGAACATCGGGAGGTCTCCGTTGGTGGGGCGTGAATCGAAAGGCTTCGAGTCAGAACGGACCCGCCGCATTTGTGTCGCCCGCAAAACCAAAACTCTGGCTGGGGCGGCGTTCTGGAGGAAGGAAGGCGGGCCAGACTATATCCATAATCGCACCCCCGTTTATACCGTTGACCGATCGTCGAAGCAATCGAATTCCCGGTTCGCGAGACGTCTGTTTCATTCCGGCAACGCGTTTTGATGGTTCGGTGGTGTTTTCGCCACGGGCGGCGCATTCGATGCGTCTTCCGTGTTCGTCGTAACTACCTACCGTAAAACAGCATGCGAGTAATATACGGAAAAACAGGGTGCGTCGGCGCGAGGCTTGCTTTCTATCGGAGTCAGATCCCACTCCGCGAGAAAAAAACCATGAAACCAACGCACGCACCTATCGAAACCAAACGCACAACCGCCAATTTTGGTTTTCAAGGTCGCTATTTAGCGAGATTCCTCTTGTTGGCCCTGCTGTTCGACGTGGCTCTGGCCAGTCGCTCCACGGCGGAAGAAGTGGCCGTGCGACTCAAAAGCGGCCGCTCGTTCACCGCCCAGATTTCCTCGCGCTCCAATCAGGCAACCCTCTGGCTGCGGTTCGGAAATCGTTCAACGATGATTCTACGGCCGCTTTCGTGGTCGGCAATCACGAACGCGTCGGTCGATGGCCGCGAGGTTTCGTTGCCGGAACTTCGCGAAATCGCCGCCAATGTTGATGACGATTTAGCGCTGCAACGCCGCAGCCCAATACCCATTGCAACGCAGTACCGTGAGAACGACGATTCCACCTTGTCCGATAGCCAGAAAGCCCAACGTTGGCTGGGCGTGGCGCCGCCGGTTAGGTCGGTTCAATTCGATACGCGCCTTGCCAATTGGGACGCCGATATCGAACCCGATGGTCTGATCATGAACATTCAACCGCTCGACGCCAGCGGTCGTTTGGTCGACGCGCGTGGCGTTTTAACCGTGGAGCTTTTCGGGCCGCAAGAAGCATCATTTTCCGAGCAACCCGGCGCCGGAGGACTGCCGACGCTCAAGCTGGAGCGTTGGACCATTCGCCTGCAAGCCGAACAGCAAGACGAATTGGGGTATACCGTGCGGTTGCCTTTTCGCCGCAGCCACCCCGAATTTGATGCACAATTAGGATCGTATGGCTTGGTTCACGTTCGCCTTGCGGCGCCGGGCGGCGGTGTCTTTGAAGCCAGCCAAGACGGCGTTCGTCTGCGAGCCTTTGCTCCCACCCGCGATCGTTTGCAACTGCAAACCGGCCGTCGCTTTTTGGCCACCGAACGCACCGGAAGATAAGGCGGGAAGAAGAGGAAGAGAATTGTCAATTGTTATTTGACAATAGTCATTGGGCATCGGAATGCCCCATTAAGGCGAGCACGAAGCGCAAGCGAGTGAATCAGCAAACGGTCATTCCCGCGCAGGTGGGAACCAAAAAAATACTCACGGACTCCCGCCGCGTGCGGGTAAGTTAGTTTCCGCCGCTCGCCTAAAATCATTGAAGAACCATTCAGGGCGCCCGTCCTTCTTCGTGTTCTTCGCGTTTTCGCCTGCGCCCTTTTCCTCACGCGAAGGCGCGAAGAATTGGCCGTCCAAAATCGGTAACGGATTGCTCCGCGCCGGCGCCGGAAATGCGACTGTTAATTCCCGGCCGATGCTGGGTTCCCGCCTGCGCCAGAACGACGGTTAGATGGACTCCCGTGTGGCTTGCCGTTCAACGAGCCAATGCTAGCCGTGTGGAGTTTATGGGTAATCCAGATGCGGGCCCTCCCTGCTTCGGTTACGATTGGAAGCCTGCGCTGACGCCAAAACCTCACCAGGACCAAATTCTTATGCAGTCTTCCAGCAGCCGTTTCCACTGGCTTCGCAGGTGGGTGTTTGTGCCAGCCGCAGCCATGACCGCCTTCGTTTGGTTGAGCCAGATTTCCTGGGCGCAGGCCGCGCCGCCGCATATTGAATCGCTCTTGCAGGTCGATTACCGGGCCGTGGTTTCACAGGCCGATCTTATTTACCTGCGTCCCGCGCCGGCGGCCGTGCAAGGCCAGCCGATTGGCAACGGAAAAATGGGAACCATGGTCTGGACCACGCCCGGCGGCGTCGAAATGCAGATCAATCGGAACGATGTGTTTGCGGTCAACAAACATCACGCCAGCGGTAGCTTTGCCGGAGCGACCGACTATTGCGGCGCCTGCTGCCGGATTTCAGTCGACGTCGGCGGCCAGCCGTTTCGCGCCGGTCCTGCATTCTCGCAGCGGCTCTCTCTGTACGACGCCCAAAGCACCGTTGCCGGCGAGGAAGTTTCTGCACGATGTTTTGTCTCGGCTAACTCCGACGTCCTCTCCCTGGAAATTGACGACCGCCGCCAGCAGCCGCAACCGCTGCGAATTACGATTTCGATGTGGCGTCCGCCACTGGCCACAACCGGCGCGCATCGGGCGGAATACGAGTTTTCGCTGGACCAAGATCAAGTGCTGCTGGTGCGGAATTTTGACGAGCAAGATTATCACTCCGGCGCCGCGGTGGCCGTGCAGTTGGCTGGAGGCGCCGGGCGGGCGAAGCGCGTCGATGAGCGAACCTGCCTCATTGCCGCGCCGGCATTGCGGGGCAAGAGAACGATTCACATCGCCAGCGCGGCGTCGTGGATGCGCGAGGAGAACATCGTCGCAACGGCCAGCCAGCTTGCCGGGCAAGCTGCCGCGCGGTCGTACGACGACCTGCAAGCAGAGCATGCGCGGTGGTGGTCGTCGTTTTGGTCGCGCACGTTTGTTGCTCTTTCAAGCGGCGATGATGCTGACGGCGGCGATGAAATGGACGGCGGCGTGGCCGATTTTGTCGGCCGTCTGCGCAATCTGCACCTCTACTATATGGCCAGTTCCTCGCGCGGGGCGCTGCCGCCGAAGTGGAACGGCTCGATTTTTTCCGTCGATGGCGACAAACGCAACTGGGGCGCGCAGTTCTGGGTCTGGACCACCGAAGCGTCTTACTTCCCGCTCTACGCCGCCGACGCAATCGATCTGACCGATCCTTTTTTCAACATGTATGTGAAACAGTTGCCCGACGCCCGACGCGCCAGCCAACAGCGGTGGGGCGCCAAAGGCGCATTTTTTCCCGAAACCACTCCCTTCGATGGCCCGCTGGTTCTGCCCGCCGAAGCAGGGCGGGAGTTTCGCGATTTTTTTCTGGAAGCGACCCACGACGCAGCCATCTCGGAGCGAACCGCCAAACTCAGCAAGTACGAATGCAGCTTGGCGGTGGTGGCCTCGCGCACCAACCCCGCAGGCGCCTACACCTGGATCAGCCACATGGCGTCGTCGGGCGCCGAACTGGCGGTGCAGGCGTGGTGGCGTTATCGCTACACCGGCGACGACCGCTGGCTGCGTTCGCATGCGTATCCACTGCTGCGCGGCGCGGCTGAATTTTATCGAACGATGCTCCGCACCGAGCCAGATGGACGCCGGCACATTCACGGAACCAACCAGCATGAAGCGTTCTGGGGCGTGAACGACGGGCAAGTCGATTTGGCGGCCATTCGCGGCGTGGCGCCGCTGGCAATTCGCGCCGCTGAAATACTGGAGGTCGATCCTGAATTGCGCGACCAATGGCGGCAAATGCTCGAAGAGTTGGTCCCCTACACGCTCGGTTCCGATCCTGAATCGCGGTCGCTCCAGGGCGGCGTGCTGGCGGAGGATCTTTGGTCGGTCGGACATTTGGGCAAGGTGAATGGCGTCCATAATCATGCGGCGACGGCGTTGGGTTGGCCAGTATTTCCCTTTGAAGATTGGACGCTCGAAACGCAAAACGCCGAAACCGACCGCATCGTCCAGGCGATTGCCGACCTGGATCCAGGCCGGCGCGATATTCTCGCCGGCGCCCATTTGGCAACTGCTATCCGCACGCCGATTCTCGAAGCTCGTCTGGGACGCGGCGAACATCTTCCGCAGATTCTGGCCAGCTACTATCAAAAAGCTTTCGCGCCGTTACCGAACGCCTGGAGCGAATTCGAAGGGCCCACCGCCCATTCGATCGAACATCTTGGCTGCCTGAGCATGGCGTTGCAGGAAGCGCTGCTGCAAAGCGTTTCGGCGCGGCCGGGCGGCGCTGAAATCATTCACGTTCTGCCTGCTTGGCCGAAGGGTTGGAACGCCGATTTCCGCTTGCTTGCGCGAGGCGGGTTTTTGGTCGGCGGCGCCGTGCATGATGGCCGGTTGTCGTTTGTCGAAATAGAGTCACGACGAGGCGAACCCTGTCGCCTGCGAAACCCCTGGCGCCACCCCGTCCTATTGGACGACGGCCGAAACACAACGTTACTCACAGGCGATCTTCTGCAATTCCCCACGACCACCGGCGGCCGCTATCGACTATTTCCCCAGAACGGGCCGCCTCCACGAGCGCGACGCATCGCCCCCGCCAAAACAACGGCGCCGACCACCATGAAAATAACGCTTCCCGGCGGCCAGTTGGTCGAAGGCGTGCTTGGCGTTGCCCGCTGATTCCGCGCCGTTGGAGTTCATGCTTCAGCATGTTTTCTTTGCGACGCACTTCAAAACATGCTGAAGCATGAACTCCAACGGTGAGCGGCGGGTGGAAATCACATGCGAGGGATAGCATTCCATGCAATATCGAACGTTGGGGAATACGGGGATTCAGGTTCCAGCGGTGGCGTTTGGCGCGGGGCCGGTTGCGGCGCTCATGACCACCGCCGGTGAGAACCGCTCGGTGGAAGTGGTTCGGCGTGCGCTCGACGCCGGCATCGACTGGTTCGACACCGCCGCCACGTACGGCGGCGGGCAGTCAGAACGCAGTTTGGGCGCCGCCTTGGGCGAACTTGGCGCGCGGAACGCTGTGCATCTGGCCACGAAAGTTCGCCTCACCGAAGCCGATTTGAACGATATTCCCACCGCCGTGAGGGAATCATTGCGAGGGAGCCTTGAACGGTTGGGGGTGGGCAAACTGACGTTGTTGCAGTTGCACAATTCCATCACCGGACGCCGGGGCGACGAGCCGACGTCCGTCACGCCGGACGATGTGCTGCGCAGCGGCGGCATTCTGCAAGCGATGCAGGCCTTGCAGCAAGAGGGGTTGGTCGAACATCTTGGTCTGACGGGCCTTGGCCAGACTGAGGCTTTGCGGGTGGTTATTGAATCTCGTCAATTCGCTACGTTGCAAACGCCGTACAACGTGTTGAATCCGTCCGCCGGAGAGGCCGTCGCCGAACACTTCGCCGAAGCGAATTATGGAAACCTGTTCGCCGCGTGCGAGCAAAATAATATGGGCGTGTTCGCCATTCGTGTTTTCGCCGGAGGCGCCTTGGCGGGTCAACCGCCGAGTACACACACGCACAAAACCCAATTCTTTCCGCTCGATCTTTTTGAGCGCGACCGGCGCCGCAGCGAGCAATTGAGCGCCCGCTTGGCGCCAGAGGCAGACCTCAGGGAAATCGCGTTACGCTTCGCCTTGAGCCATCGCGCCGTAACCTCCGCCATTGTGGGTTTCGGCGAACCTTCGCATATCGACGACGCCGTTGCCGCCGCGGAGGTGGGTCCGCTGCCGCCTGACGTGTTGCAGCGGATTAGAGCGAGAGGCGGCTGATTCCGAGCCGTTGGAGTTCATGCTTTAGCATGTTTTTCTCACAGTTGCACTTCGTACGGTGTTAAAGGGAAAAGCGCGCTGAAGCGTGAACTCCAACATCAACTTCAAAATAAACACGCTAAAGCGTGAACTCCAACGGTAGGAGCCTATTCGGTTTCTTTTTTTGGGGTTTCCGCCAGACGCGCTATCACACTGGCCATGCGTGGCGAGAGGCCGGGGGAAGCTTCGAGATATCTGGCGGTGAATTCAGCGGTGCGGCGGGCTTTCTCCAAAAGTTCGGGTTGCTCCAAGGCGTTGGCGAGGTAGATCAGATTTTCCGCCGCGAGCGTATTGCCCGAAGGCCGTGCGCCGTCGACCGGGTTTTTCTCCCGCACCAACAATTTTTCGTGATCGTCGGAGGTGAAGAAAAAACCGCCGTGCTCTTGGTCTTCGTAATGTTTGAGTTGCACGTCGGTGAGTTCCTTGGCGGCTTGCAGCCATTGCTCCTTGCCGGTGGCGCGGTGCAGCGCTAGCAAGCCGTTGACGAAAAAAGCGTAGTCATCGAGATACGCGTTGAGTCGGGCCTGGCCCTTGCCAAAAGTTCGCCGCAGCCGCCCGTCTGGGCCGCGAAGATTTTCCAAAACGAACGACGCGGCCCGTTCGGCGGCGGCCAGATATTCCTCGTTTTTGAAGATGCGTCCGGCGTCGGCGAAGCCTCGAATCATGAGGCCGTTCCAGCCGGTGAGAATTTTGGAGTCGGTCAGCGGACGCGGCCGTTTGTCGCGCGCGGCCAGCAGTTTTTCGCGAATGGGCGCGAGTTTTTTCTCCAGTTCGCTTTCTGTTTCATTTAGGCCGGCGGCGATTTGGCTGAGTGGTCGGCTAAATTGCGGCACATAAAACCCCTCGAAATTGGGCGGCTGGTCGAAACCATAGACTTCGGCGAACAGCGAAAATTCCTCGTCGCTGAGCAGCGCTTGAACTTCGTCTTTTTTCCAACGATAGAATTCTCCTTCTTCGCCCTCCGACTCCGCGTCCAGCGCCGCATAAAACCCGCCTTGGGGGGCGGTCATTTCCCGCTGCACAAACGCCAGTATTTCCTCCGCCACGCGGCGAAAATCCTGCCGGTCGGCGAGCGCATGGGCTTCGGCGTAAACGCTGACCAGTTGGCCGTTGTCGTAGAGCATTTTTTCGAAGTGCGGAATTCTCCAGAATCGGTCGACGCTATAGCGGTGGAAGCCGCCGCCGAGATGATCTCGCATGCCGCCGGCGGCCATTGCTTCGAGAGTGCGCACGAGCATGGCTTGTGCTTTTTCGTCGTTCTCTTGGGCGCGGTCGACCAAAAAAAACAGGTTCGAGGGTTCGGGAAACTTGGGCCGCGACGGGTCGGCGGCGGAATAACCGAAGCCGCCATGCTCGGCGTCGAATTGTTTCGACAGCGCTTCCAAAACGCGCTGGCTGATGTTTTGGTCGAGGGGGATTTTTTTCGCGCCGGCGAGCTCCGTTTGGCGCAGCTGGTCGCGGACGACGCGCGTCAGCACGCCGGCGTCGCGTTCGATGCTCTGGGGCGAGTCTTGCCAGGCTTCCTCAATACGGCGCAACAGCGTGAGAAAACCGGGCATGCCGGGGCGGTCGTTATCGCGGGCGGGAAAGTAGGAACCACAAAAAAAGGGCAGCGCATCGGGTGTCAGAAAGATCGACATCGGCCAGCCGCCGCCACCGCCCGACTGCGTCAGCCGGTTATACATTTGCAGCGACGTCATGTAGATGGAGTCAATATCGGGGCGTTCTTCTCGATCGACTTTAATACACACGAAGTGTTCGTTCAGGAACGCCGAGATTTCCTCGTCGAGAAAAGACTCCCGCTCCATCACATGGCACCAATGGCAACTGGAGTAGCCGACGGAGAGAAAAATCGGTTTGTGTTCCGCCTTCGCCTTGGCCAGCGCTTCTTCGCCCCAGGGATACCAGTCCACCGGGTTGTGGGCGTGCATCAGCAAATAAGGGCTGGTTTCCTGGGCCAACCGGTTCGCCTTGGCGGCGCCATGCTGGTGTTTTTTATGGCCGGCTTTTTTCTCGGTGGGGCTTTTTTCGGCAGGGCTTTTCTCGGCTGGCGGCGCGGCTTCTTTGTCGGCCGGCGCCTCTCCAGCCGAGACTTGCGATTCGCCGCCGGTTGGCCGAGCAGCCGTTTTTTTCCCTTCGTTCTCCGACGGGGCGCCATTGCAGCCGAACGCCAGAAGAGCAAAAAGGAAAACCTGTGACTTGTAAGCCGGAAGAACAAACCGATGCATGGACGCGCCGTCGGGTGAGAGGTTTGTGCGACGCCGAGGAAAAGCGTGCGAAGCCAACCGTTGCGGGATCTCGGTTTTCTGGCGTGGGCTGCTGGTCGGCTGACGAATCAAGCGTCGTCGACAGGCAGATTCTGGCCTTCGGCGACGTGGGTGTCTTGGTCTTGCAGGTCGGCGTCGGCGGGAGTAAGTTCCGCGGCGCCTAATGCGTCTTCCCTCTTGGGCGCCCGCTCGGTCGCACTTTCAGCAGACTCCCTGAGGGCAGGGTCCTTTTTCGTCGAGATCGTACTTTCGCCGGGGCCGACCGCCATGGTGTGTTCGCTCGGTTCGGCGTGGAAATCATCATCGACGGGAAGTTCCGTAATATCGCCAACTGGCTGTGCAGGGGTTTCCTGTTCCACCTCGACGGCTCGAAACGTAACGGTTCCAACCGTCAACAATTCGCCATGGGGCAATTTGGCGGACTTGATCGGCAGGTTGCCCACAAACGTACCATTCAGTGAGCCTAAATCTCGCACGTGCAGAACGCCGTCGTGCAAATACAATTCGCAATGCAACCGACTCACCAGCGGATGCGCCAGCCGAATGTCGGCCTCTCGCCCGCGGCCTATGAGCGCGGGGAGGCAATCCAGCACGGTCTCGTTTGCCTGAGCGTCGCCGCCGACAACAACGAGTTTGAAGTTTGCCATCAGTTCACCTTGCATGATGGGAGTAACGCATCAACCGTTGCTTGAAACGGCGGCTGAAACTCGCCAATTACGACAAAAAACGGGGCGGAGCGATGAAGGGATGATGAACAATTATCGTAAATAAGAATGTAGCGGAGCGACGGGTATAAGATAAATGGCGCTCCAATATGCGCTGTAGTGTAGCTGAGTTGGGGGGCCAACGCAATCCTTTGGAGAGCGGAAAGCCGCAACCGCCCACTGCGGCGGCAGCGGGTGAAGCGGGTGAAATGGTGGGAATTATCGCCTCTGGAGCAATGTGCGTTACTCGCGCTCGCCAATGCAAACCAGGTATTCTCGGCGGCCCGCGCCGTGTTCGGCGATACGCAAGAAAATGCGATTGCCGCAAATCGTCGGCGTGGCGAACGATTCGTCGCCCAACCGGTTGCGGGAAACCAATTCAAAACCACGCGGGTCGGCCCGAAATACAAACGTTTGGCCGCGCTCGTTGGACAGATAAATATTTCCGCCGGCGAGAATCGGCGAAGCGCTTACCGGCCCGCCCAAGCGAGCCTTCCACATTTCCTGGCCATCGCCGGACCGCCAACAGTAGGCCACGCCGGCGTCGGTGACCGCGTACACGTGGCCGTTGTGGACCAGCATCGATTGTTCGTAGCATTTTTGTCCATTCCGCCAAACCACTTGCCCCGAACCATCGGCTCGCACCGCCAGCGTTTCCGATTTAGGATACCCGCCGCTGGCGAACACCAAATCCCCCTCCCAGACCATCGTCCCGCAGGTGGCGTTCGTGGTTCCCGCGCAAGACCACAAAGGCCGGCCGTTTTTAGGATCGTAACTGCTCACCCGATTTGCGCCGCTGAGCAGCAGTTGGTCCCGACCGGCGACCTTCGCCACGATGGGCGAGGAAAAACTGAGCTGCTTCGAACGCGGCGTTCGCCAAATTTCGTTGCCTCTCTGGCGATCATACGCCACGATGAACCCGCCTTTCTCATACTCCCCGGAAACAATAACAACCCCTTCGTAAATCAGCGGAGAGGCCGCGTATCCGTACTCGTATTGTTTGGGGTTGAACGGCCCCCCGACTTTATGCCACAGTTCTTTTCCCTGGAGATCCAGGGCGTACAAATGAATGGCTTCGTGATGAAAGAACGAGACAAAAATGCGTTCGCCGTCGCAGGCAACGGTTTGCGAGGCGTGCGTGTTTTTGCTATGGATTTTGGGGAAGCCGCCTTGGCTGAGGTCGGTTTTCCAATTCGGTCCACCCGTCGAACGCGAGAGACATACCACCGATTGCACTTGCCGCTGTTGGTCGGCGGTGGCGAGAAAGATACGATCACCGACAATCGTGGGCGAGCCGTGGCCGCGCCCTGGAAGAGGCGCCTTCCAGACAATGTTTTTTTGATCGCCCCAAGAAGTGGGCGGCGTTTGGCCGGCGAACGCTACGCCATTGGAATTCGGTCCGCGCCACCAAGGCCAATCGGCGCTGGCGGAGGAGCGGCCAGCGACTTGCTTCGCCGCGCTCTTCGACGCGTTCTTCGGCGGATTCGCCGCCGCTCGGCGTTTCCGCAGCAACTCACTGACGAAGCGTTGATCGGCTTTGCTCAACTTCGTCAGAGGCAACGAGACGATCGCGCCATCTTGCTTTTTGATTTTCAGGCGTCCGTCCTGGAAGTCGACAAAGGTCGCTTGCAGTTTGAATTTCCCGGTGGCGTCGGTCCATGTGCGAACGGCGTCCGCCTGGGGTTCGCTGGCGGTTTTCGATTCTTGCGCGAAGACGCCGCCGGCCGCCGCCAACAACACAAGAAACGCCGCCACGCTATTGATTTTGATACGCATTCGCGTCCCTCTTTGAAGTTCCGGTATTGTGCCTTGCTGATGCCTCAAATATAGCACAAAAAGACTTGCGGCCGGAACACAAGCCGTGGCGGGCCAAACTCCCGTGCATCGTCTGCTGGGAGCATTTACAAGGGGAAGATCAAAGAAATCCGTAACCATTCATGGATTTTGAACCGTCGGCTGGATGTCATCGCAAATTTCCTGCAACGCAGTGAACGGTTGCGAAGAATGGACAGGAAGACGAGAGAAAGGAGCACTGCCTTTTTTTCGCAGTCAACGTTTTCGTGTTGTTCGTGACTTTCGTGGTTCCCTTTAGGCGAGCGGCAGATGAAAATTTACTTAATACAAGCACGAAGCGCAAGC
>QIKY01000379.1 GCA_003233175.1 Planctomycetaceae bacterium | reverse complement strand
TGGGTCATTCCAGATCGATGTTTCACTCAGAGGAACAACCACGCCGTTACACGGCAATGAGTTTAACAATTCAAAACCACCAAGTCGTCACCAATTTCGCGAGCGATGCTAAGAGACGGTTGCGTTTGGATAACTGGCTGAAATGGTGTAAATTATGCGCGGTCCCGCGCCTTTCACTCTGGAGAATAAGACATCCATGCTCGGCATTGTTTTAGACACCCTCATTCTCATGGCCTTGCTGAAGATCATCAACGACGACGACATTGACTTCGGCACGGTGCTCTTTGTCGCCTTGGGCGCTTCCATCGGAGCCGCTGTTTTGGTGATGGTTCTTTCGATGGTGATCGGGATTTTTGGACTTTTCCTTGGCGCCGCAATCGCGGCTGGAGCGCTGGGTGTTGCGCTTTCCGCACTTTTCGGCATGGAAATCAAACGCGCGTTTCTCATCGGCGGCTTGTTCATGGTCGCTCGCATTTGCGTCGCCTTCGGATTGCAGCTAATGTTCAGCGTTTAGCCGCCGCCCAAAGCTGAACCAATTCGACGAGCATTTGGCCGGCTTGCTGCATCTCTTCCAGGCAGACCCATTCGCGCGGCGAATGAAAACAATGTTGGCCCACCGCCAAGTTGGGCGTGGGCAAGCCGCGTTCGGTGAGTTGCGAGCCATCGGTGCCGCCGCGAATCGAGGTGAATTGCGCGACGACTCCCAACCGTTGGTGGGCTTGCTCCGCCAAACCAACCGCTCTCGGCTCAAGACGCAAACCTTCAACCAGATTGCGATACTGCTTGGTCACCTCGACGTCGACGCGCAGTCCTGGAAAACTCTTTTCCACTTGGGCGGCCAAAGTCGTGAGGAGTTTCGCTTGCTCGGCCAAGGCGGCGGTTTTGAAATCTCGCAGAATGATGCGAATACTGGCCTGTTCGACGCCGCCCTCCATCGCGTAAGGGTGCAAAAAACCCTGCCGCTCCGAAGTTGTTTCCGGCGCCTGCTCCCGGGGCAGCGCGGCCAGAAATTCTCCAGCCGCACGGAGCGCGTTGATCATCCGACCATGCGCGATGGCGGGATGGATATTCACGCCCCGTAGCGTCACGACCGCCAAATCGGCCGAGAATGTTTCTACGTCAATCACGCCGGCGCCCGAGCCATCGAGCGTGTAGCAAACCTGGGCGGCGAGTTTTTCCAGGTCGACATGATCAACGCCGTGGCCGATTTCCTCGTCGCAGGTGAATAGCAGCCGCACTCGGCCATGAGAAATTTCTGGATGCTCCAGCAGGTGTTGCGTTAGCTCCATGATCACGGCCAAACCGGCTTTGTCGTCGCCGCCGAGCAACGTGGTTCCGTCGGTCGTGACGATAGTGGCGCCGATGAGGTCGGCCAACTCCGGGTTTTCCGAAATGCGAATCACTTGCTCCGCGTTGCCTGGCAGCACGATATCTCCGCCAGGGTAATTGCGAATCACCTGCGGCTGTACGTTCTTGCCGGTGGTTTCAGGGCTGGTGTCAAGATGTGCGTTGAAGGCCACGGCGGGGGCGTCGGCTTCGATATTTTCCGGGAGCGTGGCCAGCACAATGCCGTGCTCGTCTTGCGAGGCGTCTTGAATTCCCATGGCTTGCAACTCGTCCACGAGCAGCCGCCCCAACTCCAACTGCCCTGGAGAACTAGGATACACGCCCGCATCTTCCACGGCCGTGGTGTCGATGCGAACATAACGCAGAAAACGCTCCAGTAATCGCTCCCTATTCATAACCGAGGGGACTTTCATTTTTTTGTATAACGTCAAGGACTTGTTTCGATGGTAATTGCCATGATGATCGGCGAGGTGTTATCAGGACCTTTGATCAGATGCAGCGATTCAATAACAGCGCTGCGTTTCGGTTGGATGCTCAGGAAACGAATTTGTTTGCCGCGTAAATCGAAGGCGAATTCCGATTCGGGAACGTCGACGCGGCGGATGTAGTCGGCAAACTGAATACCGTTACGAAGCGGGTGGTCTTCCATCTGGCCATCTGCATACCGCAGGCGGACAATCAACGAAACGCTTCCCTTCTCGCCCAAAGGGCTGCCCCAACCGCTCACGCCGCTGAGCAGATGTATCGTGCGGGCGGATGTGTTCACCGGCAGCGAAACACGCTTCGGCATTTGCGGCGGAAATTTTCCGTACGGACCATAAAGCAACACCGCGTTGGGAATGCGCGTCCCCTGGGGATCAACCAATTGAAAAGGAACGCCGGCGAACATTTTGGGCGTCCAGTCTGGGAAGATCATCGCCTCGGCGAGGCTGCTTTTATTGGTGAACATGCCGAGCGTGCTCACAATCGTGGCGGCCTTGCGAAGGTTCAGCGGCACGAAGCGGCCTTTCGCGGTGAGGAACTCCAGCAGGTTGACGATGTCTTGGTCGGGAACTTGCTTTTCGAATCCTTCGGGCATCAGCGATTTGCGCGAAGCGACCAACTCCTCAATTTCGTCGCGTTGGATTGCGTGGCGTTTGGCTTCGGCGTCGATCAGCTCCAAGGTGGTCCTTGTTTCGCTGGCCAACATGCCGCTGAACACACGACCGGCTTCCGTCACGACCGTATAGACGCGAAAGTTGCCTTCCACGCTGCGGCTGGGGTCGAGAATATGTGTGAGCAACTCCGCCTTGGGATGCACCGACACGCCGGTTAAATCGGGGCCGATGTTTTCGCCTTCGCCGCTGTGCTTGTGGCACTTGGCGCATTGCTTTTTGAAGACCGCTTGGCCCAGCAGCACGTCGCCGGTCTGTTGGACTAGGCCAAGTTTTTCTTGCAGCACTTTTTCGCGGTCGGGGTTGGGCAAACCGCCGCCCGCCGCCAGTAGTTGCCGGGCTCTGGCTTGAATCGCTTGGTCGGGATGGTTGTTCAAGGCTTGTTTCTGATCAAGTTTCATGTCGGCCAGCAAGATTCGCCCCGCTTCGATTCCATCGAGCAGGGCGGGGGTTGTTTTTGGACGCGAAAGCAGCACGCGAATTGCTTGGTCGCGGAGCGTGGGCGTTGTTTTGGCGGCAAACTTCGTCAAGGCGGCGCCGGTTTGGGAAGCCGTGCTGGCCGCTAACGATTCGATAATCTTCACAGCCAGTTCGGGCGCCATTTGCGGTGTGATGAGTGCGAGCAGATCGCCGACCACCGCGTTATCGTGCGGGCGGAAGCGAACAAGTTCATTCGCCGCTTGGGCGCGGTTCGCCGTTGGAAGCGTCGGGTTGCGAGTGATGGCGAGCAACGTTTTCACGATCGAATCGGCGTGTTTTTCCAACGTCTTGCTTCCCCAGCGGGAAGCCAGTTGCACGACCTGCGCCTGGGCGCCGGAAGGCGCGCGTTCCAGCAGACCGACCAGCGAGCGTTCCGCTTCGGCCGATATCTTGATCCTGTGCGAATTCGGCCAACCGTCGACAAAACCATTGAGCACGGCGCCGATCAAACGTGGATCCGATTTTGAAAGAGCCGCCACGAGCGGTTCCATTCGGTTCGGGGTGGGTTTTCCGCGTGCGACATGCTCCGCCACGACGGTTGCGATTTCGAGCGCTCTCTCGTTCAGCGGCGCGTCTGTTTTGGCAAGCGTGAGCAGAAACGACCCGGCATGCGTGGCGGCGGCGGCGGTTAGGGCGGCGGCAATCCAGCGAGCATTGCTATTGGTTGGATCGAGCGCGGCGGCGGTGATCGTCGCGGCGATTATTTTTCCGGCATGTCGATCTTCCGGCATGTCGGACAACGCCAACGCAGCCGCCAAGCGAACGTGAGGATCGTGGTCTTGGAGTAATTTTCGCGAAAGGATCGCGGCCGTGGAAGCCCGCGATGGCGGCAGCACCAAAACCGCGTTGCGCCGCACGCCCGCCGAACGATGGCCGAGCGCGAGCGTTGCCGCTTGAAAGGCCTTGCCGTTTGTGTCGCGGAGGGCGCCAAGACCGTTGAGCGTCCACAATGCATGCATCGCGCCGACATTCAAACCGATGCCGTCGACCGATTCATCGTGTACCAAGGCGAGCAACGCTTCGGCAACATCAAGCTTCCCGCGTTCTACGAGCAACCGCTGCGCCTGCTTGCGCCACAACATCGTGGGATGGCGCAGCGTCGCGACCAATTGACTGGCCGAAGCGGAATGCAACACCGGCGCCTGCGTTGCTTCGCCGCCGCCAGCACCCGTATACACAACCCGATAGACGCGGCCGTGCTTTTTATCGCGCAGGTCCGATTCGTAGGCGTTTCCCTTGCCGGTGGTGAAGCCCTGCGGCGTGGGATTGTGTTGCACAATATAGTTGTACCAATCGAGCACCCAAACATTGCCATCGGGCCCAACTTCGGCCATGATCGGCGCCGACCATTGGTCGTCGCTGGCGATCAAATTACAGGGGCTCGTCGAACGAAAGCCGGCCCCATCGCGACGCAACTCGAACGCGCCCACCAAGTGGCCGGTCGGTCCGCAGACGAAGGCCGTTCGGTTCCACCACGTCGGAGGATAGGTGCGCGCCGTATACAACGCGTGGCCCGCCCCGGCTGTGTAGCCGCCGAACTGATCGACTTGCCGCACGCGGTCGGTGATGGGGCGAAACAGATGCGTGTCGGCAATCGTTCCCAGCAGTTCCGGCGACCAACCCCGCACGCGTTCGTAATAGCGATTCGCGATCGGCATGTAAACGCTGGGATTATGATTCGCCGTCGAGCCGAATACGAGCCCCTCTTCGCTGAAACCAAGGCCCCAGGTGTTGTTGTTCGTCGAACGGATGAACTCCAGCTGCGTCACCTGGGGCGGATCGGCGTTGCTCAGCCGAAAGCGAAAGAAGCCCATTCTGAAGGTTTGCTGTTTGAGGCCATCGATCACGGGCGTCGAATTATTGTAGCCCTGCATGGCCCAGATCCAATTGTCGAGCCCGTAGTGGAAATTGCTGACGCCGCCGTGCGTATCGCCCAGATTCCAGTTCGAGATCAACACCGTGCGAACATCGGCGCGGCCGTCGCCATCGGTATCTTTGAGAAATAAAGTTTCGTTGCCATTCTGCACGATTGCTCCGCCGCGACAAGGAAGAATGGCGGTGGGAATACTGAGGTGCTCGGCAAAGAGGGTGAATTTGTCGGCGCGGCCGTCGTGGTTGGTGTCTTCACAAATACGAATCCGATCCCGACCGGCGCCGTTGGGTTGCAAGTTGTTCGGGTAATCGACCGTTTCGCAAACCCACAACCGGCCGCGCGCGTCCCAATTCATGGCGATTGGCTTGCCGCCAAGATCGGGCTCGCTGGCGAACAATTGCATTTCGAAGTCGACCGGCGTGATAAAATGCTTGATCGATTCCTCGGCGGACAGCGGCATTTGCATTTTTGATTTCGGATCGCCTTGAACTCCCCACTTGGCGCCGTGCGTGTAGTTGGGAATTTTGGGTCCGACATCAACATACTGAAACGGTTTTACATCCTTTCGCGGCGGCGCCATTTCCGGAACGGCAAAGCGATGCGGGTCGGTAAAGTCGGGCACGACGGAAACGTCGGCCCGACACGCCCAGCGGATGCCGCGTTCGAGCAGATTCTGAAAACCGGGTTGGCTCCAGGTCCGATCGTCGTGCCCCCAGGCCGTATAGAAAACTCGGCCAGCGCCGTGCGCTCGGACCCAGGTCCAGGGTTCGCGGGTTCGGCCATTTTCCTGCGGGCCTTCGCTTCGGTATTCGAGAACGGTGCGATTCCGTTCGTTATGCCGATGATGGATGTAGCTTTCGTCCCAACTCGTGAAGCCGTGAAAGCCTTGCATGATCGGATGCTCGGGCGCCGCAATGCGTGTGGCGAATACGCCGGCTCCATGCCGCTTGAACTGAGCGCCCATCAAGGCCACGATTTCCGGCGCGTTACGAAAACAGAACGTTGCACAATGCAGCGGAATGAAGCCGTTGCCCGCCGCAACATACTCAAGCAACGCCGTTGCTTGCGCCGGTTCGATGTGATCGATGTTCGCGTAAACGATCAGGCCGTCGTATTGAGCGAGCGTTTCGCGTTGCAGGGCGTTCCTGTTCTCGGTGTAGGTCAAGGCGATGCCGCGCGCCTTGAGCACCGGCGCCAACTGCCGGAAGCGATCCTCCGGCCGATGCGGACCGTTGTCGCCCAAAAACAACAGTTTGAGTTCGGCGGCCTGACTAGGGGCTGCAACCACCGGCAACGCCGCCGCCAGCACGGCGATGAACCCCATCAACAACACATTGCGTTTCATGCTCACACTCTCTGGCAACGATACCCATTGCGGCAATCCTTCACTCTAAACCGCGGGGAACCGCCGAACAACCCAAAGAGGGCGTTCCGTTTCCGCTCGCCCAAAAGACCCGCCGCCCCGACACGCAAAGCCGGCTTGAATTCCCTGGCCGTTTGGCGCCATGATGTAACCACTGTTTCGCTCCGTTCCGATTCCTCACCAATCCCGAACCTTTCGTTTTGTTCCCAGACCAGCCCATGCCTGACCACCGCCCATCTGCCGCCGACCTTTCCAACCGTGGCCACGCTGCGGGCGAGAACATTATTCATCGCGGAGGGAATGGGCGGTGCGGGGGCATTATTCTTTGCGGCGGGCAAAGCCGGCGCATGGGCGCCTCGAAAGCGCATTTGCCATTCGGCGAGGAAACGCTGCTGGCTCGCGTGGTTCGCCTGCTGAGCGACGTGGTGCGTCCGGTGGTGGTGGTGTCGGCCGCGGAGCAGGAGTTGCCCGCGCTGCCCGCCGATGTGCTGTTCGTTTGCGATCAACGGCCCGAACGAGGACCGTTGGAAGGTTTGGCGGCTGGGCTGACGGCGTTGGAGGGTCGCGCCGAAGCCGCCTACGCCACAAGTTGCGACGCGCCGTTTCTTTCGCCGGCGTTTGTGCAAGAGATGATTCGCCGGCTTGAGGGCTATGACATCGCCGTGCCGCGCGAACATAAATTTCACCATCCGCTGGCGGCGGTTTATCGCGTGGCGGTATTGCCCGAAGTGAACAAGCTTTTGGCGGCCGACCAACTCCGCCCCGCTTTTTTGTTCGACGCCGTGCGCACACATCGGGCGCCGGTGGAGGAGCTGCGCCGCGTCGACCCCGAGCTTTTGTCGTTGCTCAATATGAACCGTCCGCAACAGTATCTGGACGCCCTGCGCTCCGCCGGTTTTGCAGCAACCGAGCAGACCCTTCAGGCGTTGAAACGGCAACCCTGATGGCGATTATTTTTCGTCGGTCTGGGCGTCGGTCTTGTCGGCGGGGGTTTCTTTCGCAACAACGCCGAACAGGTGCCCGCCAACTTTGCCGTGGGTCCAGGTGCCGGCGTATTTTCCGTTGTAGATCACGACGCGTGCGCTGAATGTGCCCAGCCCTGGAAGATCAAGGTTGGTTAAGGAGATCACCGGGGTGTCGCCGGCCCACTTCACTTCCAAGGGCATCGGCAGCGTGACATCCTTGCCGCCGTAGCGAATGCGGGCCTTGAACAGCCAATAGTCGCCTTTGTCGAGTTTCTTGACGCTGACGATGTCGTAAGTTTCCGCCGGCGGGGAGGCGGCGTCTCGGCCGAGAATCGTAAAGTTGCCGGTGAATTTGGAGCCGGTGAGCAGCTTCTCAAAAGCATCAAAACGCGTTTGTTGCGCGTCGGCCGCCGTATCGGGAGCGTCGTCCGCCCGGGAGGGCGCCGCCAGCGCGAATAAAGCGACAATTGCCAACAGAAAGGGCGTCAACAGAAAATGGGTGGTGCGTTTCATGGTCTTGATCCTCTCGGTCCTCGATAAATGTGACGAAAGCCTCTCTCTGAGCGTAACGTGTCGACGGCCGAGAAGAAAGAGAAGCGCCGCGGCAGATGGTTTCGTTACAAGCCGGAGGCTTGGCAGCCATTAGCCGGCGGTCAGCGCAGCGCCACCGCCGGTATACACCCGCGTCCCGGCGGGATGCCAGGATGCGATGTTTCAGCGATTCGATCCTCCGGTGGTGTTCGCTGCGCTCGACCACCGGCTAATGGCTTGAATCCCTCCCGGGATAGGTTCTCGGATGCACGCTGAAACGCAAAACCCCAACCTGCGTTAGGGCTGCTGCCGCAAGACGGCGTTGTCGATCAATCGGGTGGCGCCGACGCGTGCGGCAATCAGCACCACGGCGCCCTCTTGTGCTTGTGCTACTTCCTGCAACGTGTGTGCGTCGACGACGGCCAAATAATCGATCTCTCGCAGGCCCGCCGCTTCCAGAATCGAACGCATCTGGTGCTTGAGTTCCGCGGCGCTGCGCGTTCCGGCGATGAAACGCTGCTGGGCGTGTCGCAAACTTCGAGAAATCGCCAACGCCTGCTGGCGCTCCGTAGCGGAAAGATAGACGTTTCGCGAACTCAGCGCCAAGCCATCGGCCTCGCGCACGGTCGGACAGACCTCAATTTCGATCGGCGTCAGCAGGTCTTCCACCATGTGCCGAATGACCAGCGTTTGCTGGTAATCCTTATGGCCAAAGTAGGCGATATCCGCCGGCAGCACTTGAAACAGCTTCAACACAATCGTGGCCACGCCGCGAAAATGCTCCGGCCGCCGTTCGCCCTCCAGAGTCGCGGCGACCTGCGGCGGGTCTACAAACGTGGTGCTTCCGGGAGGGTACATCTCGCGGTTGGCGGGCGCGAAAACCAAATCGACGCCCAGCCGCCGCAGCTTCACCACGTCTTGCTCCCACGTGCGCGGGTACGCGGCCAGATCTTCATGCGGGGCGAACTGCGTGGGGTTGACGAAAATCGATACGGCCGTGAAGCCACAGTCTGACCGGCTGCGCCGCACCAAACTCAAGTGCCCTTCATGCAAGGCGCCCATCGTCGGAACCAGCCCCACGCGCAGGCCTTGCCGCTGCGCCGAACGCACCGCCGTGAGGGCGTCAACACATGAACGAACAACTTGTAACCCGTTCGGCGCATTCATGGCAATAACATTGGGGAAAGCCACCAATATAGCGGAAACGCGAACCAGCGATTAGTGGGGGGCACGCGCCGTGAAACGCGGAAGAATAGAAAAACACGCTGGAGCGTACATCCAACTTCAACACGTGGCTGGAAAACCGAAGATCGAGAAAAAATACATCCGCTCTCTCCTCATTTAGCGCCGGACGGCCCTAGTGCAGCGAATGTTGGGCATCGTATAATGAGCCTTGCCGCCTGGTTGCAACCAAAGGCGGAAATAGCCTTTTTTCACTTTGTTGCGTTTTCATTTCTTGAGAAGGTGTCTGGCAATGCCCGTTCAGATGCAGTTGTCGCGAATCATTATCAGCGAAATCAATGAGCAGCAGATTATTTATTTGAAAGAAGTCGATGGCGACCGCCAGTTTCCCATTTTGATCGGCATCTACGAAGCGACCAGCATCGACCGGCGTGTGAAATCGTATCAGTCGCCGCGTCCGCTCACGCACGACTTGCTCGTGGGCTTGGCCGAACAACTTGGCGCGGAGTTCGATAGCGTGGTGATCAACGACATTCGCGACCACACGTATTACGCGCGGCTGCGGCTGCGTTATGAAGGCGAATTGATCGAGATCGATGCGCGGCCGTCCGACGCCATCGCCGTGGCTGTAACCTGCGAGCCTCATTTACCGATTTATGTGTCGGAAGAAGTTCTCGAAGAAGCAATCGGTTAAGATCGATAGGCGAATAAATGCTCCGTCATGACGCCGCTTTTTTAGCCACCATTTGGGCGAAGCGGTCGATGCGAATCACTTGCCGTTTGTGGAGGCCGCGGCCGATGACTTCATGTTCATCGCGGGCCTCCACTTGAAACGAAACGGCTCGGCCTTCGTGATGAATAACGCGCGCCCGGCACGTCACTTGGCAATTGAGCGGCGTGGCCGCCAAATGTTGCATATCGACCGTCACGCCCACGCTGTGTTCGCCCTCTTCCAATAAAGGCGCCAGCGCCTTCATGGCCGATTTTTCCATAAACCAGATCAACCACGGCGTGGCCAATACCGCCGGCATGCCGTTGCCCGCGAAGTCGATCGCATAACGGGGTTCGACTTGAAACACGATCTCGCCGGAATCGCCAACCTTGGGTGCGCGTATCATGGAATAAAACTCTGCACTGTCGTTACGGGAAAAAGCCCGGCATTTTGAAAATGCCGAGCTTTTATTTCGGCAAATACATTCCACGCCGAAAAGATGCGAATCGTCTTACGATGCCTTGGCAATCGCCTCGCGCGCCACCGCCAGGCAAGCCTTCATGTCGTCGATGGGGTTTTCAGGATTGGCTTCATATTCCAGCGAAATCGCGCCGTCGGCCGGGAATTGGATTTTCTTCAACTCCTTGAACAGCCCCACGACGTCGAGAAATCCTTGGCCGATGACCACATTGCGAGAACGCTTCTCTTGTTTTTCCTCGTCCTTGATATGCAAGGCGAACACGCGGGGACCTAGTTCACGAACGGCCTTCACCGGATCGACCTTGCTGCGAATGAAGTGGCCGGTGTCGACACAGGCGCCGATCCATTTGTGGCGGCCCTTGACCACTTTCTGCACGCTTTCGATCGAATCGTACAGCGCCCCCGGCCCATGGTTGTGAATGCAAACACGGATATCGTATTCCGCCACCAGTTTATCGAGACTGTCGAACGAATCGGGTTGAGGATTCGCCGTGATATTTCGGATGCCGGCGCGTTTGGCGAATTCAAACGTCTTGCGGTTGGCTTCGTGATCCTTGGTGAAGTTATTCACGCCATGAGCGCTGATCTGAATTCCCGCCTTGGCGAGCAGACTTTTTGTTTCCTTGATTTGGGCGTCGCTGGCTTGCGGCGAAAGGTGCTTTGAATAAAATTCGACGAAATGCACGTCCATGCCTTGAATGTGCCGCACGGCTTCCAGCAGATTAAAATTCCGCAACGAATAACTCTGCACGCCAATCGGCCAGCCGCCGTAGGGGTCGGCGGCGTGAAGCCGGGCCACGTCGAACATGGCGGCGCCGGCCGTTAGGGCTGCGGCGCCGGCGGCGGAATGGGCGAGAAAGCGTCGTCGGGAAAGAGTAGTCGTCATGGATCACCGTGGGGCAAAGTAAGCTCAAAACAGGCAGGAGGCCGCTGGCGGATACATTCCACCGGGGCTGGATTTTCCATTATGCGTCGGCCGCGGGCGGAACACAACATTCTCCCGGAAATTTCGCCGCCGACCATTATCGCATCACGCTGCGGCGAATTCGTGTATAAAGAGCAGCCCCATCGAAACCCGGCCCTCCCTCGAAACCCCGCCCCTTGCGAGTATTTCCATGACCAAGACCTTCAAGCAACGATTGTTAGACGGCGACACTCTGCGAGTTTTTGGATTGGCGCGAATCGTGCATCCGATTGTTGTTGATGTTTTCGCCCTGGCTGGCGGATACGACGGATTCTGGCTCGATCAAGAGCATTCCGCCGCCACCACCGATCAGATCAACGCCGTGAGTGTGGCCGCCCGCGCCAACAACATGGACTCTTTCGTGCGCATTCCGCCGATCGGCTATTGGGAAGTCACTCGTTGTTTGGAGGCGGGATCGGGCGGCGTGATGGCCGCACAAATTCATTCCGCCGAACACGCGCGGCAGTTTGTCAGTTGGTGCAAATTCGCGCCGGAGGGAACGCGCGGCCTGAACACCGGCGGACGCGACGCAAACTATTCACACATGCCGCCGGCGGAGTTCGTCGAACACGCCAATCGCGCTCTGTTCACCGCCATTCAAATTGAAACGCTCGGTTCGCTCGACGAAGCCGACGATATCGCCGCGATTCCCGGAGTCGACCTGCTGTTCGTCGGCCCTTCCGATTTATCGTTGGTGTTGGGCTGCGTGGGTGAATTCCATCACCCCAAACTTTGGGAGGCGATCGAGAAAATTTCCAAGGCCTGCGCGGCTCAGGGGAAAACGTGGGGCTGTGTGGCGCCCGACGCCAAATTCGCCCAACGCGCCGAAGAACTTGGCTGCCGCATGCTCACCATGGGCAACGATACGCTCATGATGCGCCGCGGAGTTGACGCCCTCAAAGCCGCCTTTGAAAAACAGTTCTGAGATTGAAGGCGGAGTTCAGGCTTGAGTACGCGCAGTTGGAGTTCATGCTTTAGAACCTGTCCAAGATCTATTCCGTGCGATGGTGTTCTGGAATTCCTGCTAAGCCGGAGGCTTGCCAGCCATTAGCCGGTGGTCGAGCGCAGCGAACACCGCCGGTAGGCCAACGCAACGAACCTGCATCTCGGCGGGATGCCAGACCGAGCGGCTCGGGAAATGCCTCGAAACAACGTCGTCAATTTGTATCGCGACCAAGTCGGAGCGCTGCTGGCATCCCGCCGGGATACGAAATGCGGCGTCTCGCTCCTCCGGTGGTGTTCGCTGCGCTCGACCACCGGCTAATGGCTTTTATCCTTTCAGGATATGAAATCAAGGACGCCTGACCTCTTCGCCTGATCCGCATCCGAAAAACACGGAATAGTATTTGGACAGGTACTTAGCTGGACAGCGCCAGGTTTGGTGGTTTGAGTTTATCATATCGGGTTTTTTGGCGGGATGGATTTTATTTTCTCGGGGTCAATGCCCA
>QIKY01000429.1 GCA_003233175.1 Planctomycetaceae bacterium | reverse complement strand
GTTTGCCGGTCAAAAAAGCGTTTCTGCATTACGCCCTCGCCGCCGGACCTTGGCCGAAGCGTCTTTGGAAAACCGTTCCCGCTGAACTGGCCGACAAAACAACCGCCACGGCCGATATCGCCGGCGTGTTTGAGAAAGGCCGGCCGTACGTTTGCTACCTGACACTGGTCGACCAGCGCGGCGCCGTAGTTGCAACGGAACACGAAACCATGCAACGCTAAGGCGGCGTTAGGCCGGTTTTAAGGCAATGTCATGCAGGTTCTCATCGGCCGCTTTTTGGATCAGCAGTGAAACGCGTGCGGCCGCCAACGCATCGGCCGATGAAAGGTGCAAGCCGGTTGTTTGGCCGCCGATTTCCGCCAGATACGCATCCAAATACGCGCCCCCTTGGCCCTTGGGAAGTGCAATTTCCTCGGCCTCCGACTGGCCGTTCTCGTAGAGCGTGATGGTTTTGGAATTGTACGCGGCCGCCACCACGCCCTTATCGCCCCACGCAGTGAACCGCCAATACAAAGGCATTTTGTAGGCGATCGTGTCGGGCGTCAAATAAGAGACATCACAAATAACCCCGGCGCCGTTTTCCAGCGTAAGCATCGCTTGCCCGCACTGCATGAAGTGGGGGTGTTGCGGAACGGTGGCGTTCCAACAGCGGGCCGCCACCACCGATTGAAGCTGCAAACCCATGGCCCAGGGAATGAAGTCGACCGCATGAACAATAATATCGTTCAGCACGCCGCCATGCATGCCTTTCTCGAAGTACCACATCGGCCGCTTACCGTACAGCAACGGGTGCTGGCCATCGAAACTCAAAGCCTGCACTTCGCCGATGCGGCCGCTCTGAATGACTTCGCGCATGCCGAGGAAAACGGCCAAGTCGCGCATGTCGAGCATACAGCCGATGACGCGCCCCGCTGTTTGGGCCGCATGTTCGATCCGATCGAGTTCGTCGAGCGAAATGCACAGCGGCTTATCGCTGATCACATGCCGACCGGCGTTCAGCGATGCTTCGATGATATCGGCGCGGCGTCCGTAGCAATCGCCCACCGCGATGACATCGCAGTCGACCTCTCGCAACAGCGTTTGGAAGTTGTCGTGCGTGATGTTCACTGTTGCGGCGGCGGCGAGTTCCTCGCGTGTTTTTGCGTCTTCCTCGCAACAGCCGACGACTTCAATGCCGGGCCGTTCACAGCAGCGCGCGTACATGTCGTTAATATGAGGATGTCGAAATCCCACGAAGGCAAACCGCACCGTCATGATTGATCCTTGTTGGTTGGCGGCTATTGGCGCCAGATGCTTGGATGTTCCCTGAATCTCGAAGGTCCGGCATTTTGGAAGCGCGGGCTTTTAATATGTGTGCCATTGTAGCGGTTCTTTTCGGACGTATTCCGGCCGATTGCGGCAAAATTCAGCGAGAAACCACCTTTACGATCCTGGCCGCGGCTTTTACCATCGGTTGTTTGAGAATTCCTTCCCACCAACCTCCCTTCCCTTTTTCCTGTTCCGGCGGTTTTTCCATGGCGGTGTTGTTGCAAATTCGAGACGCACACAAGAGTTACGGCGACCAAGTTCTGCTCAATGGCGCCGAAGTGACGATCAACGATGGCGTGAAAATCGGCTTTATTGGACGCAACGGAGCCGGGAAATCGACGCTGCTCCGTATTTTGCTGGAAGACGAAGAGCTGGACAGCGGCGAATTGACTCGCAGCAACAGGCTTCGCGTGGGTTACTTGCGTCAGCACGATCCGTTCCTGCCGGGTGAATCGGCGCTCGATTTCCTTATCCGCGACAGCGAACGCCCCGACTGGAAGTGCGGCGAAGTGGCGGGGCTGTTTGAATTGAAGGGCGCCTATTTGGAAGGGCCCGTGGCGGAGCTTTCCGGAGGTTGGCAAACGCGTGTGAAGCTCGCGGCGCTGTTGCTGCACGAACCGAATTTGCTGCTGCTCGACGAACCGACGAACTTTCTCGATCTCAGAACCCAAATTCTACTCGAACATTTTTTGCGGAATTTCAATCAGGCCTGCCTGATCGTTTCGCACGACCGCGCCTTCTTGAGCGCCACGTGCTCGCAAACGCTCGATCTGTCGCGCGGAAAGCTGACGTTGTTTCCCGGAAAAATCGAGGAGTTTCTCGAATACCAGGCCGAACGCCGCGAGCATGATGAGCGCGTGAACGCGACCATCATGGTCAAACAAAAACAGTTGAAGAAGTTTATCGACAAGAACCGAGCCGGCGCCAATACGGCCAGCCAGGCGCGGTCCAAGAGCAAGCAGTTGGCTAGGCTGCAACTCAGCGAAGTTGAAACCCACGAAGCCACCGCTCACATTCGCGCACCCGTGATCGAACCTCGCAAGGGCCCGGCGGTGCGCTGCCGCCATTTGGCGATCGGCTATCGGGGTCAAGGGGAGCCCGATCATATCGTGGCCAAGGAAATCAATCTTGAAATCGAACATGGCGAACGGGCCGGCATCGTGGGCGATAACGGCCAAGGCAAGACCACGCTGTTGCGCACGATCGTCGGTTCGCTCGAACCGCTGGGCGGGGAGACACGCTGGGGTTTCGGTTGCGATATCGGCGTCTATGCACAGCATGTCTACACCAGCCTGCCCGAGGAAAAAACGGTGCTGGAGTATTTGGAATATTGCGCCGCCAGCGCCACCACGCAGGAAATCTTGGCGCAAGCCGGCGCCTTGCTGTTTCGCGATGCTCACGTGCGGAAGAAGATCGCGGTGTTGTCGGGCGGCGAGCGCGCCCGACTTTGCATGGCCGGTATTCTGCTCGGCTCCTACAACATTCTGGTGTTGGACGAACCCGGAAACCATTTCGATGTGGAAACCATTGAGGCCCTGGCCAACGCGCTATTGGCCTACCAGGGGACGGTCATTTTCACCAGCCACGACCGCCATTTCATGCATCGTATTGCAACGTCGGTGATCGAAGTTCGTGATGGCGCCGCCAAGAATTACGGCGGCGGCTACGACGCCTACCTGTATGCGGTGAACAAGGAAATCGATCAGGGCGAACGCGTCCGGGAAAGCCAAAAAAACAAACACTCCGCGCCGCAGGATAGGATCGGAAAAAAAGATCATCGCGCCCCGGAGCGCGATCAACGCAAGATGCGCAAGGAAAGCAGCAACCTGGAACGAAAGATCGCCAAAATTGACGAGGAAAAAAGCGAACTCAATCGGCAGTTGCTGCAAACCACCGACCCCGAGGAAGCGCTGCGTTTGCACAACGACGTCACCCGGCTCCAAGCCGAACTCTCCGATGCGGAACAGCGCTGGTTCGATATACAGGAAGAACTCAGCGAAGCAGAGCCTTCAGCCTGAGTGCGGTCGCCTGATTGTGTTTGCCGCGCATGTTTGTCGACTTCAGGATAGGCTTGGCCCTAATCGGTCTGCACACCACCAGAACCAGCTTGTGGCAAAAACCCGCCGCTACGGCAGCTACGAAGGAGCGTTGGAGGAAGCAACATCGGGCCGGTAGCAGGCCAACGCCGCCACGCGCGGCAGCCGCGCTAGGCGGCGTGTGTTTCGCAGCAGGAACGACGCCCTCTTTTGGGCGCCGGGGGCATCGCGTTCATCGCCCAAAAAATCGTTCCATAGAACCAACCGCCGGTAGGAGCGCCCCCATTGGCGAACATAATCTGGGGGGAAATAGTCTGCATACGGCGGCGTGCGCATGAGCTTTTGGGCATGAGCGATAATGGCGAGCACTTTGCGAGGTTCGGCGGACCTTTGGTGGCTGAAGCTGCCCACCGACTTGCGAAACTGGGAAAATTCCCGGGGTGCGTAGCAAACGCCGTATTTTAATCCGATGGCGCGAAACGCGAAGGAGTCGGTCCAGGAGCCAAGCTGCGGATGGTAACAACCCATTTCATGGAAGGCGTCGGAGCGAAAGATCGTGCTGCAAATGGGTGAATGCGAGGCCAATTCCACACGCAGATAGTCATTGAGGCACTGGGCGGGGGACGCATGAAGCGGCGCCCGCCAACGCCCGACGCCAATCCCGCCGGTGCGTTCCCCTTGCTCGTCGATAAAACCCATCTGGCCGAAAATCAGCCCGGCCCGAGGGTGTTGCTCCGCCAAATCCAGGGCCTGCTCAAAGAAGCCCGGCCGGCGGATGTCGTCGGCCGCGGCGAGAAAGAGATAATCGCAGGTCGCCTCTTCAAAAAGTCGGGCGAAGGCGGCCAACAGCCCTTGGTTGCGTTCGTGGCGAATCAGGCGAATAAACGGATACTTCGCCAGATACGGTTCAATGACGGCCAAACTCTCGTCGGTGGAGCCATCGTCGAGAATCAAAAATTCGTCGGGAGGGCGCGATTGCCCGGCGATGCCTTCGATTGCTTCGGCCAAATAGCGCGCGTGGTTGTAGTTGGGCATTACAGCCGACAACGTTGGCGGGCGTTTTTCAGGCACGAACACACACTCCGATCCGCCGCTCGCTTTAACCGAGGTCTTTTTTGTGGCAGGCCAGAACCATCAGATAGTGCCGCATTGCGGGAAAGCCGGTATGGGCCATTTCATCGTTCATGCCAAAGGAGAACACATACTGGAAGTACTTTTGGAAGAGGGCCACCAGACGGTCGTTTTCAAACAGATTCACATGCCCTATCTGGCTCGACTCCGAGGCATATTCCGACGCCGTATCGTTGGGCGTGCCGACCACGCACATGCCGTGCGGCTGCAGGCTGCCGTGAATGGTTTGCATGAACTCATTTTCGCGAGTGCGTTCGATGTGTTCGATGACGTCCAACGAAACGACAGCGTCAAAGGCGCCGTAGCTCTTTCCCAGGAAATCATCTTGTTGGAAAGTGATCGGCACGCGGCCTTCCAGCGTTCGCTTGGCGTGGGCGACCGATTCCTCGTCAAAATCGACCGCCGTCACCGTATTGCCATTTTCGGTAAGCATGACCGACCCCAACCCCTCGGCGCAGCCCAACTCCAAAATGTTCATCGGCCCTTGGTCGGCTAGGAGTTTCGCCGCGAACTTATAACGGGCCAACGTGAAAAGCAAATGCCGCGGCTGAAAGAGGGCCTGACTGGCGAAGTAAACTCCAAGGTCCAGCGTCACGGGCGCCATGGGCTCCTTTGCTCGTCGCCAAAGTTCGTTCGACATAGGCCGCCCCTTTTTTCGCCAACGTGAAAAGCACGCGCATTTGATAATTGAGAAATCCTGTGACTTCTATCCTACCATTCCCTCCGGCGCCCTCCAAGAAGCCCGCCATTGCCGCCGCCAAGAAATCACATTCCCATCAGCCTAAAGCCTGGAACGAGAATTGCAAAAGCTGACAGGCTCGAACAAAGGGTGAAACTCGTTGCGAACAATGCTGTTCGTCCACACTCAGCCGCCCCGCCTCATTTTTTCGGGCGGGCTTTAAGAACGGGGTCGGATTTCAGCGGCAGGGCGATGCGCCGCCCCGTTTCGGCCGCTTTGTAAACGCCGAGAATGATCTCCACGCTGCGGCGGCCTTCGGCCCCGTCTATTAAGGGACTTCTGTTGTTCTTGATCGCGGCGAGCACGTCTTTGAATTGCGCCGTATGGCCATGATGGCCGATTGCCGCGGGGTCGGCCGCGCCGCCGCCGGTTTCTGTTTGACCGTCCATTTTCTTGAGAATGGCGGCGTCTTTTCGCGACTTCTTGGCGAACTCCCAAACATCAATATCTTCTTCCACCATCGCGGCCGAACCTTCAGAGCCATGCACTTCGATGCGTTTGAGCGCGCCAGGATAGGCGGCCGTCGTGGCTTCCAACACGCCCAACGCTCCGCTGGCGAATTTGAGATTCGCCACCGCCACGTCTTCCACCTCAATACGTTTATGCGCCAGCGTGGCGGTTTGGGCCGATATTTCAGTGACCGGCCCCAGGAACCAAGTGAGTAGGTCGACGCTGTGAATGGCCTGGTTCATCAGCGCTCCGCCGCCATCCAGCGCCCACGTTCCCCGCCAGGCGCCGCTATCGTAATACTCTTGCGTGCGGAACCATTTGACGTAGGCGTCGCCCATGGTCAGTCGGCCAAAGCGGCCTTGCTCAATGGCGCCTTTTATCAAGAGCGACGACTCATGAAACCGCGAAGGAAAAATGGCCGAGAGCACCACGCCCGCTTTTTTGCAGGCGGCAATGATGCGGTCGCAGCGTTTGAGCGTGATTTCGAGCGGCTTCTCCACGATCACATGCTTGCCGGCTTGCGCGGCGGCCACCGCCGGCTCCATATGCGCCCCGCTGGGCGTGCAGATGGTAACCACATCCAACGCGGGGTTGGCGAGCATGTCCGCCAGATCGTGGTAGCCTTGGCAACTGTTGGCGGAGGAAAAACGATCGACCGCTTTTGGAAATGCGTCGTAGCAGGCCACGAGCTTCGCGCCGCGAATATCGGCAATGGCTTTCGCATGAAAGTTCGCGATCATGCCACAGCCAACAACGCCAAAACCAAATGCCATTGCCAAAAACTCCTGGTGGGTATGCGGAGAGGAAGAGAATGCGCATTAGGCAACTCTCGTAATTTCAGCCGCCATTATAGAGCCCCGGAGGCGGCGAAACAGTAGGGCGGTTGCCGGGGACGGAACCAACCCGCCAGATCAAAATCAAAAGCCCGGCATTCTGAAAATGTCGGGCTTTTCCTCGCCATAACCGGTAACCTACACGCTCGCGCAGCCAAGCAAGTTATTGGCGGTCAACTCATAGCAAGGGGGTATCGTGTGGTGTCTCGAAGCATTCGCATTCCGGCATTGGTGATTTTCTACTTGGCGTTTGCTTGTCCGACCGCGACTGGAGTTGTGGCCGGAGACGACGCTTCAACGGCCCTTGCACGCCACGTTCCGCAACAGGGCGTGTGTGTATTGCTTGGTGCTACCGACGCCGCAGTTCCGCTCTCGTTGGCCGAAAAGAGCGAGGCGGTTTTTCTCGTGCAGGCGTCCAATCACTCCGCCGCCGGGCGCCTTCGCAACGCGGCCGCCGACGCCGGCCTGCTGGGAGTAAAAGTCTACGTGACCACCGCCCCGGCGCACGCCTTACCGCTGGCCGCGAATCTGGCCGACGCCGTGTTTGTTCTCAATCGCGAGAAATCGTTTGGGGCGTTGCCAGCCAATGTTCGCCGCGAAATATTGCGCGTGTTACATCCCGGCGGCGAGGTTTTCGCGGATGGCGTCGCCACGACAAAGCCGTTTCCGGAGGGGTCGGACGATTGGTCGCATCCTTACCACGGCCCCGACAACAACCCGCAATCGAACGATGTGCATGCCAAAGCGCCGTATCTGACACAATTCCTGAGCGAACCGTGGTACGTGCCGATGCCGCAAGTAACCGTCGCTTCGGGAGGCCGGGTGTTCAAGGCGTTTGGCCACATCGCGCTGAAGGAAAGGGAGTGGCCCTGGCTCAACACGCTGGCGGCCATCAATGGCTACAACGGAACGCTGCTTTGGCGGAGGCCGCTCACGCCCGGCTTCATGATCCACCGCAACACGCTTATTGCGACGCCCGATACGCTGTATTTGGCCGACGACACATCTTGCAAAATTCTCAACGCCGCCGATGGCGAATTGCGCGGCGAGATCAAAATTCCTCCGTCGGTGGCGCCCGACGGCGTTTGGAAATGGATGGCCCTCGAAAACGACGTGCTCTACGCGATCATCGGTCCCCCAGAAAAACCCGACCCCACCATTCGCGGCGCCCGAAAGCTGCCCGGCTGGCCTTGGAAAGATCTCGGAAAAGGCTACGCCTCCCCCTACGCCTGGGGATTCGGCCACACGCTCTTGGCCATCAACCCCGAAACAAAACAGGTGCTCTGGAAACGCGCCTCCGCCGACCCCATCGATAGCCGGGCGGCCTGCATGGCCGACGGGCGAATTTATCTCTACTGCCACGAAAAGAGTTTGACCAGCGTCGACGCCAGCACCGGCCAGGACATCTGGACCACCACCAACGCAAAACTTCTGGCGGCCATCGGCCAACACGACCGCGCGCAAACGCCCGGTAAGGGCTTCGCCAGTTCCTCGTACGCCAAGGCGAATCGGGCGGGCGTTTATTTTGCCGGTCCGCAACGGACGCATCTCGTTGCGGTTTCGGCCAACGATGGTTCGCTGATGTGGAGCTACCCGCATGGCAACTTCCAACTGGTTCTGCGCCGCGACGCCCTGTACGCCATGGGGCGCACGCAAACCAGCAAGAAGTTCGACTACCTCACCGGCCGCGTGCTGGCCGATCTGGATTGTTACCGTGGGAATTGCACGCGCGCCACCGGCGCCGTCGATAGTATTTTCACGCGAGGCTACCGTCACACCGGCACGATGCGGCTCGATCTTTCCGGCAACCAGGCGCGGCGCATTCCGCTCATGCGGCCCGCCTGCCAAGACGGCGTGATCATTGCCGATGGCCAACTTTATTGGGGCCCCTGGATGTGCGATTGCAATCATACGCTGATCGGCATGATCAGTTTGGCGTCGGCCGCCGATTTCAAATTCAATCAAACCGCCGTCGAAGAAGAACGCTTGGCAAGCAGTTCATTGAAAGTAGAAAACCGACTGGAAGCGGGGCCAGACGCGTGGCCCGGGTACCGCGCGAACTCCGGGCGAACAGCCGCCAGTTCGGCCCGCGCGCCCGCCAAGCCGCGAATCATCTGGAGTTCCCATTCGCCTTCCGGCCAACCGGCCACTGCGCCCACGACGGCGGTGGGGCTGGTGTTTTGGAGCGGGCTCGATGGCGTCGTTCACGCCGCCGATGCAGCCACTGGCGAAGTGCGTTGGCGGGCGTTCACCGGCGGCGCCGTGCGGTTCCCTCCCGAATTCTATCAAGGCCGGATTTATGTCGGCTCGGGCGATGGCGTCGTTTACTGCTTCGACGCCGCTTCGGGCGCTGCACTTTGGAAGTTTCGCGCGGCGCCCGCCGAACGCTCCATTCTCGTTCATGGACGTCTGCTCTCGAATTGGCCGGTCGGCTCCGGCGTGTTGCTGCACAAGGGCGTGCTGTACGCGGCGGCGGGCATCACCAGTTACGACGGCACGCACGTTTACGCGTTGGACGCCAAAACCGGCAAGATCCGCTGGCAGAATAATACGTCGGGGCGGTTGGTGTCGGGTGAGCGGGTGACGGGCGTCAGCGTGCAAGGCCATTTGTTACTGCACAATGAGCGTTTGTATCTGGCTGGCGGGAATGTGGTGTCTCCCGCGATCTACAACCTACAAACCGGCGCCTGTTTGAACAAATTGGAGAACGAGTGGTGGGACCGTCCCGCCGATGCCAAGGAGCGATTTCCCGCCCAACCTAAAAACCGAGAAATGTTCCAGCGCTCTCCCCGCGGCCGCGAACTGTTTCTCGTCGACGGACAAGTGCGCGTGTTCGACCAACTCCTCTATTCGCCGCCCAAGTACGGCCCCTCGCGATATTTCGGCGGGCATTTTCTTCAGGCCCAAGACGACCAAGCCACGATTCGCGGAACCACCGGCCAGTTGGTGCGGCTGGCGGCTGAGAAAAACAAAGACGGCCAACCTCTGGGCCTGTGGCGCAGCGGCGTCTTTCGCGATCCTCTCGCATTGGCGATTTGCGCCAATTCGGTATTGGCGGCCGGTGAAAAAACCGGGGAAGAGGGCGCGGCGGCGGTGTTCGCGGTGGCCGGATTGGATAAAAAATCGGGCCGGGTGTTGTGGTCGGTCGATTTACCGGCCGCGCCGGTTTCCTGGGGCTTGGCGCCTGGACCACGGAAGCGAATTTTCGTGGCCTTGGAAAATGGCGACGTCGTCGGCATTGGCGACTGAACCCCGTGTCAGCAACAGTCCTGAAATAAGTGACCGGTTGTCGTTCGAAAAAGCCCGGCATTTTCAAAATGCCAGGCTTTTAATTCGGCGTGTAAATTCAGGACTGTTCCTCAGCGAAAGAACCGCCGCCGGCTGGCTTCGAATTTGATCTCGGCCACCGGCCGCACGCCGCGAATGCGTCCCTTGGGCGTGAGGCCTTCCAGGCTGACGGGGTCGGTCAGTTCATGCACGCCGACGTTGCCGGCTTTATCGCGAATTTCCAATCGCAGAAAAACCAGCTTGGGAATGTGTGAGCCAACCGCCCAAATGAATTCGCCGCTATTGGCCGCGCCTTTGACGATCGGCGTCCAACGGTCTTGGTCTTGCGACCGATGATAAAGCGAGATCGGCCGATCGGTGAGATGTAGGTCGGCTGCCTCCCATTGAATCACAAGTTTTCCCGCCAGTGTTTGGCGGCCGTACTTGGCGGTCGTGATGCGGCCGGTCGGCGTGGTGCTGTCGATATCGACCCACAAGTCAGCCGGTTCGCCCGACTGGGGCGTCGCTCCGGCCAGTCCGTTGCCGGCCGTGATCACGATTCGAAAGCCGAACACGCCATCGTCTTCCAAGGCCACCAGCATGGGGCTTTCCCGGTCGGGGTCGAGCCCCCAAGGGCGCCAGGAACGGCCGCCATCTCGTGTACTCCATAACTCCACCTTGGCGACGCCCTCCGCCCCGACCGACGCCACATCGTACTCCAAATGCAGGCGGCGGGAGTTGGTCACGCGGGGCTGTTCTCCCGGAGGAGGAGCGCCGTGGTTGTTTTCGGCCAGCGGCTCTGGCTGCGAACCGTTCGCGCCGACGGACGGCGAGAGCGGGTTTTCGCCGGCGCGATGGCTCGCCACATGCAGACTGGATTTTTCCCCCGCGGCGTTCGTTGCCGGCGGCGGCTGGCCAAATGCGCCGTTTCCAGCGACCGAAGACGGAACGCTGTTCGGAGCCGATGGGCCAGACGTATTCACAATGGCTCGCCGCCTAGTCGCATTACCCGCCAAGTATTCCGCTTCATTTTCCGGCCAGGCGACCGCCGCCTCGCTCTCGCCCGAAGACATTGGATTGCCTGGCGCCGGCCGCGCGGACCGCCGCGCGTTGAACGGATCGGTGGGCGGTTGCGTCGGGCGTGTTGAGGCCACGCGAGGCAACGCGGCTATCGACGCTGCCGGCTGGACGACCTCCGCCACATTTCCGGCGGCATCCTGAATACGAGCCCGAACGAAAGCCTGGGTAATCGGCCGCTCGGCCGTCCAAGACGTCTGGCCGAGCAACACGCTCGCTTCCTGACGCGACGAACCGGCTGGCAACGCCGCCGCCCGCCATGGTTCGTTCAATCCGCTTCGCCATTCGATTTGCAACGAATTCGAGGCCGGCAGTTCTTCCTCCACGCGCCACTGCGCCGATATTCGTCCAGCGGGATCGATGCTTGCCGAAAGCTGAATGCGCGGCGACGTGGCGTCGACGATCACCCGCGCCTCGGGGCCGGTGTGTTGGGGATACGCCCGATGTTGCTGATCAACGATTTGAGAAACAAACCAGTATTCGCCATCGGCCGAGGCTTGAAAGGCAAACACGCCATCGAACGGGCGGCGGCGGTCGTAAAAACTCCAATGCGCGCCACGATCGGTCGAGATAAAAAGTTGCACTTCGCGCGGCTGGGAGAAACCGTTGGGAGCGGGAAGCATTCGAAAGGGTAGGTTGAAAATCTTCTGTCGGGTCGCCAACACGCCCGGAGAAACTTCCGTCGCCCACGCTGGTTCGCCGCCGCGAGGGGCGTGAACATCTAACTGCCCGCGAGCGGTGTCTACGCCGAATACGCAAACCACACACGTCAGGAATACGAGGTTTCGAAGCATCGTGCCTCTGGCGGAGAATCGCAACATTTGAAAGTGTGCCACCACTATACTCCGCACGGTAAGGATTGACACAATTGCATCATGGCTATGCAAATGTCTCGTTTTCAGCCGCTTGAGGTATAAATTCCGGCATTGGCGGTCGAGGCTCCCCGGCTTTCAAAAAACCGGGGGCTGAATCGGCGTGCAGACGCCCCACACTTTCCCAGCCCCGATGATTCATGAACGAATGCATCAGCCAGACACACCGAAAAAAGGGCTCGCCACAAGGCTCCACATTTCTACAACAAGAGCCAGCGTATTCTTTTCTATCGACCGAACAGACAAATGACTTGATCCGCATACCAAACGGCTGAAAATGTGACCTTTGCATAACCATGATACAATTGCGTCAATCCTTACCGTGCGGAGCGTACTATTCATTTCCCTCCGAGGCCTCCGAGCCTCCGAGCCTCCGAGCCTCCGAGCGGGCCAGTTTTCCTCACCTTTACTCGGCTGCTGGTTGCGTTATCATGTGTCATTCCGAGGTGAGCGGCCGGTGTGAATTTACCAACTTTATCCTCCCCCTTTCCCGGGAGAGCCAGAGGGGGCGTTCTGAATCAAGTAAAAAACCTTTACCAAGGGGGAGTTCTTTCCTGCCGGTAATCTAATGTTCACGTCGCAGGTTGCATTGCGGGCGGCGGCGGTTTTGCATTTGGGCGAAATTAATTCTTCTGGGCGAAATTAATGAAGTTGCCCAAGTCGTTGCGGGGTTAACAAGGGACGAACGGCCTCCACTTACAAAAAACGGCGTGCCGTAAGCCGTTACTTTTTACGCACTTAAAAACTTAAAAACGTTCGGCGGAGTAGCTCAGTTGGTTAGAGCAGCGGAATCATAATCCGCGTGTCGGGGGTTCGAATCCCTCCTCCGCTACTTTCGCGATTCGTCGCATCGTCTCGCACAACGCCGCCTAAGCTCGCTATCTGTAAGGGCTTGGGCGTTTTCTTTTTTGCGATGCCCTCGCCTTCCCGCTCGCACCGCCTCGCACCCGATTGCAGCGTTTCGCGTGCCGTTTGCTGCGCCTGAAGCTGCGCGATATTTGGGGCCTCCGCCGTTTGATTGTCGGTTCCGGTCGCCCGCAGGGCCTCGGGGGGACCAATCATCATTTGCCGCATCCGAGCCACCGCGTCGGCTTCTTGTCCGGGGAACAGATGGCCGTAGGTGTCCATCGTCAGCGTGATGGATTGATGGTATCTTCTCAACGCTAGCACGGTTGGCGGGCGGTTGCTCGGGAGGCGGTTCTGATGATTGTGGCCAGGGAGCGGAGGTGAAAGTTGCGGC